>NZ_JBQFPJ010000003.1:0-339109 GCF_056534475.1 Ruegeria sp. D4
CATCGCTTCGCTGGCGCTGGCAGCGCCGGGCAGCAGGGGTAGGCCCTCGGCCTCGCAGGCGGCAATCCGGGCGTCGGTTGCACCGGGCGAGACGCCGAACTGCGCGCCCGCTTCCTTCGCTGCTCGCACGTCATCGGGTGTGACCAGCGTACCCGCGCCAACAACACCGCCGGGCACCTGCGCCATGGCGCGGATGGCGTCCAACGCGGCAGGCGTACGCAAGGTAACCTCGAGCGCGGGCAGACCACCGGCCACGAGCGCTTCGGCCAGCGGGCGGGCCTGTGCCGCATCGTCGATCACAAGTACCGGGACAATGGGTGCCAGGGCGCAGATTTCGCGGGTACGTTGGGTTTTGGATGTCATGGCTCAGGCTCCGAAAATACTAGCGCCAGCATCGGCTGAGCCGACGTTGCCGCGGAACGCCGCAAACAGGTCCCGCCCGGTGCCGTGTTGGTTGGCCGAAAGGTCGGCGGTGACTGGTGTGCGGTCCAGAACGCCGGGCGTCAGAATCTCCAACTCCCCCTTCACTGCGTCGACGCGCAGCAGGTCGCCGTCCTGCAGATACGCGATGGCACCGCCATCCAGCGCCTCGGGGCAGACATGGATCGCAGCGGGGACTTTGCCGGACGCACCGGACATGCGGCCATCGGTGACCAGCGCCACCTTTTGTCCCCTGCCCTGCAGGATCGACAGGATCGGCGTCAGCGAGTGCAGTTCGGGCATGCCGTTGGCCTTTGGACCCTGAAAGCGGACGACGACAATGACGTCACCGGTGAATTCTCCGGCCTTGAAGGCGGCTTTGACCTCGTCCTGATCGTGGAACACGCGGACCGGAGCCTCGACCACCTGATGTTCGGGGGCGACGGCGGAGACCTTCATGACGGCGGTACCCAGATTGCCGGTCAGGCGGGACAGGCCGCCGGTGGGTTGGAACGGGTCTTTGGCCGGGCGCACGATCTTTTCGTTCAGGCTGTGGCCCGCGCCGTCTTCCCAGATCAGTTCGCCACCGACCAGCTTGGGTTCTTTGGTGTAGTTGTGCAGGCCCTGCCCCGCAACGGTCAGCGTATCGGGGTGCAGCAGGCCGTCTTCCAACAGGGTTCCGATACAATAGCCCAGACCGCCTGCGGCGTGGAAATGGTTTACGTCGGCCAGACCGTTTGGATAGACCCGCGCAACCAGGGGAACGACAGCGGAAATGTCGGAAAAATCCTGCCAATCTAAAACGATACCGCCTGCCCGCGCCATCGCGATCAGGTGGATCAGCAGGTTGGTCGAGCCGCCGGTGGCCATCAACCCGACGATGCCGTTCACAAAGGCGCGCTCGTCCAGGATCTGATAGACCGGCGTGTAGTTGTTGCCCAACGCACTCAGCGACAGGGCGCGACGGGCTCCCTCTTCGGTCAGCGCGTCGCGCAAGGGTGTGTTGGGATTGACGAAGCTGGAGCCCGGCAGATGCAGGCCCATGAATTCCATCAGCATCTGGTTGGTGTTGGCGGTGCCATAGAAGGTGCAGGTGCCGGGGCCGTGATAAGCGGCCATCTCAGCGGCCATGAGCGCATCGCGCCCGACCTCTCCGGCGGCGAATTGTTGGCGGACCTTGGCTTTTTCGTCGTTGGGCAACCCGCTGGTCATGGGACCGGCTGGCAGGAAGACCGCCGGCAAATGGCCAAATGATTGCGCACCGATCACCAGACCGGGGACGATCTTGTCACAGACACCCAGAAAGACGGCAGCGTCAAACGTGTTGTGGCTGAGGGCGACCCCTGTGGCCAGAGCGATGACATCGCGGGAAAACAGCGACAGCTCCATTCCGGCCTCGCCCTGCGTGACGCCATCGCACATGGCCGGTACGCCTCCCGCAACCTGCGCCGTGCCGCCTGCTGCGCGGATCGCATCGCGGATCAGGGCCGGGTAGCGTTCGAACGGCTGATGGGCGGAAAGCATGTCGTTATAGGCCGTAACGATCCCCAGATTCCCGGCGGTTCCGGTGACCATGGCCTGTTGATCCGGTCCCGCGCTCGCATAGGCGTGGGCCTGACCGCTGCAGGACAGATGTGCGCGGGCCGGGCCTTTTGATCTTGCCTGCTCCATCCGATCCAGATGAGGACCGCGCAGGGGCGCGCTGCGATCAATGATCCGTTGGGTGACATCGGTGATGACAGAGTGAACCATGTTTAACCTCCGATCTGACGCCAGCGGCGACCATCGCGATGCATCAGCATCAATGCTTCCTCGGGGCCAGAGCTGCCCTGATCGTAACGCGCCGGGCGGTCACCGCGGTTTTCCCAGCCCTGTATGATCGGGTCGACCCAGGCCCAGGCGGCCTCGGCCTCGTCCCCGCGCATGAAGAGGGTCTGATCGCCGCGGATGACGTCCATCACCAGACGCTCGTACGCGTCCGGCGCTTGTGCTTCGGCGCCCAGGGCGTCAGCAAAGCTCATGTCCAGCGCCACATCCGACAGGCGGAAACCGCCCGGACCGGGATCCTTGATGGTGGTTCGCAGTGTAATGCCTTCGTCCGGTTGCAGGCGGATCACCAATACGTTGCCGCGCAAGTGACCGACATTGGGGAAAATCGTGTGTGGCGGGTCACGGAAAAACACCGCGATCTCGGATTCACGGGCGCGCAGGCGTTTGCCGGTGCGCAGATAGAACGGCACGCCCGCCCAGCGCCAGTTGCCCAGATGGACCTTCAGCGCGATGAAGCTTTCGGTGCGGCTGGCTGGGTTGCCGACATGATCGACATAGCCGCCTTTGCCATGAACCGCCCGGTATTGACCGCGGGCAATGTCGGCCGGTGCGACGGGTTCCAGCGCCTCGATCACCTTGACCTTTTCGTCACGTACCGAATTGGGTGAGAATTTCGAAGGCGGCTCCATCGCCGTCAGGCACAGAAGCTGGACCAGGTGGTTCTGGATCATGTCACGCATGGCGCCGGACTGATCGTAGTACGCACCGCGCCCCTCGACCCCTACCGTTTCGGCCACGGTGATCTGAACGTGATCGATATGGGTGGAGTTCCAGAGCGGCTCGAACAGGGAATTGGCAAAGCGCAGGGCCATCAGGTTCTGCACGGTTTCCTTGCCCAGGTAATGGTCGATCCGATAGATCTGATGTTCCTCGAAACAGGCGCGCAGCCCCTCGTTCAGGGCGCGGGCCGAAGCCAGATCGTGGCCAAAGGGTTTTTCCACCACGATACGGCTGTCCGGTGTGGCCAGGCCGTTGTCCTGCAGCCGCTGCGCAATCCCGGCAAACAGGCTGGGCCCCACCGACAGATAGAACGCCCGGACAACATCGTCGCGCAGGACCTTGCCCAGCTTGTCCCAGCCCTTTTCACCCAGCGCGTCGACAGGTACGTATTCCACCCGCTCGAGAAAACGATCCAGCGTTTCTGCTTTGAACTCGGGCGCGAATTCCTGCATCGATGCTCGCACCTGATCGCGGAAACCGTCGCTGTCCATTTCCGTGCGGGCGGTGCCGATGATCCGCGCCTCGTCCGGCATCTGCCCGACTTCGAAACGGTGGTACAGGCCCGGAAGGATCTTGCGCTGCGCCAGATCGCCTGATGCACCAAACAGCACAAGGTCGAACGGGTTGACGGGAATTACGCGTGAAACCATGACCGGGCTCCTTCAGAACACATTCGGATCACCTTAGCACCAGATCGCTGCAATACCGGTATCGTAGGTTATGTTATCGCTAACACTCGTGAGGTGAATAGGCAAAGCAGGCGCAAAGATCAACCCTGATTTCGCAACCACTCCATAACCGAGGGCCGCACCGACTGTTCGCCGCGATGCCGGGCATCGGCGATGATCTTGCGCACTTCCTGCAGGTTTGCCCGCAGCAGAACGCTTTTGACCGGGCCGATCGAGGCAGGACGCATCGACAGCGACCGGATGCCCATGGCCGCAAGGCACAGCGCCTCGACCGGGCGCCCGGCGTCCTCACCGCAGAAACTGAGCGGTGTGTTCGAGATGTTGCAACGCTCGACAATACGTTCGATGAAGCTGAGGAAGCTGACGTTCAGCGTGTCATAACGGCGGCGCACCAGTTCGTTTTCGCGGTCGGCCGCAAAGAAGAACTGTTTCAGGTCGTTGCCGCCGATCGAAATGAAATCGACCTCGTCAAAGAATTTTTGCGGGGCGAAGGCCAGCGACGGCGTTTCAAGCATCGCGCCCACTTCAAGCGTCTCAGGCAGGACATGGCCCAGACGTTTTTCCCGCTCGATGGTCTTGTTGACCTCCCAGCGGGCTTCGCGGAATTCGTCGGCCTGCGCCACGAACGGGAACATGATGGTCAGCGGGCGGCCGTTGGCGGCGCGCAGCAGCGCCTGCAGCTGCATGCGCATCACGCCGCGCTTGTCCAGACCCACGCGGATCGCACGCCAACCCAAAGCCGGGTTCGGTTCGGCCACGTGCTTCATGTAAGGCAGAACCTTGTCGGACCCGATATCCAGCGTGCGGAACACAACGCGCTTTTCCCCCGCCGCATCCAGCACACGCTGATATTGCGTCACCAGCTCCGATCGTTTGGGCATCTGGTTGCGGATCAGGAATTGCAGCTCGGTCCGGAACAGGCCCACGCCTTCGGCCCCGGAATTACCCAGCGACGGCAGGTCGGCCATCAGGCCCGCGTTCATCACCAGATGGATCCGCTCTCCATCGCGGGTAACGGTCGGGGTATCGCGAATCGAGGCATAGCGTTCCTGCGCCTTGGCCTGCATGGCGATCTTGTCGCGGAAGGCGCTGACTACTGTGTCTTCGGGGCGCAGATGCACGACGCCGTTGTCGCCGTCGACCAGAATGTGGTCTCCGTTCAGGGCCTCGGTCGTGATGCGACCAACATGCACCACAAGCGGAATCGCCAGTGCCCGGGCGACGATGGTGGCGTGGCTGCCGACGGAGCCTTCCTCGAGAACGATGCCTTTCAGCGACCGCCCGTATTCCAGAAGATCGCCTGGACCGATATTGCGGGCAATCAGGATCGGATCGGGCGGCAGGTCCGCCCCGTTGGTGTTGCCCTGCCCGGTCAGAATGCGCAGCAGCCGATTGCTGAGATCGTCAAGGTCCGCCAGCCGTTCGCGCAGGTACGGGTCTGTCACCTGCTCCATCCGCGCGCGGGCCTGAGACTGTTCCTTTTCTACCGCAGCTTCGGCGCTGAGACCGCGGGCGATGTCTTCCTCCATCCGACGCATCCAGCCCTTGGAGTTGGCAAACATGCGATAGGCTTCCAAAACCTGCAACTGTTCCTTGTCGCCGCCCTGCGAGATTTCGAGCATCTTGTCGACGCCCACCCGCAATTCATCGACCGCTTCGGTCAGGCGCTCGCGTTCGCGGTGGGGGTCGTCCGCGATCGGGTTTGTCACGACAACGCGCGGTTCATGCAGCCAGACATGGCCTTCGGCCGATCCTTCCTGCGCCGGACCACCGGTCAGCTGGACCGATTGCTGGTGCAGCGGCGACAGGGCCGCGCCCTCGCCGACAAAGGCGCCAAGCTCGGCCATCTCGGCCAGAACCATTGCGACCACTTCCAGCGCATAAATCTCGTCGGCGGAAAACTCGCGCGCCTCGCGTGATTGCACGACCAGCACGCCCAGTTTTTCGCCAAGCCTTTGCACCGGAACGCCCAGGAAGGACGAAAACCGCTCTTCACCCGTTTCTGGCATGTAGCGGAAGCCCTTCGCCGAAGGGGCGTTTGCAGTGTTGACCACCTTGCCCGACTTCGCCACCCGGCCCACCAGACCTTCGCCCATGCGCATGCGGGTCTTGTGTACCGCCTCGGGCGACAACCCTTCGGTGGCGCACAGCTCCAGCGTTTCCTGATCGCGGAACAGGTAGATCGAGCAGACCTCGGCACGGATACTGTCGGCGATCAGATGCGTGATCCGGTCAAGACGTTCCTGACCGGCGGCCTCGCTCGCCATTTCTTCGCGCAGCCGCCCCAGCAGCTTGCGGGATTCAGTTTCGGTGCCGTCCGCCATGGCCAAACCAATTTACGGTGTCAGGCAAAACCCTTGGCTGAAATGCTCAGGCCGCCTTGTCCAGTTCAAAGGCATCATGCAGTGCCTGAACAGCAAGTTCCATGTATTTCCGGTCGACCAGAACAGAAATCTTGATCTCGGAGGTTGTAATGACCTTAATGTTGATCCCCTCATCCGAGAGTACCTTGAACATTTTCGCTGCCACACCCGATTGCGAACGCATACCGATACCGACAACCGATACCTTGCAGACGTCATTGTCGGTGACCAGCTCGGCGTAGTTCAGCTCGCCCTTTTCCTTGATGGCATGCAATGCCTTTTCGGCGCGGGCAACCTGGTCGGTCGGGCAAGAGAACGTCATGTCGGTCCGGCCTTCGTCCGAAATGTTCTGAACGATCATGTCGACATTCACGCCTTCGTCGCTGAGCGCGGTGAAGATGGTCGTGGCGATGCCGGGGCGGTCGGCCACGGACACCACGGTCATTTTGGCTTCGTCGCGGGAATAGGCCACACCGGCCACAACATTGGATTCCATGATATCCTCCTCGTCGCAGACCAGAGTGCCGGCCTCGTCGGATTGTTCTTCGAAACTTGAAAGAACGCGCAGTTTCACCTTGTAACGCATGGCCAGTTCGACCGAACGGGTCTGCAAGACCTTCGCCCCCAGCGAGGCAAGTTCCAGCATCTCTTCGAACGCGATCCGGTCCAGCTTGCGCGCTTTTTCACAGATGCGCGGATCCGTGGTGTAAACCCCGTCCACGTCCGTATAAATGTCGCAGCGTTCGGCATCGAAGGCTGCGGCAAAGGCCACTGCCGTGGTGTCCGAACCACCCCGGCCCAGCGTGGTGATCCGACCCTCGGGGCTGATGCCCTGAAAGCCCGCGACCACGGCAACTTTCATGCCTTCGGCGAATTTCTGGTTGATGTTGCCGGTCGGAATGTCTTCGATCCGGGCCTGGCTGTGTGCGCTTGTGGTCAGCAGCGGAACCTGCCAGCCCTGCCAGCTGCGCGCGGGCACGTCCATTTCCTGCAGTGTCAGCGCCATAAGGCCAGCAGTAACGTTTTCCCCTGAAGATACGACCGCATCATATTCGCGCGCGTCGTACAACGGCGATGTTTCGTCGACCCAGCCCACCAGTTCGTTGGTCTTGCCCGACATGGCCGAGACAATGACGATCACGTCATAGCCCTTTGCTACTTCAACGCCCACGCGCTTGGCCGCGCGGCGGATGCGGTCGAGATTGGCAACCGAAGTGCCACCGAATTTCATCACGAGTACGGGCATGGGGGCAGGTGTCTCCGCGCCTTTTATTTCTGGTCCCGAGCCTCATAAGCGAGGGGGGGCGCAAGGGCAAGGGCGCAAAGATGTCCTGATTGGCGCGCAGGCCGACTTTACAATGGGTTCCTGCGGTGCCAGCCTGCGTCTGACACATCCTTCACGAGGTTTTTTCATGTACCGTCTTGCTGCTGCCTTTGCCCTTTTGTCCTCGTCCGCTCTTGCACAATCCGCGACACTGGCCGGAACCGATGGCAAGAACGCATTGGGCACCGTTCCCTGCGCCGCCATTGCCGGTGAACCTCTGCGCTCGTGCAACGCCGAGCTGCGTCGCCGCGACGATGGAACCGCGACACTGGCCGTTCAACTGAGCACCGGCGAAGTGCGGCAAATCTATTTCACCAATGGCGAGCCGGAATCCAGCAGCTCGACATCGAAAATAACCTCCGAAACGCGTGGCGACATGATGGTGATCTTCATCGATCCCGGCGAGGTTTACGAGATTCCCAAGGCGGCACTGGCCACTCAGTAAGGGTGCGCCTGACCGTCATAGGTTTCAAAACACCCTGAACTGTCCAGGTTCAGCGTGTCGAAACGTTCGATCAGGCCCTCAACGGCCTGATCCACGGTGATGGCGGCCGCCGAGCCACCCATATCGGTCTGCACCCAGCCGGGGTGATAGATGCCGACGGCAATGCCCTCACCCTGCAGATCTGCCGCCAGATTCCGCCCCAAATTCAGCGCAGCGGCCTTGGATGCACGATAGATATAGCTGCCACCGGGCGCGCGCGTGTGCGAAGCCATTTGCGAGGACAGAATTGCGATCCTGCCTTTGGCCGCACGCAGGTTCGGCAACAGGGACTGGACCGTCAGAAAGACGCCGGTGACATTGGTCGCGAATGTCTGCGCCCACATGTCTGCCGGGTATTCTTCGATGCCGTGTCCTTTGTCGAGATAGACGCCTGCATTGCAGATCAGCAGATCAACAGGTTGACCAATCAGCCGTTCAGCCATGGCAGCGTGGTGAGCGGGTTCTGCGACGTCCAGCTTAATCTGCGCACTGTCATCGCGCGCGGTTCCGATGACGTCATCACCCCTGTTCCGGTACCTGTCGGCCAGAGCCTTTCCAATACCGCGGTTGGCCCCGGTGATAACAACCCGCACGGGTCAGTTCGTCTTTCGGCTGGGAACAAATGGCAGCGGGGCGACCGGAACACCGTCTTCGATCAGGGCTTTGGCCTCTTCCGCCTTGGCCTCGCCATAAATGGCACGGTCGGGCGCTTCGCCCAGGTGAATCTTGCGGGCCTCGGATGCGAAATCCTTACCGACGTAATCCGAATTCTCTTCCACCTGGCGGCGCAGTTGCGTCAGGATCTTTTCGATCTCAAGCGATGGTTTTGCAACATTGATCGGCGCGGGCTCGGCCGGCGCGGATTCCGGGCGCGCCACGGCATTGCGGGCGGGCCGGACACGGGGGGTCATGATCGCCTTTTCCACCTGCACACACCCGCAAACCGCGCATGTCACCATGCCCGCAGCTGCAAGTTTGTCGTAGGCGGCGGCCGATTGAAACCAACTTTCAAATGTATGGCCGTTGCTGCATTTCAATGCGTACTGAATCATGTTTCGCCCAAAATACGTGTTACAAAATAGATACCGACCAATACCGTAATATCAAGCCCTTCCGGCCAGAAGTTGGCAGGGATATTGCCCAAAATCTCGCAACAATACGGAAAGTTCCGGCGAATTGACCCTTAAAGCTGCCTTTTCCGGAACGCACCATTCCCGCTTACGCTCGTCGCTTTCCGGGAAATCCGAAGCCAGTGAGCTTACCAGCATCGCGAACACATCAACTTCGCACAAAAGTGTCCGTTTCTTGGAACGGTGCTTGATGTAAGTATACCGCCCCATCGCCTTTTTGTCGCACCGACCGACAGCGCCCGCTTCTTCCCACGCCTCCCGCTCGGCGGTTTCTGACGGGCTGAGCCCCAGGATTGGCCAGCCTCTGGGTATGATCCAGCGCCCGGAGCGGCGGGTGGTGATTAAAAGGATCTCGGGCCGGTTTTGATGGATCCGGTAGCACAGTGCTGCCGCCTGTGAATGGACAGGACAAGCCCCGGCCTTGCGCCGAGAAGTTGGCGAATGCTTCGCGTTGTTCACGCTACCGCCTTTCAAATGGTATTAACGCCTGTTTTTCAGACCGAATTTCTGCTCTTATTTTGGGTCTGCTGAGGGTAAACATACCACATGATGCGGTACTTACCAAGCGGGACTGCAAAAGTCGGGCGTTATTTCATTCGCGAAGCCAAGCGGCGCACAAGTTCGTCATGCGGGATGTCAGCATCCACCGCCAGTCGGCGCAATCCGAAATGGACACGGGCAATCTGTTGATAGTAACGGGAATAGACATAGTTCGTGCTGCCTCCGGCCAAAGCACCCAGAACCGGAATGGACTGGGCCGCCAGTTTCTGGCCCAGAACCACCGACAGGCGCGGTGCAACCGCCGCGATCAGGCGCTGCATGGCCGGTCCGGTCAACGTCAAGCGCACGGAATAGAACCCCAGATCAGCCCCGTCATCATCTGAAAGGGGCCCTGCGGCAGACAGGACCCGGACGCAATCGAATTTCACACCTTCCTCGGACGGATCAAATCCTTCGCGGGCAGCGGCCCCCTGAATGGCGCGCAGCAGCATGGCCGTTGTTGCGGGCAACTCCATCAGGGCCGTCGACAGACCGCCCATACCACCTGCCGCTCCCATGGCCGTGCTGACGACGGTATTCACCCAAGGTTGCTGGTCGGGTATCGCCCGGCGCGATCCTTCTGCGGCATGCATGGCAATCCAAAGCGCCTGCTCCGTCGCGCCGGTCAGACCCAGACGCACGGGCTCAGGCAACTGATCCAGCAGAGATTCTGCTGATCCGCCAAGCGCATTAAGCAGTTTCACCCCCGCGCCACCGGCGGACCGGTAATGCCCTGCAAGCCGATCCAGTTCAGCGTCGGCATCCAGTTCTTCAACAAGAACCACGTTCTGCATCTGCCTCCTCCTCAGTCAGAAAGATCGGCATTCAGCAGGGCCGTTTCAATAGTTCAGCGGGTCCAGCGTGATACGAGGCCCTGCACCCCGCCCCATTTTCCGGGCACAAGTTCCAGCCCCAAAACACGGTCAGGATTTGTTGGCGGCGGCATTTCCACATGCTTCAGCAGCGAAAAACCAAACCGCGAGTAATAGGGCGCGTCCCCCACCAGCATGACCCGCGCCCAGCCTTTCTCGCGCCCGGCCAGCAACCCCTCGTGGATCAGGAAACCGCCAAGACCCTCGCCCTGATGGGTCGGGTGAACCGCCACCGGACCCAGCAACAATGCATCATGATCGCCGACATGGACCGGCCAGAACCGGATCGCACCGGCCAGAATACCCTGCCCGTCGCGGGCAACAAGCGACAGGCCCGCCACCGGTGGCACATCATCGCGCAGACGATAGGAAGACAGAGCCTCACGACCGGGTGCAAAGCACAGGTCATAAAGCGCCTCGACCTCCCACCAGTCATCCGGCTGTTCCGGCCTGATCTTGAATTGCTGCACGCGCGCCCTCTTTTCCTTGCTGGAATTCGCCCTAGCACTTCGATACGCCTTGGGCAAACGCTTGGAGACCTTGATGTTCTATCGCCCCGAAGACGGCCACGGCCTGCCGCACAACCCCTTCAACGCCATCATCACCCCCCGCCCGATCGGCTGGATTTCGACGCGCGATGCGGAAGGGGTCAACAACCTGGCGCCTTATTCTTTCTTCAACGGGGTCGCCTATACGCCGCCTCAGGTAATGTTTGCCACAACCGGCACCAAGCACGATCAGGACGGTGGCAAGGACAGTATTGCCAATATCGAGGCCACCGGCGTTTTCTGCGTGAACGTCGTGGCGCATGCCCATCAGGATGCCATGAATGCCAGTTCGGCAGGTCTGCCGAAGGAAATTGACGAATTCGCCCATGCCGGGCTGACACCGATCGAGTGTGAAACCATCCCCTGCGCCCGGATCAAGGGCGCGCCTGCGGCTCTGGAATGCCGATTGACAAAGATCGTGACCCTGCCCGGAGAGGCCAACCGGGTGGTGTTCGGAGAAGTCATCGGTGTTCATCTCGATGACGCGCATATCCGCGACGGGCGATTTGACGTCACCTCGTTCAAACCGCTGGCCCGTCTTGGATATCGGGACTACTCGGTTGTTACTGAGCTGTTCGCGCTCGAACGCCCGGACGATTGAGGGCGCAGAACAAGGGGGGCGCTGCCCCCGCCGCGGCAAGCCGCGACTCCCCCGGGATATTTTCGGCCAGATGAAGAAACGGATCCTTCATTCATCTGGCCCCAAATATCCCGGAGCGCGAGGCAGAGCCTCGCAAAAATCAGTGGCCGCCCAATATGCCGGTACGGACCGAATAGTCGACCGCCAGTTCGTAATCCGGGTCGTCGTCGCTATCGACCATCAGATGTCCGGCTTTGTTGAGCAGTTTGTGGCAATCCCGGCTCAGGTGGCGCAGCATGACCCGCTTGTCTGCCGCCTCGTATTTGGCCGCGATATTCTCGATGGCCTGCAAGGCGGACTGATCCACAACCCGGCTGGCGGCGAAATCGATAATCACGGTTTCGGGGTCGTTCTGCACGTCGAAGATTTCAAGGAAGCCTTCCGACGACCCAAAGAAAAGCGGCCCCTGAATTTCATAGACCTTGGCGCCTTTTTCAGTCTCGGAATCGCGGGTGACCGCATGGATGCGTTTGGCGTTGTTCCAGGCATAGGCCAGCGCCGAGACAATCACGCCGACGACAACGGCGACCGCAAGGTCCTCCATCACTGTCACGACGGTGACCAGTACGATCACAAACGCGTCTGTCAGAGGCACTTTGCGCATGATGTTGAACGAGTTCCACGCAAAGGTGCCGATCACGACCATGAACATCACACCCACCAGTGCCGCCAGCGGGATCTGTTCGATCAGGGGGGCGGCAAACAGGATGAACACCAGCAGGAACAGGGCGGCCGCGATCCCCGCGACACGTGTGCGCCCTCCGGATTTCACGTTGATCATCGACTGGCCGATCATTGCACAGCCGCCCATGCCGCCGAAGAAACCGGTCACGACGTTGGCTGCGCCCTGCGCGATACATTCCTGCGATGCGCCACCGCGTTTGCCTGTTATCTCGCCCACGAGGTTCAGGGTCAGAAGGGATTCGATCAATCCGATCGCGGCCAGAATGACTGCATAAGGCAGAATGATCTCGAAGGTTTCCCAGTTCAACGGCACCATCGGGATGTGGAAGGCGGGCAAGCCGCCTTCGATCGAGGCCAGATCGCCGACGCGCGGCACGTCCAGCCCAAAGCCGATCACCAGTGCGGCGACAACCACGATGCCAGCCAGCGGGGCCGGCACAATACGCGTGATACGTGGCATCACCCAGATGACCGCCATGGTCAGAGCAACAAGGCCCAGCATGGTATAAAGTTGCATGCCCGACAGCCATTCACCGCCGCCCATGCCATGGCCGGTGTTTTCCATGGTTCCCGGCACCTTGAACTGCCCCATCTGGGCCAGAAAAATCACAATCGCCAGTCCGTTCACGAAGCCCAGCATCACCGGATGCGGCACCAGCCGGATAAACCGCCCCCAATGCATCGCCCCCGCAATGACTTGCAGGATACCCATCAGAACAACCGTGGCGAACAGGTACTCGACCCCGTGCTCCGCCACCAGCGCGACCATGACCACGGCCAGAGCGCCGGTTGCACCCGAGATCATGCCGGGGCGGCCGCCGATCAGAGCGGTGATCAGACCGACAAGGAACGCGGCGTACAATCCGACCAGGGGGTGTACGCCAGCAACGAAGGCAAAAGCCACGGCCTCGGGCACCAGTGCCAGGGCGACGGTCAGCCCCGAAAGCAGCTCGATCCGGATACGCGGCAGGGTGAAGCCTTCGTCCGGCATCCAGCGCAGATCGGGTATGGCAAGGCGATTGGCAAAACTTGCCAGCAAGGCTCGGGGCATTGGACGGTCCTGTCGGTTTTGATTGGTTCGCGCGAAGCGCGCCTTGTACCCGCCATTTCCCCCGCGAGGTACAGCATCTGGCGGGAACCTGCCATGCGCTGAGCACATAGCGAGATCACAGTCCACAGGGTCAGGCGCACAATCGGTTGAAACCACTTGTCAAATGGCCGCTGGCGGCTCAGAAAT
Source organism: Ruegeria sp. D4 (assembly GCF_056534475.1). NCBI lineage: Bacteria > Pseudomonadati > Pseudomonadota > Alphaproteobacteria > Rhodobacterales > Roseobacteraceae > Ruegeria > Ruegeria sp. D4. The sequence goes on from NZ_JBQFPJ010000003.1 coordinate 13,482, forward strand.
TTCAGGAAAGAAATTTTGGATCGGAGAAACGACGTGACCCAGACAAAGATTGCCGTCATTGGCGGATCGGGCATTTATGACATTGACGGGCTGGAAAATGCACAATGGGTCAGTGTCGAAACGCCATGGGGGGCACCGTCGGACCAGATTCTGACCGGATCTCTTGAGGGGATCGAGATGGCGTTCCTGCCCCGGCACGGACGGGGGCATGTGCATTCGCCGACCGAGGTGCCCTATCGCGCCAATATCGACGCGCTCAAGCGGCTGGGTGTGACGGATGTGATCTCGGTTTCGGCCTGCGGTTCGTTTCGCGAACACATGGCACCCGGCGATTTTGTTATTGTAGATCAGTTCATTGACCGAACTTTTGCGCGCGAGAAGAGCTTTTTCGGAACCGGCTGCGTGGCCCATGTCAGCGTTGCCCATCCCACCTGCCCGCGTCTGGGCGATGCGTGCGAGACCGCAGGCAAATCGGCTGGCATCACCGTGCATCGCGGCGGCACCTATCTGGCGATGGAGGGGCCGCAGTTCTCCTCGCTGGCGGAATCGAAGATGTATCGCAAGCACTGGGGCTGTGATGTCATCGGCATGACCAACATGCCCGAGGCCAAACTGGCCCGCGAGGCCGAGCTTTGTTACGCATCCGTTGCCATGGTCACGGACTACGACAGCTGGCATCCCGATCACGGCGAGGTTGACGTGACCACGATTATCGCCACCCTGACCGGCAATGCCGAAAAGGGCCGCGCGCTGGTCAAGGGGTTGCCGGCCTTGCTAGGGGCCGAGCGTGCGCCCTGCCCGCATGGCTGCGACCGGGCGCTGGAGTTTGCGATTCTGACCGCACCGGAAAAGCGCGACCCTGTGTTGCTTGCCAAACTGGATGCGGTCGCCGGGCGGGTCCTCTGACGTCAGTTTTTTGTCAGGCTCTGTTCGACCACGTCCCAAAGGCCGCGCGACCAGAGATCGTTATGCGTACCGTCGGGGATCACATGAAGCTGCGCCGTATCCCCGGCCAGAGCCGCCAATGCTTCAGCATGATGCAGCGGGATGGTTTCGTCCATCGTGCCGTGGAAGATCAGGGTCGGCACGGCAACATCGTCGATGATGTCCCGCGTCGCGAATTGATCTTTCATCAGGGTTGAGACCGGCAACCAGGGATACCGCTCGGCCGCGACGTCGACCGTTGCGGTAAACGGCGCCTCAAGCACGAGCAGTCTGGCATCCGGGCGCTGTTCGGCCACCGCGGCCGCGACCCCGGTTCCAAGGCTTTGGCCGTGCAGGACAACGGTCTCGCCAGCGCTGCTCAGCCTGTCGAACAGGTGCACCCCGTCGGAAATCAGCACCTGTTCGGATGGCTCGCCCCCGCTTCCGGGAAACCCGCGATAGCTGGGCGCAAGCAGCCCGTATCCGCTGTTCAGGATTTCGCGAAACCGTTCGGACCGGTCACCAAGATTCCCGGACTGACCATGAAAGAACAAAACGGTCGGCGCGTCGTCTATGGCCGAAGGCGCGGACCAGGCCGTCAATACCGTGCCGTAGGACATCGGCAGCGAGATCACATCGACATCCGCCAGCCCGATCGCAGCAGGTTCGGGCAGTTCGCCCTCGGGCTTGAACAGCAGTGACTTCTGGTTGAGGTACATGTAGCTGACCGCGCCGATATACAGAACGGCCCCGGCCAGAACGAGCCCGGTCAATGCGCGCCGGATCCGGGCGATACCCGGTACAGCAGCTTTTGCATCCGGTTTTGCGTGTTGCGTCTGTACCATTGGCCCCTCCGACACTCAGGCTTGCATGACAGGTCTGACGCTTTGAGCCGTATTTCAAGGCTCGGGTACAGTGCTTTATTGAATCTTAATCTGTTGCCACGAAGCCAGCCAGCGCAGGTTTCGCACTTTACATGGTTGAAACGCGCGGCGACCTCTCCATGTTGACGAAGATTATCGTGTGGCGGCAAATATTTAGCCGGCCACCGCCAAATGTGAGGACCGATGACACGTCTCAAGGCGCTGGATGCCGCCCGCTACTTGGCCTTTTGCGGCATGGTGCTGGTCAATTTCCGAATTGCAGCCGGCGTGGAACCGGGCCGTGACTGGGCCTCGGCTCTGGTCGATGCGCTGGAGGGGCGCGCGGCTGCGCTGTTTGTGGTGCTGGCTGGGGTTGGCATCGGGTTGTCGCAAATTTCTGCCAGTCTGCTGTTGCGCCGCGCCGCATTTCTATTCGGGCTGGGCCTGATCAACATGACCGTGTTCGACGCGGACATCCTGCATTTCTACGCGCTGTATTTTGTTGCCGGCGCGGCGTTCCTGACCGCCACGACGCGCGGCTTGTGGCTGGGCGCGTTTGGGATTGTCGCACTGTCGGTGCTTGCGATGCTCAGTTTCGACTATGACCGGGGCTGGGACCGGACCTCCCTGACCTACACCGACCTGTGGACCTTGCCCGGGTTCCTACGCAACGCACTGTTTAATGGCTGGCATCCGGTCCTGCCCTGGACCGCGTTCTTGTTGATCGGGATGGCGATCGGGAGGACACAGTTGCAAACTCTGTGCATTCAACACCGCCTGATCATCTGGGGTTTCGCCGCCGCCGTTCTGGCGCAATTTCCGCAAATGCTGATCCACGACCCCGAACTGAAGGCCTGGCTGGGCACTGAATCCATCCCGCCCGGTCCGTTCTATGTCATGGCGGGCGCGGGGACGGCATGTCTGATTATCGGGCTGTCACTCAAACTATGGCCAGTGATCGAGCGGGCAAAACTGGCCCCTGCCCTGGTGGCGCCGGGCAGGCAGAGCCTGACCCTGTACATGGCACATATCCTGATCGGGATGGGCATTCTTGATGAGGCCGGATTGCTGGACGGTTCCCTGACCGCGCCGCAGATCGTGGGGTACGCACTGCTGTTCTGCGCCGCATCGACACTTTTTGCACTGATGTGGTTCCGCCGCTTCAAGCGGGGCCCGCTTGAGGCGCTGATGCGATGGGCAACCGAACCACGTAAGGCTTGACGGCAACCGCGCGGCAAGTCTTTCTGTGAGACGAAATTACAGGATGCCTCATGTCGACAGATCTATGGCTGGCCTTTGTCGCCGCTTCCACCGCCCTGCTGCTGATCCCCGGGCCGACGGTTTTGCTGATACTCAGCTACGCCTTGTCGAAAGGGCGCAGCGTCGCCGTCGCCTCGGCCACCGGCGTGGCGCTTGGCGATCTGCTGGCGATGACGGCATCCCTGCTGGGACTTGGGGCGCTGGTTCTTGCCTCGGCCACCTTGTTTTCCGTTCTGAAATGGGTCGGGGCGGCCTATCTGGTCTGGCTGGGTATCAAACTTCTGCGCAGCGCCCCGTCTGGCGGGCTGAGCACCGTCCGCACAGAACGCGAGGTGACGGCGCGCGGCGTTTTTGGCCATGCGGCGGCCGTGACGGCGCTGAACCCCAAGTCCATCGCCTTTTTCATCGCTTTTGTGCCGCAGTTCCTGCGCCCGGATGACCCGCTGGGCCCGCAGTTCACGATCCTGATAGCTACATTTGTCGGGCTGGCCTGGCTGAACGCGCTGGCCTATGCGCTGCTGGCCGACCGACTGCGCCTGATGATCGGACGTGCCAATGTCATCACCGCAATGACCCGGTTCGGCGGATTGGCGTTGATCGGAATGGGATTTGCAACCGCCATTCTGCGCCGCCCCGCCTGACGCTACCCCTCGGCGTGTTCCTTCATGAACCCACGAATGAAGCGTCGGATTTCGCGCGCCGCCGAGGTGTCCAGCTCTTTACATAACTCGACAAAAGCGTCACGCTCATCTCTGTCCAGCCGCAGAACCAACTGACTGTTTTTCCTGGTAGAACCTTTACCGATTTTCTGTGTCACGCCTCTGGACCCTGTCAAATTCTCGATTCCTTTAGCTGCGCATTGTATATACATTGCATAGAGAATGTAGATATCGTGTGCATAACAATAAAACAGGACTTGTAGCAATGAACCTTAACGTCGCTCAGGCGTTTCTCCTGAAAGATCAGCCCAACTGGCGCAAGCCGCATCTGTCGTGGCTGCCTGTGGGACGTTACTGCTACTACGGCCTTCCCATGGCGCTGCCAAAGCGCCGCAGGTGAGCCCGAAAATCCAAACTTTGCTTGCGTGAAAGGCACGGATAGGCCAAACACCCCGCGTAGCACGAGGCAAGGGGTCGCGCATGCCCAAACACACTACGGTCAAGGATTATATCCGCACCATCGTTGATTTCCCCCATGAAGGGATCATGTTCCGGGACGTCACCACGCTGTTTGCAGACCCGCGTGGGTTTCGCATGGCCATCGACCAGATGCTGCACCCTTATGCGGGCGAGCAGATCGACAAGGTCGTGGGACTTGAGGCGCGCGGATTCATCCTGGGCGGAGCGATAGCGCATCAGCTGAGCGTCGGATTTGTCCCGATCCGCAAGAAAGGCAAGCTGCCCGGTACCACGATCAGCCAGGACTACAAACTGGAATACGGCGAGGCGATCGTCGAAATCCATGACGACGCCATTCAGCCCGGTGAAAAGATCCTTGTCGTCGATGACCTGCTGGCCACCGGCGGCACCGCCGCTGCCGGCATCAAGCTGATCGAACGGCTGGGCGGCGAGATCGTGTCATGCTCATTCATCATCGACCTGCCCGATCTGGGCGGCCGCAAGGTGCTGGAAGGCATGGGCATGGATGTCCACGTCCTGTGTGAATTCGAGGGGCTGTGAGCCTCGATTCAATCACAAAACCGTGAATGGAAATATGCGACCGCGCCGGCTTAGCGCGGTTCACATTGTGTTCAACCCAAACTTATCGACATATTCAGTGATCTCTTCTTGAGAGCGGCGCGTAGCCCAGAGGATGCCAACAACGGCATTCCATCAAGGGATTACAGACCATGTTTCGCAAACTCGCAATCGCCGGTGCAGCAAGCCTTTTCGTCGGAACAGCTGCTTACGCTGACGGCCATTCCAAGGACATCGTTGACACAGCGGTCGGCGCCGGAAGCTTTGAAACCCTCGTTGCAGCCGTTCAGGCCGCCGAGCTTGTCGACACGTTGAAAGGTGAAGGGCCGTTCACCGTTTTCGCCCCCACAGACGAGGCCTTTGCCGCCCTGCCCGAAGGCACGGTTGAGACCCTGCTGAAACCCGAGAACAAGGACCAGCTTGTCGCCGTTCTGACCTACCACGTGGTGCCCGGCAAGGTGATGTCCGGCGACCTGTCCGACGACATGAAAGCCGCAACCGTTCAGGGTGGCGAGGTCACGATCGATCTGGACAATGGCGTGATGATCAACGACGCGAATGTTGTTCAGGCCGATATCGAGACGTCCAATGGCGTCATCCACGTTATCGACAAGGTGATCCTGCCTGACTCTTAAGTGCAGTGCGCGGCCCGTATCACACGGGCCGCAGCTATGCCTTCAGGACAGCACCCGGGTTCATGATCCCATTGGGGTCAAGTGCCGCCTTGATCGCCCGCATTACTGACAGCTTGGCGGGCTCTCCATAGCGCTGAAGATCATCTGTTTTCAGCCGCCCGACCCCGTGTTCAGCGCTGACGGACCCTTCGAATTCGTGCACTAGCTCATGCACCGCATGCTTGACCTCGGCCCGTTGCGCATCGAATTCGGATCTGTCGCGGCCCTTTGGCGGGAACACGTTATAGTGCAGGTTCCCGTCCCCGAGATGTCCAAAACAATTGATCCGGTACGGCCCAAGCCCGGCCACAATCTCCGCGCCGCGCCGAATGAACTCGGGGACACGCGAAATCGGGATCGAGATATCGTGGCTGGAGACCGAGCCGATCATCCGGTTCGCCTCGGGGATGTCTTCGCGCACTGACCACAACTCGTGACGCTGTGTTTCGTTCTGGGCAATCACACCATCGCTGACCAAGCCGCGCTGACTTGCCTGTTCAAAAAGGTCCGCAAGCGTGTCTGTCGGAGAAAGCCCGCGCGACAAGCCCAGTTCGATCAGCACACACCATTCCGGCGGCACCGCAAAGGGTTGCCGGATGGCGGGCAGAACTTCGGACAGAAACTCCAGCCCCTGCCGGTGGATCAGTTCGAACGTCGATACCGCTTCGCCGAACTGGTCCCGCGCAAGCGCCAGAAGATCGATGGCGGCCTGCGCAGACGTCACCTGAAACATCGCGGTTCCAATACCGGCCGGGCGCGGAAACAGCTTCAGTGCGGCCGCCGTGATGATCCCCAGCGTCCCTTCCGACCCGATCAACAGGTTGCGCAGATCATAGCCGGTGTTGTCCTTGCGCAACCGGCTGAGCCCGTTCCAGATGTCGCCATTCGGCAGCACCGCCTCAAGACCCAGGCACAGATCACGCGCATTACCGTAGCGCAGCACGTTCACCCCACCTGCATTGGTCGCGAGATTCCCGCCGATGCGACAAGACCCCTGCGCGGCAAGGGACAGAGGGAACAGGCGGTCGGCGCTTTCGGCAGCTGCCTGGACATCGGCAAGAATCGCCCCAGCCTCGGCCACCAGCACGTTCTCGGACGGATAGACCGCCCGGATGGCCGTCATCCGCTCAAGCGATATTAGCAGCGGCGGCGGTCCGTCCGGCATCACTTGCCCGCCGACCAGTCCCGTTCCGCCGCCATAAGGAACAACCGACACCCGTGCGTCGGATGCGATGCGGATCAGGCCCGCCACCTCGTGAACCGTGCGCGGCGCGGCCAGCAGGCCGACATGCCCGGCAAACCGGCGGCGCGGTTCTTCCAGATATCGCGCCGCGACAGGGCGCAGGATCGCGTCACCCAGTTCAGCCTCGATCCTTCGGGCAAGGGTTTCATCGGCGGGATTAAATATCATGCCCCTTCCTTGCCCAACTCACGCGGCTGCAACAAGTCTTATTCCAGATCAATCAGGTACTGCGGCTCCAGCACCACGACGGTTGGCCGGTCGGGGAGCGTTTTGAGCGACACCGTGATCTCGGAAACCCCGTCACGCTCCACCGGGAATGTATCCCGGATGTCAATCAGGAACCGATCCAGCGAAAACCCCGAGAACCAGTGCATCGGTATGATAACCGAGCTTTTGAGGCGCTTGAGGACAGTGATCATCTCGGGCAGGGGCATGGTCGTGCCTCCATCCACGGCCGCCATCACCACATCCAAACGTCCCAACGCGGCAAACTGCTCGTCCGAAGGGACATGGTGCAGATGCCCCAGATGGCCGATGCACAGGCCTTCGACCTCGAATACGAAAATAGAATTGCCCTTGGTCTCGACCCCACCCAGGGTCGATCGGATATCGGTCGACACGTTGCGCACCACCAATTCACCAAGATCAAGATAGTGTTCGATCCCCTGCCCGAATTCGCCCCAACCCGGCAGGACATGGGGGATGGCAGGATCCGGATGCGCCGTCCAGTGCGTATTGTGGGCGTGGTTCATCGTCACCACGTCGGGGATCAGATCGGCGCTGCCGATGAAACCGGTGAAATCGGTGACCGAGTTCAAGCCACCCCGTGTCTGTATCAGAAACGATGCGTGGGCAATGTAACTGATGCGCACCGAAAACTCGGGCACCGGGTCGGTCCACGCAGCCTTATGCAGATACTCAATGCCCGGTGCCGCGTCTGCAATGGCAATACAATGGCTCGGTCGCCGCTCCTGCGCCGACACCGCTCCCGAGATTACCATCAATGCCAGAACCACCCAGCGCATGAGGAGAGTGTAGCGCAGAACGCGACCAAGTCATGCCCCTTGTTCATCTGGCCAAGAATATCCCGGGGTAGACGCGGCTTGCCGCGGCCGGGGGCAGAGCCCCCGATGGCCCCTTTGGGGCCACCTACCCGGCGTCGGTCTTGCCGCGCCGGTCCGAACGCAGGCTGGCATAAAGAACATGCGTCCGCCAGCGCCCGTTGATCTGCAGATATGACTGCGCCACGCCTTCGTATTTGAACCCCGAGCTTTCCAGCAACCCGCGCGAGGCATTGTTTTCAGGAAGGCAGGCAGCCTCGATCCGGCTCAGGTCAAGGCGTGTAAAGGCGTGGTGCACAACCGCGCCGATGGCCTCGCGCATATACCCCTGCCGGGCAAACGCCTGACCCGTCCAATAGCCAAGCGTTCCGGCCTGCGCCGGGCCACGCCGGATGTTGTCCAGCGTGATCGCCCCCAGCAGTACGTTGTCGCTGCGGCGAAACAGGAACAACGGGATCGCCGTACTGCTGCCGACCGAGCGCTGCGCCCAGTAGACCCGGTTGGTGAAGGATTTGCGGCTCAGGTGATCCTGGGCCCAGATCGGCTCCCACGGGGTCAGATAATCTCGCGACGCCCGCCGCAACGCGGCCCAGTCATTGAAATCGGAATGCACAGGCGGACGCAGGCTCAGCCGCTCGGTTTCGAGTTTCAGCTTGCGTCTGCCCAACAGCATCACGCCGCACGCCTCTCCTGCAATTGCGCCAGCGTAGGCGCGCCCGAGACCGGACCATAGAGCGCCAGCGCTGCCGGGGCCTGTACGGCCATCTGTTCGGCGAAGACGCGGACGTCCTCGGTGCTGACGGCGTCGATCTTGGCGACGGTATCTTCGAGCGAGGGCACCCTGCCCCAGATCTGCACCAGCCGCGCCAGACGTTCGGCGCGGTTCGAGGGGCTTTCCAGCCCCATCAGCATCCCCGCCTTCATCTGCGCACGGGCACGGGCGACCTCTTCCTCGCTCATATCTTCGGCGGCGCGCTTCATCTCGTCGATGGTGATCGTTGCCAGTTCGCCAACCTGATCGGCCGATGTTCCGGCATAGATCGTGGTTGTCCCGGTATCGGCATAGGCACCTGTCTGCGCGAAAATCGTGTAGCAAAGCCCGCGCGTCTCGCGCACTTCCTGAAACAGACGCGAGGACATGCCGCCACCCAGTGCGGTCGAGTAGATCTGTGCGGTATAGATCGCATCGTCACGATAGCCGGGGCTTTCCAGCGCCAGTGCGAAATGGGCCTGTTCCAGCGCTTTTTCCTGCCGCGCCTCACCGCCGGTGAACCGCGCAGGCTCGGCGATCAGGCCGGTTCTGGGTGTCAGATGGCCAAACATCTCCTCGGCCAGTTTCTTCAGCGCATCGTGATCCACAGCGCCGGCGGCGGACAGGATCATCTGATCCGGGCCGTAATGCTCTGCCACGAAGCCCGACAGATCCTCGCGCGAGAACGAACTGACCCTTTCGGTTGGGCCGAGAATGGTCCGGCCAAGGGGCTGGTCGTGATAGCTCTGCTCCTGCAACCAGTCAAAGATCACGTCGTCGGGCGTGTCATAGGCCTGACCGATCTCCTGCAGGATGACGCCGCGCTCGACTTCGATCTCGCGCGGGTCGAAAACCGGATTCAGGACAATGTCGCCGATGACATCCATGGCCAGCGCCACGTCGTCTTTCAGGACACGTGCGTAATAGGCCGTTACTTCGCGCGAGGTGTAGGCATTGATATAGCCGCCCACATCTTCGATCGCCTCGGCGATCTGCAGTGCGGAACGCCGCTTGGTTCCCTTGAACGCCATGTGTTCAAGGAAATGGGCGATGCCGTTCTGCTCGATCCGCTCGTGCCGCCCGCCGGCGGTTACCCAGATACCGATGGCCGCCGATTGCAGCCCCGGCATATGTTCACTGACGATACGAAACCCGTTCTTCAGTTGGTCCTGTCTGACAGTCACTCAGCAATATGCCTTCTGATATGATCCTCGAGGGCACCCAGATCGTTGGCAATGCGGGTCACCCGTTCCGGACGTTCATACAGATCAGACATGCGGGATGGAAGAGGCGGATGCACGCCGCTCGCCTTCTCGACCGCAGCCGGGAATTTCGCCGGGTGCGCGGTGGCCAGTGTGATCATCGGCACGTCCGCCGTGCGGTGCGCTTCGGCGACCCTGACGCCGACGGCGGTATGCGGGCAAACCAGCTCGGCGCTGTGGGCGAGCGTGTTCTTGATCGTCGCAAGCGTTTCGTCTTCGGACACGCGACCGGAGTCGAAGCTTTCACGCAAGGCCTCCATCGCGCCCTGGCTGACGTTGAAGCCGCCCGTCTTTAGTTCGTCCATCAATTGGGCCACTGCGGCGCCGTCTTCGCCATAGGCATAATACAACGCGCGTTCGAAGTTCGAGCTGACCTGAATATCCATCGACGGGCTGATCGAAGGGATGGTTTCGCCCTTGAAATACCCCTCGCCCGACAGGCAACGGTGCAGGATGTCGTTCTGGTTCGTGGCCACGACCAGACGGTCGATTGGAAGCCCCATGCGTTTGGCCAGATAGCCCGCGAAGATGTCACCGAAATTGCCGGTGGGGACGGTAAAGCTGACCTTGCGGTGCGGGGCTCCGAGGCTGACAGCCGCCGAAAAGTAATAGACGATCTGCGCCAGAACACGGGCAAAGTTGATCGAGTTCACGCCCGCCAGTTTCACACCATCGCGGAAGTCGAAATCGTTGAACATATCCTTCAGCGCGGCCTGGCAATCGTCGAAATCCCCATCCACGGCAAGCGCATGCACGTTGCCATCGGCGGGTGTGGTCATCTGACGGCGCTGCACCTCGGACACACGGCCATGCGGATACAAGATGAATACGTCCACGGCATCCAGACCCCGGAACGCCTCGATGGCCGCCGATCCGGTGTCGCCGCTGGTCGCGCCGACGATGGTCACCCGATCGCCCCGCCGTTTCAGAGCGACCTGGAACAGCTGACCGATCAACTGCATCGCGAAATCCTTGAATGCCAGCGTCGGGCCGTGGAACAATTCCAGCAGGAAATGGTTTTCGTTTAGCTGCTTCAATGGTGCCCGGGCATCATGGCCGAAACCTTCGTAAGCACGGGCGATGATTTCCTTGAACTCATCTTCGGCAAACGAGCCGCTGACATAGGGCCACATCACGCGGAACGCGATTTCTTCATAGGACAGACCGGCCAGAGCGGCGATCTCGTCCTGTGACATTACCGGAATTTCGGCAGGCAGGTACAGGCCGCCATCGCGGGCCAGTCCGGTCAGCATCGCCTCTTCAAAGGTCAGTTCGGGCGCCTGCCCACGGGTCGAGATGTATTTCATGTCGCGTCACTCTCAGTATTGGCACGGCTGCGCCACAGGAAGTACCCGGTCATCGCGGCCCAGACCAGAGCCAGACCAAACCAGGTGATTGCATATTGCAAATGATCGTTCGGGATACCCGCCGCATCCACTGGCAAAGGCGTTACATTCGGGTCGGTTTTCGTGCGGGCAATCAACAGCACCGGCTCCGCTCCCAGCGCTGCGGCCAGATTTGGCACATCCCGGGCAAACCAGATGTTGTCATCGATGTCCGGATCGGGCGTATAGCTGTCGATCTCATCGGGCCAGTGCAGATTGCCGGTGATCTCCATAGGCCCGGTCGAACGCTCCGCCTGCTTGGCAGTGGTCCGGACGAAACCCCGGTCCACCAGAATTGTCCGATCCGCGGTACTGAAGGACTGGATGATGCGATACCCGGCCCCAACCTGCTTGACCGAAACCAGAACATGGATTTCGCCCGGTTCCATTTCGCCAGAGACAGTGACCGGCAGATACTTGTCGGCATCCTCCGAAACCTGCGGAGGCAAAGCAACGGGCTCGGCTGAGATCCGGCTTTCGATCTCGGCCAGGATCCCCTGTTTCCACGCAAGTCTCTGCACCTGCCAGACGCCCAGCGACACCAGCACGCCCAGACCGGCAAGGCCGAAGATCAGCAGAAACAGAAAGCGGCGCATGGCTTGGGCAAACCTCATTGCAGGAACCGGCGTCTTGTTAAGGGGCGTGCGACCCGAATTGCAACCAAGCAATTGTATGGGGCGCAATCTTGCGCCCCGGATAGAGAAAAAGCCGCCCCAAAGGGCGGCTTTTGCAATTGGATCACCAAAGCGGAGTTACATCAGCGGGGCCTGACCCCAGATGTAGACGGCAAAGAACAGGAACAGCCAGACAACGTCCACGAAGTGCCAATACCAGGCGGCCGCTTCGAAACCGACGTGTTTCTCGGGCGTGAAATCGCCTTTCAGTGCGCGGATCAGACAGACCGTCAGGAAGATGGTGCCGATGATCACGTGTGCGCCATGGAACCCGGTTGCCATGAAGAAGTTCGAATAGAACTGATCGCCGCCGAATTCCCAACCACCGTGGGCCAGCAGTTCGTAATATTCGAAACCCTGCAGGAAGGTAAACGCAATACCCAGCGCGATACCGATTGCCAGACCCTGCACCAGTGCCTTTCGGTCATTGCCGTGCACAAGCGCGTGGTGCGCCCAGGTGATCGCGCAGCCCGACAACAGCAGAACCAGCGTGTTGATCAGCGGCAGGTGGAACGGGTCAACCGCGTGGATGTCCGGCTGGATGTATTCGGTGCCGGCATAGTCGTACATCGGGTACATCCGATGTTTGAAGAACGACCAGAACCAGGCAAAGAAGAACATCACCTCGGACATCACGAACAGGATGAAGCCATAGCGCAGACCGATACGGACAACTGGCGTGTGGTCGCCCTGACGGCTTTCAACCACCACTTCGGACCACCAGGCGAACATGGTGTAGAGAACGGCCACCAGACCGGCCCAGAATATCCACGGAGTGATTCCGTGCATCCACAGGACGGCTCCAAACAGCATCACAAAACCACCGACGGCGCCAACAAGCGGCCAGATCGAGGGGTTCAGAATGTGGTAGTCATGGTCTTTAGCGTGTGCCATCAGTGTCCCTCACCTTAAGGCGTTAGTTCGTATTTGTGTCTGCCTGCACGTCAAGGGCGGCATAGCCCTCGGGCAGGTCGATTTCGTAGAATGTATACGACAGAGTGATCGTATGAACATACTGTGCTTCGGGGTCTTCGACGATTTCGGGGTCGACAAAGAAGGTTACGGGCATCTCGACCCGCTCACCCGGCTGCAATACCTGCTCGTCAAAGCAGAAGCAGGCGATCTTCTGGAAATACCCGCCTGCCGAATACGGCGTCACGTTATAGGACGCCTGCCCGGCAATGGGTTTGTCGGTCGGATTGTAGGCCTCGTAAAAGGCCAGCCCGGTTTCCCCGATGCGGACCTTCATCTCGCGTTCGACGGGCTTGAACTCCCACGGCATGCCCTTGGCCTTGGAGCCGTCGAAACGGATCGTGACCATGCGGTCGAGAATATCATCAGGGGCTTGCTGCGCGACGCCGGTGGTGCCGCCAAAGCCCGTAACCCTGCAGAACCAGTTGTAAAACGGCACCGCAGCCCAGGCCAAACCGCCCATCAGGACGACCACACCGACCAGTTGCACAACCGTTTTTTGAGGACCCGACATCGCCATCAGTTCTGCACCTCGACAGCGGGACCCGTGAAGGAACTGCTGGAAACCTTGGCGATGGTCAGGCCGAAGATGATCACGATGAATGCGGCGAGGGTCAGCCCCACGCCCAGATTGCGGCTGAAACGGCGGTGGTGCAACTCGTGGCTCTTGCGCAGGCTCATGACCAGCCTCCCAGCCCATAGGGCTTCAGCAGCGCTTCCACGAGAATGGCGCCGAAATGCAGGAACAGATACAACAGCGACAGTTTGAAAAAGCCACGCTCGACCTTGAAATTGTCCGCCTCGGCATCGTCTTCGGTGCGGCGGGAAATCCGCCATGCGCCGCGCAGGAACAGCGCATTCAGAACAAGGGCGACGGTCAGATAGACCGGGCCGCCAATGCCCGAGAAGGCCGTGCCAACCGCTAGAATGGCCAGCAGCGCAGTATAGATCAGGATATGCACACGGGTCGCGCGTCGCCCATGAGTGACCGTCAGCATCGGAACACCGGCATCGTCGTAATCCGTGCGCATGAACAAGGCCAGCGCCCAGAAATGCGGCGGCGTCCACATGAAGGTCAGAGCGAACATCAGCCACGGCTCAAGCGTCATGGAGCCTGTGGCGGCAACCCAGCCGATCACCGGCGGGAACGCTCCGGCCGCGCCGCCGATCACGATGTTCTGCGGCGTCAGGCGCTTTAGCCACATCGTGTAGATCACGACATAGAAAAAGATAGTAAAGGCAAGAAACGCACCGGCAAAGATGTTCGTAGCCAGCGCCAGCATGATGACCGACATGCCCGACAACGCGAGGCCTAGCGCCATCGCCTCACCCGGTTCAACCTTGCCGGACGGGATGGGACGACCCTTGGTGCGTTTCATCACCTTGTCGATGTCCGCATCCCACCACATGTTCAGCGCGCCGGACGCACCGCCACCTATGGCAATGAACAGAATGGCGCAAAAACCGACCACGGGATTCACGGAAACCGGAGCCGCCAGCAGACCGACCAGCGCGGTGAACACGACCAGAGACATCACACGCGGCTTCAGCAGGGCGAAATAATCGCCAAAGCTGGCCTCGTCCGCGTATCCCTTCGCGGTCACGGTGCTGGCATTGAAGCTTGCGTCGCTCATTTCCGGTCCTTTGTGGGCGAAAGCTGCGCGATTACCGCGCAGCCTGCATGTTGTTTCAGGCGGGGCCAGCCCGCCCTGTCGCGTTTACTTGGCAGCAATCTGATAGGATTGCGGCAGGCCTGCGTATTCGTCGATCGCACTCTTCAGCCATTCATCATAGGCTTCCTGGCTGACGACCTTGACGGTGATCGGCATATAGGCGTGGTCTTTGCCGCACAGTTCCGAACACTGGCCGAAATAGATGCCTTCCTTGTCGGCCTCGAACCACAGCTCGGCCAGACGACCGGGTACACCGTCCTGCTTCACGCCGAAGGACGGGATCGTCCACGAGTGGATCACATCGGATGCGGTCACCTGCATGACGACGACCTTGTTCACCGGAACGACAACCGCAGTGTCGGTGGCCAACAGCCATTCATCGTCGCTGTATCCGGAATCGGCCAGCTTGGCGCGCATCGCGTCGTCCAAAACAAACGGCGTCACGTCAGCGTCAGCTGGGCGGGCACCTTCGTCCAGGGTGGCCGGGTGGCCCAGCAGGTAGCTGTCGAACGCAAAGTCGTGATCGACGTATTCATAGGTCCAGTACCACTGGTTGCCGACAACCTTGATCACCACGTCGCCTTCGGGAATTTCCTGCTGCTTGAACAGAACCGGCAGCGAGAAGGCGCCAATGAAGACCAGAATCAGGATCGGGCCAAGCGTCCAGGCGATCTCGACCGGGGTGTAGTGAGAGAAACCGGCTGGCTTCGGGTTAACGCGCTGATTGTAGCGCACGATGCAGTAAAGCAGCAGGCCACCAACCAGCAAGCAAACGGCGGTGATGATGACCAGAATCATCCCATCCAGATCCCGAATCCCTTCGGCCAGGCTGGTGGCGGCGGGCTGGAAACCCATGCCGCCATCGGTCGGCTTGCCGATAATCTCAAGCTCCTGAGCCATGGCGGGAAGGCTGGAGAGGGCTGTCATAAACCCCGAAAGCATCAAAGCATTCTTCATTTTCTGTCCTGATCGTTTGATCTTTGCGTCCCTGGCGAAAAGGTGTGAATCGGCCACACCTCTCCCGTTGTCTTTGGCCGCGTTAAAAACCATATTCCTGCGGGTAGATAAAGCAAAATGCTTGCGTCAAACAGACGCTATTTTTGATCTGGATCAAACCGGAAAGGCCCCAAGCCATGTCAAACGACCCGTTTCGCCCCTTTGAAACCGCAATTCCGCATGATGAAGCGCTTGCGGTGCTGCAATCGGCAACGGCGGGGGCCGAGGATGGCGAGCTGTTCGTGGAACGCCGCAAATCCGAATCTCTGGTCTTTGATGACGGTCGCCTGCGCACCGCGTCTTATGATGCGTCCGAAGGATTCGGACTGCGCGCCGTGCAGGGCGAAGTTGCCGGATATGCGCATTCCACGGACGTTTCGATCCCCGCGCTGAAACGGGCGGCCGAGACCGCGCGGCTGGCGGTCGGGGATGGCGGTGGCACGCTGGCCGAGGCACCGCGGGCGACCAACAAGCGGCTTTACACAGATGAGGATCCGATCGAAACCGCCAGCTTTCCGGTCAAAATCGAGACGCTGCGCGAGATTGATGCGTTTTCCCGCGATCTCGACCCCCGGGTGGTTCAGGTCAGCGCAACCATCGCAGCCGCAGTACAGGAGGTTGAGATTCTGCGCCCTGATGGCGTTCTGGTGCGCGACGTGCGCCCGATGACCCGTCTGAACATCTCGGTCATCGTGGAGCAGAACGGACGCCGCGAAAGCGGTTCGGCAGGCGGCGGTGGCCGTGTCGGTCTGGATGGGCTGATCGATCCGGCGGACTGGCAGGACAAGGCGCGCGAGGCATTGCGCATCGCTCTGGTCAACCTGGACGCAGTCCCTGCCCCGGCCGGTGTGATGGAAGTGGCCCTCGGCCCCGGCTGGCCCGGTATCCTGCTGCACGAGGCGATTGGGCACGGGCTTGAAGGGGATTTCAATCGCAAGGGCAGTTCAACCTTTGCCGGGCTGATGGGGCAACCGATCGCGTCCAGGGGTGTGACTGTCGTCGATGACGGCACCATCGCGGACCGGCGTGGCTCGATCACGGTGGACGACGAAGGCACGCCCAGTTCCCGCACGGTTCTGATCGAAGACGGAATACTGACGGGGTATATGCAGGACCGCCAGAACGCACGGCTGATGAATGTCGCGCCCACCGGCAACGGGCGGCGGCAAAGCTATGCGCACAAGCCAATGCCACGCATGACCAACACGATCATGCTGGGAGGCGATGCGGACCCTGCCGCCCTGGTTGCGGACATCAAGGACGGTATCTGGGCCGTGGGCTTCGGCGGTGGCCAGGTGGATATCACCAACGGCAAGTTCGTTTTCTCCTGCACCGAGGCGTATCGGGTCGAGAACGGCAAGATCGGTGCGCCAGTCAAGGGCGCGACGCTGATCGGGGATGGCCCTTCCGCCCTGAAGCGCATTCGCGGGCTTGGGAATGACATGGAGCTGGACCCGGGCATGGGCACCTGCGGCAAGGACGGGCAATGGGTGCCCGTAGGGGTCGGCCAACCAACCGTTCTGATGGATGGCCTGACAGTGGGCGGATCGGCCGCCTGAGCGGGAATCAATTGGAGACTCAAGGGCGCAGGGTTAACACTGCGCCTGATTTTTTGATTTCTGCATTGGAATGACCGCGAACTGCGCAAGGAAAGCTATCGCGGTTTTTCTTTTTACTTTCCGATGGTTATCCTGCAACCAAAGTACACCACCTGTGCAAATAGCATATAATTTTCAACGATTTACAGGCTGTTAACCCCGCATCCCGTAAACCAGTTCTGCAATCAGGCGGAGCAACGGATGACTGAAGAGCAGCTTTCTTCCTATCACCCCCCACTCCCACCCACCACGGAAGAGGACCGGTTTTCCTGGCTCCGTCTGTTGCGCTCACGCAAGGTTGGCCCGGCAACATTCCGGCGACTGTTGCGCGAACATGGCTCGGCGCAGAATGCGCTGGCCGCGTTGCCGGAAATGGCACGCGCCGCCGGGATCGAAGACTATGAAATATGCCCACCCGGCGTGATTGAGGCGGAACTCAGGGCTGCAAAAGCCGCAAAAGCGCGGCTTCTGTGCCTTGGGGCCGCTGACTTCCCCGCTTCCCTGTCGACCCTGTCTGATGCACCCCCGATGCTGTGGGCCATCGGTGACATCAGCGTACTGGCAAAACCCGCAATTGCTTTGGTCGGCGCGCGCAACTGCTCGTCCCTCGGGGGGCGTATGGCCCGGAACCTGACGAAAGAGCTTGGGGCGTGCGGTTATACGGTCGTCTCAGGCATGGCGCGCGGCATCGACACATCCGCGCACATCGCGTCGCTGGACACCGGGACGGTGGCTGTTCTGGCAGGCGGGGTCGACGTTGTTTATCCGGCGGAAAATACCGATCTTGCGAACGATATTGCACGCAAGGGCCTGCGATTGTCCGAACAGCCGATGGGGGTGACGCCGCAGGCACGGCATTTCCCGCGGCGCAACCGCATCATCTCGGGCCTCGCGCAGGCGGTTGTGGTGGTCGAGGCGGCGGCAAAATCCGGCAGTCTGATCACGGCGCGGGACGCGCTGGATCAGGGGCGCGAGGTTCTGGCCGTACCCGGCCACCCGTTCGATGCCCGCGCCGCCGGGTGCAATCTGCTGATCCGCGATGGCGCAACGCTGGTCCGTTCCGCGCAAGACGTGATTGACGCGCTGCCGCCGCAACAATCTGTGGCAGAGGCGCCGGAACTTCCGCTAAGCCTTCAACCTTCGTCTGACGCCCCTGCAATGCCAGAGGCGTCAGTCTTGCAGGCCGAAATTCTGGCGCGGCTGGGTCCTTCGCCAGTGGCCGAAGACCAGTTGATCCGGGACATTGCCGCCTCGGCCGAGGCCATCGCCCCGGCCTTGCTGGATCTGGAACTGGACGGACGAATCCAGCGGCAGGCGGGCGGCCTGCTTTCGCGAGTAGCCTGATCACCGGCTTTTGCTTGGCCCCGTCTGTTTGAAGAAATTTGGCCCGGCCAGAGCCCTGAAATTGCGGGAAAAACTGGATGCGGCAAGGTACGCATTGACAATTCGATCTTGCCGCACACATTTTGCACCGCCATACAAAGTGCAAAGCCTGTCGAGCAAGGATTCATCTTAAATGCCTGTAGTTGTTGTAGAATCTCCGGCCAAAGCAAAAACGATCAACAAATATCTGGGCCCCGACTACACCGTTCTGGCCTCGTACGGCCATGTACGCGACTTGCCGCCGAAGGATGGATCGGTTGATCCAGAGCATGAATTCTCGATGAAATGGGAAGTCGGCAATGACAGCCGCAAGCACGTCAAGGCCATCGCCGACGCACTTAAGGACGACAATGCGCTGATCCTGGCCACTGACCCCGATCGCGAGGGCGAAGCAATCAGCTGGCACCTGCAGGAAGCGCTGACCAAGCGGCGCTCGATCAAGAAAGACACACCGGTCAGCCGGGTTACATTCAACGCCATCACCAAAGAGGCTGTGACGCAGGCGATGCAGAACCCGCGTCAGGTGGACATGCCGCTGGTCGAGGCTTATCTGGCCCGCCGTGCGCTGGATTACCTGGTGGGGTTCAACCTGTCACCCGTTCTGTGGCGCAAGCTGCCCGGCGCGCGGTCGGCTGGCCGGGTGCAGTCGGTCTGTCTGCGGTTGATCGTCGAGCGCGAGATGGAGATCGAGGCGTTCAAGCCGGTCGAATACTGGTCGGTGCGGGCCTTGTTCGAAACGCCCCGCGGCCAGACCTACGAGGCCCGGCTGGTCACGCTGGCCGGAAAAAAGCTGGACAAGCACGACCTGACCAATTCGACACAAGCCGAATTGGCAGTTCAGGCCATCACCAGCCGCGCGTTGAGCGTGACATCAGTCGAGGCCAAGCCTGCCGCCCGCAACCCAAGCGCGCCGTTCATGACATCCACGCTGCAGCAGGAAGCCAGCCGCAAGTTCGGCATGGGAGCCCGCCACGCGATGCAGGTGGCGCAGCGGCTGTATGAGGCGGGTTACATTACATATATGCGGACTGACGGCATCGACATGGCACCCGAAGCTGTGACTGCCACCCGCGACGCCATCGCCGACCGATATGGCGCAGAATACGTGCCAGACAGCCCGCGCATGTATAAGAACAAGGCCAAGAACGCTCAGGAAGCGCATGAATGTATCCGCCCGACGGATATGACCCGCGATGCCAAGGCGCTGAAGGTCACGGATGAGGATCAGCGCAAGCTTTATGATCTGATCTGGAAACGTACAATCGCCTGCCAGATGGCCGCCGCCCGGCTGGAGCGGACCACGGTCGAGATTGGCAGCGCCGACGGTCAGGTCGGTCTGCGCGCCACCGGGCAGGTGGTTTTGTTCGACGGGTTCATGCGCGTCTATGAAGAGGGCCGCGATGACGTCACGGATGACGACGAAAAACGCCTGCCTCAGATCATGAAGGGGGACCCTGCCCCGTTTGCCAAGACCTCATTGCGGGATCAGCACACAAAGGCCACGAACGATGACAAGGCCGCCATCCTGTCCGAGAATGAAGCCGTTCTGGCCCTGCAACATCACACCCAACCGCCCCCGCGTTACACCGAGGCCACTTTGGTCAAACGGATGGAGGAATTGGGGATCGGTCGCCCTTCGACCTATGCCTCGATCGTGACGACGATCCAGGACCGGGAATATGTGCGCAAGGACAAAAACCGGCTGATCCCTGAAGAAAAGGGCCGCATCGTCACCATCTTCCTGCTGAATTTCTTCCGTCAGTACGTGGGCTATGAGTTCACCGCCAATCTGGAAGAACAGCTGGACGACGTCAGCGCCGGGGATCGCGACTACAAGGATCTGTTGGGCAAGTTCTGGCGCGAGTTTTCGGCTGCAATTGGCGAGACCTCGGAGCTGCGCATTTCGGAAGTGCTGGACAAGCTGGACGAAGCGCTGGCACCGCAGCTTTATCCGCCGCGCGAGGACGGGTCGGATCCGCGTATCTGCCCGAAATGCGGCGTGGGGCAATTGCACCTGAAGACGTC
Organism: Ruegeria sp. D4; assembly: GCF_056534475.1. Taxonomy (NCBI): domain Bacteria; kingdom Pseudomonadati; phylum Pseudomonadota; class Alphaproteobacteria; order Rhodobacterales; family Roseobacteraceae; genus Ruegeria; species Ruegeria sp. D4. Next base: position 33,923 of record NZ_JBQFPJ010000003.1, read on the forward strand.
GCGCACCGGCGGATTCGTCGGGTGCGGCAACTACCCGGAATGCACGTATACCCGTCCGATCGCCGGTGAAGGCGCGGAAGGCGACGAACGTCTTCTGGGCGAGGATGCGGGTGATGAGATCTGGCTGAAATCCGGCCGCTTTGGTCCTTATGTCCAGCGTGGCGAGCCGACGCCGGAGAACAAAAAACCACCCCGTGCGTCGCTGCCGCGTGGCTGGAGCAAGGATGACATGGATTTGGACAAGGCGCTGACCCTTCTCAGCCTGCCCCGCCAGATCGGCGAACACCCCGAAGGCGGAATGATCAGCGCGAATTTCGGTCGCTTCGGGCCTTACCTGATGCATCAACTGGCCGATGAAGCCAAACCGGTTTACGCCAACCTCAAAGACCCTAATGACGTGTTCGAGATCGGGATGAACCGGGCCGTGGAACTGCTGGCCGAAAAACGGGCCAACCCCGGTCGGGGCCGTAGTGCGGCGGCCAAACCGCTGAAGGAACTGGGCGAGCATCCCGATGGCGGCGCGATGCAGGTTCTGGACGGGCGCTACGGGCCGTATGTGAAATGGGAGAAAGTCAACGCGACCATTCCCAAGGACGTAAAACCCGAAGACGTGACGCAGGAAATGGCCGTTGAACTGGTCAACGAGCGTGCGGCCAAGAAGGGCACCAAGAAAAAAGCTGCGCCAAAGAAGAAGGCCGCTGCCAAGAAGACAGCCAAGAAGGCGGGCTGAGACGGGGCTAGGTAGAAATACCATTGCCCTCTGGTTTCATTGACTTCCCCGTGACGTGGCGGCACAACCTGCCGCATCACCATGTCATTGGGGGAGTTTTCCATGAAGAAAATCTATGCCAATGCCACTGAAGCGCTCGATGGGGTGCTGTCGGATGGCATGCTGATTGCGGCGGGCGGTTTCGGCCTGTGCGGTATTCCCGAACTGCTGCTTGAGGCGATCCGGGAATCGGGCGCCAAGGATCTGACTTTTGCCAGCAACAACGCCGGGGTCGACGATTTCGGTATCGGCATCCTGCTGCAGACGAAGCAGGTCAAAAAGATGATCAGCTCGTATGTCGGTGAAAACGCCGAATTCATGCGCCAGTACCTGAGCGGCGAGTTGGAGCTGGAGTTCAACCCGCAAGGCACTCTGGCCGAGCGTATGCGCGCAGGCGGCGCGGGCATCCCCGGCTTTTACACCAAGACCGGCGTGGGTACCGTGATTGCCGACGGCAAGGAACACAAGGACTTCAACGGCGAGACCTACATCATGGAGGAAGGCATTTTTGCCGATCTCGCCATCGTCAAAGCCTGGAAGGCCGATGACACCGGCAACCTGATTTTCCGCAAGACTGCACGCAACTTCAATGTACCTGCCGCGACCTGCGGCAAGATCTGCATCGCCGAGGTTGAAGAGATCGTGCCGCGCGGCTCGCTCGACCCGGATGGGATCCATCTGCCCGGCATCTACGTGCACCGCATCATTCAGGGGAGCCACGAAAAGCGCATCGAACAGCGCACCACCCGCAAGAAGGAGGACGCATAATGCCCTGGGACCGCAATCAGATGGCCGCACGCGCGGCGGAAGAGCTGGAAGACGGCATGTATGTGAACCTCGGCATCGGCATTCCGACGCTGGTGGCAAACTATGTGGGGGACAAGGACATCACTCTGCAATCCGAGAACGGCATGCTGGGCATGGGTCCATTCCCGTTCGAGGGTGAAGAAGACCCCGACCTGATCAACGCGGGCAAGCAGACGATCACCGAACTGTCCCGCACGTCCTACTTCGACAGCGCCACGTCCTTTGCCATGATCCGGGGCGGCAAGATCGCTGCGGCGATTCTGGGTGCCATGGAAGTGGACGAAAAGGGCGATCTGGCCAACTGGATGATCCCCGGCAAGCTGGTCAAGGGTATGGGCGGCGCGATGGATCTGGTCGCCGGCGTCGGTCGTGTGATCGTGGTCATGGATCACACCAACAAACATGGCGATTCAAAAGTGCTTAAGGAATGCACCTTGCCGCTGACAGGTAAGGGCGTCGTTGATCGCATCATCACCAATCTGGGCGTGCTGGATGTGGTTGAAGGCGGCCTGAAGATTGTCGAACTGGCCGACGGTGTCAGTGAAGACGATATGCGGGCCTCGACCCAAGCCACGATCGTCGGCTGATTGACCTGATATTGAATGGCCCGCCGACTCGCGGGCCATTTTCAGTTTAGCGTCTGAAATACGCAGCCATCCGAGATCAGTTCCGGCGGGGTCGAGCACAACGCGCGCGCCACCTGAAACGCCGCAAGCACTTTTGGCACGTAATCGCGGGTTTCCGCATAAGGCGGCACACCACTGTGTTTGCGAACGGCTCCTTCGCCCGCATTATATCCGGCCAGCACCAAAATCGGGTCGTTTTTGAATTCCCCCATCAGCCAGTTCAGGTATTTCACACCGCCCGCGATATTCTGCGAGGGCTGAAAACTGTCCTCAACACCGAACCTTTCGGCCGTGGCGGGCATCAGTTGCATCAGTCCTTGCGCACCGGCTGAACTGACAGCATCCGCCCGGCCGGCCGATTCCACGGAAATCACCGCAAGGACAAGCGCCGGGGAAACCTTGGTTCCCACTGTCGAGCGCAGAATGTCGATCCCCTGCAGCTGTGCGATATTTTGAAGGGTCTGCAAACGTGGTGAAGCAACATTTGTGGATGAAAGCGCATTGATCGCCATATCCAGCCGCCCTGCCCCGGCCTCAGCCAGTTCCGGCGAGATCTTGTCCCAGAAGGCGGTGTAGGAGCCGACAGGTTTTTCAGGGCTGTTCGACCCCGGCAGGTTCTCGGGCGGAAGCGCGGTGCGCTTGACCACTTCAGGCGTTTCAAGCTCGGCCCCGGTGCTGGGGGCAAAAGGCTGGGATGCATGTTCTTCAGCCGTGATCTGAACGGTGATACGCGGGCGCGCGCCGGGCTTTGGCGCCTTGATCCTTTTATAGACGCCTCTCGGCTCGATATCGGCGGCGATCACCGGAACCGTGCCCGATATCAGAAATGCCGACACGCCGGCGCATGTGATTGCGTACCGGAGATTCATTTTTTGCCTGCCTCTTGTTTTCTTTTTATGAATTTGAACCTCGAATCCGGCCGCAAGGCCAGAAAAACAAAGCGAATTGGGGCAATTTCGCCTCATTTGGCGCAATTTTGCATCTCTTGCGAAGGTCATCACCGTCACTTTGAAAATTTTTTTTGTTATTTTTCAATGCGGTGCCGAATTCGTCACCAAAAAGTTAAGAGGAGGCGCAAAAAAACTGTGTTTGGCCCAATTCCTGCCACGCACAACGGTCAAACATATATCCATACCGAGACGGTCATGAGCGGACTGAGAGAGAAAGCTCTGAAAGACGCCAAGGTTAATTGACTTAGATCCTTTAGGAGGGACGTAACATGATCAAGTTCATCAAGAACTTCCGCAAAGACGAAGACGGCGCCGTAACAGTGGACTGGGTTGTTCTGACCGCAGCAGTCATCGGTCTGGGCACCGTGGCCTACCAGCAGATCGCTAACGGCGCACAGGGCATGGCAACCGATGTGAACACCGCGCTGAGCAGCGCAACCATTAACACCGGCACCAGCGATGGTACCGTTACAGGTGGTATCACCGGTTCGGGCACCAACTAAGCCAGACAATTCCCAGAAATGGAAACAGGCCGCGCCAACACTGGCGCGGCTTTTCTTTTGGAACCGTTAACTCAAGAACCGGCCAGGCAAGGCATCGGCGATTTGGCAACCGAGCGAAAATCAGGCGCGGTCACGGCCAGGCGCATCTCAAAGAAATCCAAATAAGTCATATTATTCAATGTTTTGCCCAATTCCCGCCATTCCGGCAAAGCAAAACATAATGAGTGCATCAGCAAAGGTTGTAAGTGAACAGATTCTATTGGTCGGTTCTGCCCCGACCCTGCTTTAATGGAGTGACCCGGAATGATCAGGTTCACGAAATCCTTTACCACCTCTGAAGACGGTGCTGTCACCGTCGACTGGGTCGTTCTGACTGCCATAATCATTGCGCTTGCGACACTGATTTACTTCGGTATCCAGACAGCAACCATCAGCCTGAGCGGGAACACCAGCTCGGCGATGTCCAGCGCGACCATCAGTACCGGATCCAACAACGCGCCTGGCGGGATCGTTGTTTCAGGGACCGCGGGCGGCGGTAGCTGAGCTACTGCCTAAGGTTTCCAAGCATAGTTCAGCCAACTCCGGGCTCTTCACGCTGGACGTTTGAAACGTAGCCCCCCGGGGCCTGCGCTTGACCTGAGTGTGTTGCCAACTCGCCCTACAATCGTGGAACAGTGATAGAAATGTCTTCTTTGTCCTACATTTCGACACAATTCCTGTTTAGGAAATAAGCTGTTTCAAAGTTTCCCACTGGCCGAAATGACTCTGGCCATCGAAAATATGAGGTGCACGCATGCGAGCTGTGTTTGGTCTTGTTCTGATCGTCGGGGTGGCTCTGGCCGGCGGCGCGGTTTACATGGCGCGCAACTATATCACCGCCTATCAGGATGCTCTCGCACGCGAGCGTTTGGCAGCCCAGGAAGCTTTGGCAAACGCGAACGTCAATGTAATTCCGACCGTCAGCGTCATCGTGTCCAACCGTTCGCTGAAGTATGGCGAACGCGTGAAGGAAGAAGATGTGCGTATCGTCGATTGGCCGGAAAACGCGATCCCCGAGGGCACATTCACGGAAATGACCGTCCTGTTCCCCGAGACCGGAGACAATGAGCGTTATGTCATGAGGGCCATGGAAAAAGACGAAGCGATCATGGAGGTCAAGATTACCCGGCCGGGCGAAGCCGCGGGTCTGACCTCGCGCCTGGAAAAAGGCAAGCGGGCCTTTGCCATCAGCGTTGATGTTGCGTCCGGCGTGTCCGGGTTTCTGCGCCCGGGAGACGACGTCGACATTATCTGGACCGGCTCGTTGCGGGGCGCGGTCGAGGGTGCCAGCGGTGAACTCACGCGTTTGATTCTTCCCAGTATCAGACTGGTTGCCATTGATCAGTCCGCAGGCTCGGACGTCACAGGCACAACAATTGCACGTACAGTTACGGTTGCCGTTACACCGGAACAGGCGATCTCGCTGGCCCAGGCCCAGAGCACCGGCCGCCTGTCCCTCGCCCTGGTTGGGGTCGAGGACGAGGCCATCACCGCGGCAATCGAAGTCGACCAGCGAAAACTGTTGGGTATTAAAGAGGCGGCTCCCGCTCCGAAGAAAGCCCAGGAAAGAGTGTGTACGATCCGGACCCGCCGCGGCGGAGAGATCGTCGAAACCCCAATTCCCTGCACAAACTGACGTTAAATCAGAGCGTTACGGATTTGAGCCGCGCAGTCTGCGCGGCTCTTTCTATTTTGATTGTTGCCCATTCCCCACATAAGGAACAATCCGGAAACCATTGATTATTGCAATAAATTCTGAATTCGCGCAGTGTTTCGTATCAGAGGGCGATAGACCCAAAAACGAGGCGTGATCGGAGAGGCAGGTCACATGACAATACGTTCCTGGATCAGCGCAACCCTGCTGGGGTTGGCGCTTGTTGTGAGCCCGGTCGGCGATGCCGCCTGGGCACAGAATCTTCGCGTGGTGAAAAAGGGCACGGCGGAAACGCTGGATGTCCCTATGAATCGCGCAATTGTTGTTGAGAGTGAAGAGCCGTTCGCAGAACTGAGCATCGCCAACGCGGGTATCGCCGACATCTCGTCGCTTTCGGACCGCACGATCTATGTTCTTGGTAAGGCTCCTGGCATCACAACGCTGACGTTGTTCGATGGCGTCGGCAATCTGATCACGAACGTTCGCGTTCGTGTGGCACCGGATGTGACCGAATTCAAGGAAAGGCTGCGCCAGATCCTGCCCGATGAGCGGGTCGAGGTGCGTACGGCAAATGACGGCATCGTGCTGTCCGGCACCGTGTCCAGCTCGGCAAAGCTGGCCCGCGCGCTGGAACTGGCGGAACGTTATGCCCCGGATCGCGTTTCGAACCTTATGAGCGTTGGCGGCGTGCAGCAGGTTATGCTGAAAGTCCGCTTTGCAGAGATGAACCGCTCGGTCGCCAAGAGCCTGTCAGCATCGCTGGGCTTCGGTGGCGGCGATGTGACCGGTGGTATCAACACGCTGAACAACTCGCTGGCATTGCAGAACGCACTGAGCAACAACATTCCCGCCGTGCAGTCCAACACGGGTGCCATCCTGTTTGGATTTGGCGCAGGTTCGACCCAGGTTCGCCTGTTGCTGGAGGCCCTTGAGGCCAAAGGCCTGGCCCGCAGCCTGGCTGAACCCAACCTGTCTGCACTGTCCGGGCAAGAAGCGACATTCCTGGCCGGCGGTGAAGTACCCATCCCGGTTCCGCAGGACGATGGTGTCGTTACCATTGAATACAAGGCCTTCGGTGTCGAAATCGACTTCATCCCGCGTGTTGTCGACGGTGAGCTGATCAATCTGGAGATGGCCGCGTCCGTCTCGGCGATCGATAACAGCTCGAACTTCACGATCAATGGCGACAACGTTCCAAGCTTTATCACACGCCAGACCAGCACGACGGTTGAACTGCGCGACGGTGAGAGCTTTGCCATCGCCGGGCTGATCCAGGACAACTTTGCCGACCTGAACAACCAGATCCCGTGGCTTGGCGACGTACCGGTCCTGGGCGCCCTGTTCCGCAGCGCAGAATATCAGCGCGAACAAAGCGAACTTGTTATTATCATCACCGCACATCTTGTGTCGCCGACGCGAGGTGAAGCCCTGGCTCTGCCCACCGATCGGGTCAAACCGCCCAGCGAATTCGATCTGTTCGTGAATGGCAAGACCGCCCGGACAACACGTGCCGGTGCAGGTGCCGCAACAGAAGTGGCCAAACAGGGCTATGGCAGCTCTTACGGCTACGTCCTGGATTGATGAGGAGGATAGGACCCATGCAAAAGTGGATGATGACACTATGTCTGTCGGTCGCTGTCGCAGGCTGTACACGGGAAGCGGGATACGAAATTGATTCGGGCGCTTTCGGCAACGCAACTCTCAACAATATCCAGGTGATGAACGGTGAGTTGTCCTATGCCCAGATCCTGGCTCAGCGGTTTGCGGCAGAGGTTCCAACCCAGATCAACTTTGCCTTCAACAGTTCGCAACTGGATGCTTCGGCGCAGCGGATCCTGGCGCAGCAGGCGGCCTGGATCAAGCAATTCCCCGAAGCCCGGTTCCGGGTCTATGGTCACACCGACAGGGTCGGTTCCGCGTCCTATAACCAAAGCCTGGGACAGCGTCGCGCAAACTCAGCGGTCGCATTCCTGGTCAATCAGGGCGTTTCCCGGTCGCGGCTTGAAGCTGTGGTTTCTTTCGGCAAGTCACGTCCTTTGATCGACACACCGAATCGCGACCGCCGCAACCGGCGTACCGTGACCGAAGTGTCCGGATTTGTAGATAACCACCCCAACTTGCTGGACGGCAAATACGCCGAGGTTATCTATCGCAGCTACGTGGAAAGCGCCATTCCGCCCTCGGGTCTGGCATCCCAGACCAGCGTTGGCACCACACAAGAACAATAAAGCACAATTGGGCGGCATCGTCGCCCAATTCCCTACAATTTGTTCTTTTACGCCCAATTCTCGCCCAACTTCCAAGAGACGTTGTCAACAATTGGGTGACCTGCGGCCAGATTTGACCGCATCGGGGCGACAGCCAATCCGACCAGACCGCTTGTGTTTGTAAGATTTGCCAAGCCCTCGCTACGAGGATTGTGTTAATGACAAGCGCCACGCCGCAAGACGAAAATAACGCCATTCTGGCCTGCACAATCAGCCGTGATGTCCAGAATTTCGATCTGTTGATCGAAGACATGGAAGTTGCGCTGGGTGAACGCTGGGGCGATCTTGGATTTGCTGAGGCACTGGCTTTTTTCAGCCAGCCCGAGGCAGATTCTCTTGAATTTGTGGCACTTGCAATCGACGGGGAAGACGAAGACAACCTGACGCTGATGGGTGAAATCATCACCCGCGCCAAGGACAAGAAAATCAAAGTTGTTCTGATCGCCGAAGATGTCACACCTGCGTCGCTGCATCAGCTATTGCGCAAAGGTGCCGATGAATTTGTCCCCTACCCGCTGCCCGAAGGCGAGTTGCAGGAGGCCATCGAGCGCATGAAACAGCCCGATCCGGTTGCCGCGCCCCAGGCGGCGGCAGTTCCGTTGACCCAGGGCGAATCAAAAGAAGGCGCGCTGTTTGTGGTGCACGGCCTGGCCGGAGGCGTAGGCTCGACCACTCTGGCGGTCAATCTTGCCTGGGAACTGGCTACGGTTTCGGACAAAGAAGCACCGACCGTCTGCCTGATTGACCTGGATCTGCAATTTGGCACAGTTTCCACCTATCTGGACCTGCCGCGTCGCGAGACAGTGTTTGAAATGCTGTCGGACACGGCGTCCATGGACGACGATGTTTTTTCCCAGGCGCTGCAGACATATGAAGAAAAACTGCAGGTTCTGACCTCGCCTTCCGACATTGTACCGCTGGACCTGATTACGCCTGAGGATATTCAGCGCGTCATCGACACCGCGCGCAAGCATTTCGACTATGTGGTCGTGGATATGCCAAAAACGCTGGTGCACTGGTCCGAAACGGTGCTGGCGGCGGCGCATGTCTATTTTGCACTGATCGAGCTGGATATGCGGTCCGCCCAGAACGCGCTGCGCCTGAAGCGTGCCTTGCAGGCCGAGGAGCTGCCGTTCAACAAGCTGCGCTTTGCATTGAACCGGGCGCCAAAATTCACGGATCTGAACGGCAAGGGCCGGGTCAAGCGCATGGGCGAAAGCCTGGGAATCTCCATCGATCTGCAGCTGCCCGAAGGTGGCAAACCGGTGCTGCAAGCCGGCGATCACGGCCTGCCGCTTGCAAAATCTGCCGCCAAGAACCCACTGCGGCGGGAAATCGCCAAACTGGCCAAGTCGCTTCACAGCCTGGGCTCGAGCAACGCGGAAGCCGCGTAACAACTTCTCAAGGGGACAGCCGTCATGTTTTCGAGATACAAGAAGCAGCCTGATGCGCAGCCGGTCAAGACAGCGGCCAAAGCCCCCGAGGCCGCCCCGGCCGCGGCAAACGCTCCTGCCTCTGCCACAACGGCGGTTGTCCGCAAACCGGTGCAAAAAAAGGCCGCCGAGGCCTCATCTTCCGACCGTGACCGCAAGCGCAAGGAACGCTTGAGTGAAATCAAGATTGATCTGCATCGCGAATTGCTTGAAAACCTGAACCTCTCGGCGCTGGAATCTGCCGCCGAGGCAGAACTTCGGGCCGAGATCAGCGCCATTGCCAGCGAAGTTCTCGAATCGCGCAACATCGTTCTGAACCGCGAAGACCGTTCGCAGCTCAACAAGGAACTTTATGACGAGGTCACAGGGCTTGGGCCTTTGGAGACCTTGCTGCAGGATGACACGGTCAACGATATTCTGGTGAACGGTCCGCAGCAGATCTTCGTAGAACGCGACGGCAAGCTGCAACTCAGCGACATCACCTTCAAGGACGAAAAGCACCTGATGCGGATCATCGACAAGATCGTGTCCGCCGTGGGTCGCCGGGTCGATGAATCCAACCCTTATGTTGACGCCCGTCTTGCTGACGGATCGCGTTTCAACGCCATGGTGCCGCCGATTGCGGTGGACGGATCTCTGGTATCCATTCGTAAGTTCAAAAAGGACAAGCTGGGCATCGATGATCTGGTCAATTTCGGTGCGTTCAGCGAAGAAATGGCTGCCTATCTTCAAGCTGCGGTATCTACGCGCCTGAACGTTATCGTATCGGGCGGTACTGGTTCCGGAAAAACGACCACATTGAACGCCTTGTCCAGCTTCATTGACGACGCCGAACGCATCCTGACGATCGAGGATACAGCCGAACTTCAGCTGCAGCAGACCCATGTGGGCCGGATGGAAAGTCGCCCGCCCAACGTGGAAGGCAAAGGTGAGGTCAGCCCGCGAGACTGTCTCAAAAACGCCCTGCGGATGCGCCCCGACCGTATCATCGTGGGTGAGACGCGTGGTGCCGAGGTGATCGACATGTTGCAGGCCATGAACACTGGCCACGACGGGTCAATGACTACGATCCACGCCAACTCGGCCCGCGACGGGATCTCGCGTCTGGAAAACATGATCGCGATGGCCGGGATCGAGATGCCGATCAAGGCCGTGCGCAGCCAGATTGCCAGCGCTGTGAACCTGATCGTACAGGCCAGCCGCTTGCAGGACGGTTCGCGCCGCATGACATCGATCACCGAGATCACCGGGATGGAAGGCGATGTGATTTCCATGCAGGAAATCTTTCGTTTTCAACGTGTTGGCCTGACACCTGACAACAAGATTATCGGTCACTTCACCGCAACCGGCGTGCGCAGCCACTACTCCGAGCGCTTCCGCCTGTGGGGCTTTGACCTGCCCGCGTCCATTTACGACCCAACCACAATGTAGGAGATCAAGGATATGCAACTGCCTATGGAGGCATTGATCTATGTCGCGATCTTCGTGGGCGTTCTGGCCCTGGTCGAAGGTATCTACCTGGTCGCGTTCGGCAAATCCATCAGCCTTAACAGCCGGGTAAACCGCCGCCTCGACATGCTCGACAAAGGTGTCGGGCGTGAACAGGTTCTGGAACAGCTGCGCAAGGAAATGCAGCAGCATATGAAATCGCAGAGCATCCCGCTCTATTCCCTTCTGGCCGACAAGGCGCAGAAGGCGGCGATTGCGTTTTCGCCCCGGCAATTGATCATGATCATGTGCCTTGTATCCGGGGTCGCGTTCATGGGGCTTAGCATCGGCACAGCCACCGATACCGCCTTACGGGCGGCCATTTCCGTCGCAATCGGTGTTGGCAGCGTTTATGCGTGGGTGAACCAAAAGGCCAAGAAACGCATGGGCATGATCGAAGAACAATTGCCCGAAGCCGTGGAACTGATGGTTCGCTCGCTGCGTGTCGGCAACCCCTTCGTCTCAACGATTCAGGTTGTTGCCACCGAGGTTCAGGACCCGCTGGGAACCGAGTTTGGCGTCATCGCCGATGAATGCGCCTATGGCCGCGACGTTGGCGAAGCCTTGAAAGACATGGCCGAACGTCTGGACATGCAGGATTTGCGGTTTTTGGCGGTTGCCGTGGGCATCCAGCAGCAATCCGGCGGTAACCTCGCAGAGATTCTGGCCGGTCTTGCACAGGTTATCCGTGCCCGATTCCGCCTGTTTCGCCGCGTCAAGGCGATCACGGCCGAGGCACAGTGGTCCGGTAAATTCCTGTCGGCCTTCCCGCTGGGCTGTCTGGCTTTCATACTGGTCAAGGATCCCGGTTATTACGACGGCGTTCTCGACCATCCCTGGTTCATTCCGATGTGTTTCTTTGTTGGCATCACGCTGACGCTGAACCTGATCGTCATGAAAATCATCACCAACATCAAGGTTTGAGGGCACGGCAATGGAATTCCTGACCCGCATCAATGACTTGCTGACCGAGCATCTGGGCGAGTTCGGACCACTGATCGTGGTCGGTGTTCTGGGGTTGTTCATGATCCTGGTCACTATCCCTCTGATGCTGAACCAGCCCGAGGATCCGCTCAAGAAGTTGCAGCGTTCGAATGCCGCGCCCAAGAAGGGAAAAAAGGCCAAGAAAGACCAGTTGCGGAACGCCGGTCGGAACGAGCAGCTTGAAAAATTCGCGACCTTTCTGGAACCGAAAGATCAGGAAGAGCTGTCGGCAATGCAGCTCAAGCTGCGGCAGGCAGGGTACCAGACCAAGGATGCGGTGCGGTTTTTCCACTTTGCACAGTTCTCCCTTGGGATCATCGGCATCATTGTCGGCGTTCTGCTGGTAACGGTGTTCGCGGGAACGCAGGAATTCACCACCCAGCAAATTCTGGTGCGCGTGCTGGTGCCCGGCGGTGTCGGCTACATGATCCCCAAATACTGGATCACGCGCCGCATCGAAGAGCGGAAAGAGAAGATTACGCAAGCCTTTCCCGACACGCTTGACCTGATGCTGGTCTGTGTGGAGGCCGGTCAGTCCCTCGATCAGGCCATTGTTCGGGTGTCAAACGAAATGAAAGCCTCGTACCCCGACATTGCGCAGGAGTTCGAGATCGTCGCTTACGAGATGAAAGCGGGTAAGGACAAGGATACCGTCCTGCGTGACTTTGGCACCCGTTGTGGCGTGCAGGACGTCAACTCGTTCGTCACGGTGATGATCCAGTCGGCAACCTTCGGTACATCAATTGCAGAAGCCCTGCGGGTGTATGCGGGCGAGATGCGCGACAAGCGCGTCATGCGCGCGGAAGAGGCTGCGAACAAGCTGCCAACCAAAATGACGCTTGTCACAATGGGACTGACAGTTCCGCCTTTGCTGGTTATTCTTGTCGGGCCTTCGGCAAACGTTATTTCGACTTTCGGCCGGTAGTAACCTGATGAACCCATTTCGATGCTGCGCCCGGACCGGGCTCCGCCGCATCTTTCAGGTCACCCTGGTTTTCGCCATGGTGGCCTCTTGCACAGAGACCGATCGTTCCGGCGATCTGGAGGCTCCGGGCATTGACCGCGGGGGACAGGCCGAAGACGAAATTGAGGTTGGAAACCGCTTGATGGCCGCCGGCGAGTACGAACTGGCGCTCAAGTCCTTTACCCGCGCCGCTCTGGAACAGGGGATGACGCCGCAAATCCTGACATCGATGGGCACGGCAAATCTGGGCCTGAAGCGCCTTGGCCAAGCCGAAACCCTGCTGAGACGAGCCGTCAAGGATGATACCGATTGGCCGGTGGCCTGGAACAATCTGGGCGTTCTGCTGATGGAAACCGGGCAATATCCCGAAGCGGCCCAGGTGTTTCAGCGCGCCTATGCGCTGGACAATGGCGAAAGTGACGCAATCCGCGACAATCTGCGGTTAGCACTCGCAAAAATGGAAAATCCTGATAATAATACCTCACAAGAACAAGAATATACGCTGGAGCAGCAAGGCGACGGGCAATTTACGCTTCGCAAGCTCCCGTAACCAGAGGCAAGAGCAGTAAAGGACGCAAAAATGCGCCAACAATTCTTGATTCCGTCGATCGTCATATGCGGATTGATTGTATCGGCATGCGCCAAAGAGACCGAAGAAGAAAAGGTCGAGCGTACATTTCAGGAAGTAAACGTCATTGATGAAACCAATCTGAATGACGTGTTGCTGAGTGCGGCCGACCCGAACGAGGCGGTCACATATTTCCACAATGCGGCCACCAAGAACCCTGATCGCATCGACCTGCAGCGGGGTCTGGCGATATCCCTGTCACGCGCCAAACGCACAACCGAAGCTTCTACCGCGTGGAAGAAGGTTACAGGCATGAAAGGCTCGACCAACGCGGACAAGGTCGAGTATGCAGACGCTCTGGTTCGCGGCGGCAACTGGAAAGAGGCCGAGGCTGTGCTGGATTCGGTTCCACCCACATTTGAGACATTCAAGCGCTATCGTCTCGAGGCGTTGGTGGCGGATTCGCAGGAAAGCTGGAAGCGGTCGGATCATTTCTACGAAACCGCCGTGGGCCTGACGACGCGCCCGGGCAGTGTGATGAACAACTGGGGTTATTCCAAGCTGACACGCGGCCAGTATGCCGAGGCCGAACGCCTGTTTACTGAAGCGATCCGGCACGACAAATCCCTGTTCACCGCCAAGAACAACCTTGTCCTGGCCAGATCGGCCCAGAGAAACTACACCATGCCGGTTATTCCGATGACCCAAATCGAGCGCGCCCAGTTGCTGAATACGATGGGGATCTCGGCGGTCAAGCAAGGCGATGTGAACACGGCCAAGAACCTGTTCCGCGAGGCCATTGCCACCCACCCGCAACATTTCGACGAAGCCGTCCGTTCGCTGCGTGCGCTCGAGGAAGCCTGATTGATGCATATCCCTGCGGTTGCAGCTGCGTGGTTCCTGCCATTTGTGCTGCCAATCTGCTTTTACGTCGCTTTCACTGATATGCGTGAAATGCGGATCAAGAATCACGCGGTTCTGGCGCTGGCGATTGTTTATGTCGTCATCGGTCTGTTTGTCCTGCCGCCGTGGTCGCAGGAGTGGTTAAGCGGGAATATTGGCCCCCTATCCGTCACTTTGCCCCTCTATCTGTGGCAACTGCTGCATATTGTCATTGTTCTGCTTGTTGGCATCGTCCTGAACGCGGCAGGGGTCATGGGTGCGGGAGACGCCAAGTTCCTGGCTGCGGCCTCTCCTTTCGTCTGGTTTGCCGACGCTTTTATCCTGTTGGCCGTTCTGACAGCGACCCTTCTGGCCGCCGTGGCAACCCATCGTCTGGCCAAAAACACCCGTCTGCGCAGCATCGCACCGCATTGGGAAAGCTGGGACCGTGGCCGGCAATTTCCAATGGGTCTGGCCCTGGCAGGCGCTTTGGCCATGTATCTGATTTTGGGAACTGTTTACGGTTCGTGAACTATCATCAGCGCGCCTTGCCCCCGCCTTGGTCCTGCCACAAAGGCGGGCCAAATTTTCCGCAAGCGGCCCTTTCAGGGCCCGTTGACGTGAAACCGGGATAGACGAGCCACGCTCATGAATATGCAGACCACTTCCGTTATGGCCCCCCCTGCCCCAAAGGGGCTGGGTGAAATGCAGCTTCCGCTGGTGATGATGCGGGACATTTTGCTCAAGACGATCTTTCGCAAGAACGTCGACACCGTGTCCGAGATCGCCGCAGCCATCTGTCTTCCGGGTTCCGTTACGCAGGAACTGGTTGATATCACCCGCGATCAGAAACTGCTTGAGGCGACCGGCACCCTGAACGCCAACAGCGGCAACGAAATGGGGTACCAACTGACCGATGCGGGAAAGGCGCGTGCGCTGGACGCGTTGAGCCAGTCGGAGTATTTCGGCGCCATGCCAGTACCGCTGGACGTGTATCGCGAGCAGGTCAAGCGCCAGTCGATTCGCAACATTCAGGTTACGCGTGAACAACTGACCGGTGCGATGGGTCATCTGGTTCTGCCCGACAGCCTGCTTGACCATTTGGGCCCGGCGGTCAGCGCCGGCCGGTCGATCCTGATGTATGGCCCGCCGGGCAATGGTAAATCCTCGATCTCGAACGGTATCCGCGACGCGCTGGGGGACAATGTCTATGTGCCCTGGGCCATCGAATATGCCGGGCAGGTGATCACCGTCTATGACCCGATCGTCCATACCGCCATCGAACAGGAACCCGATGACCCCAACAGCCTGCGCCGCCGCAAACGGTTCGATTCGCGCTATGTTCAGTGCGAGCGCCCGACGGTTGTGACCGGGGGCGAACTGTCTCTCAGCATGCTTGATCTGGTCTACAACCCGACCGCGCGCACCTACCAGGCGCCGCTGCAGTTGAAATCGACAGGTGGCATCTTCATCGTCGACGACCTTGGCCGTCAGGCGGAACCACCTCAGGCGCTGGTCAACCGCTGGATCGTTCCGCTGGAAGAAAACAAGGACATCCTTGGCCTTCAATCGGGTGAAAAGTTCGAAGTTCCCTTTGACACGCTGGTCATCTTCTCGACCAACTTCCACCCGAACGAGATCTTTGACCAGGCCGCCCTGCGCCGTATCTTCTTCAAGATCAAGATCGACGGTCCGAACCAGGAAAACTTCCTGAAAATCTTCGCCATGGTCGCCCGCAAACGCGGCATGCCGCTGGACGAGGCCGCGCTGGTGCATCTGTTGAAAGTCAAATACCCGACGATCAACAACATCTATGCGAACTATCAGCCGATCTTCCTGATCGATCAGATGATCGCAATCTGCGAATTCGAAGGTATTCCTTATCAGATGAGCCCCGACCTGATCGACCGGGCCTGGGCAAACATGTTCGTCAAGGACGAGAAAATCGTCAAATAACGCCGTGCCAATCAGGCGCGAGGGCGGTTAATCTGCGCAAATGACGCAGATTCCCGCCCGGATCACCGACTGGTTTTCAGCCAAAGGCTGGTCCATCCACCCGCATCAGCAGGACATGTTCGACCGGGCACAAGACCCGGCGACATTGCTGATCGCACCCACAGGTGGCGGCAAGACCATGGCCGGCTTCCTGCCGACGCTGGCGGAACTGGCCGATGGCACGCATGAGGGCCTGCACACACTCTATGTCTCGCCGCTCAAGGCGCTGGCTGCGGATATCCGGCGCAATCTGCGTGGCCCGGCGGACGAAATCGGCCTGCCGATCCGGATCGAAGACCGGACCGGCGACACCTCGGCCACGCAAAAGAAACGCCAGCGCGTGGATCCTCCGCATATCCTGCTGACGACGCCCGAAAGTTTGGCGCTGCTAACCTCGTACGAGGACGCGCCGCGCATGTTCAAAGGCGTGCAGCGGGTGATCGTTGACGAGATCCACGCCCTTTCCGAAAGCAAACGCGGCGATCAGTTGATGCTGGCACTGGCGCGCCTGCAAAGCCTGTGCCCTGCCCTGCGTCGTGTGGGCCTGTCGGCAACTGTCGAAGACCCCGATGCCATCGCCCGGTTTCTTGCCCGCCACCCTGACACCTGCCGGATCATTCAGGCCGACCCCGGCCCTGACCCGGATATCTCGATGCTGGAAACGACCGAGATGCCACCATGGTCCGGCGGCGGCGCGGCCTATGCCATTCCGGCCGTGCTGGAGCAGGTCCGGCAACACAAGACGACATTGATCTTTCATAACACCCGCGCACAGGCCGAGATCTTTTTTCACAACCTGTGGCTCGCAAATGACGAAGGTCTGCCCATCGGCATTCATCATGGCAGTCTGGACCGGCAGCAACGCGAAAGGGTTGAAGCCGCAATGGTGCGCGGAGAGTTGCGCGCCATTGTCTGCACTGGCAGCCTGGATCTGGGCATCGACTGGGGTGATGTGGATCTGGTGATCCAGATCGGCGCGCCCAAGAACGTCAAGCGACTGGTGCAACGCATTGGTCGCGCCAATCATCGATACAACGCCCCCTCCAAGGCTTTGCTGGTGCCTGCCAACCGGTTCGAGGTTGTCGAATGCGTCGCAGCGCTTGAAGCCGTCCAGGCGCATGATCTGGATGGCGAACCGCGCGGGCGCGGCCCAAGGGACGTGTTGTGCCAGCACATTCTGATTGCCGCCGCCGCAGGGCCGTTCGATGCGGACGACCTTTATGCGGAAATGACGATGGCAGGGCCTTTTGCCCAACTGTCGCGTCCTGAGTTCGACGCCTGTCTGGAGTTCTGTGCCACTGGGGGATACGCCCTGCGCGCCTATGACCGCTGGCAACGACTGCAGCAGCGCCCCGATGGCCGTTGGCAACTGCGCGACCCGCGCGCGGCGCAGCGCATCCGTATGAATCTGGGCACGATTCAGGATACCGACACCCTGAAAGTGCGCCTGAAACGCAACCGGGGCGGCAAACCCCTGGGTGAGGTCGAAGAGGGCTTTGCCGCTTCGCTGACGCAGGGTGATACCTTTCTGATCGGCGGGCAGATCGTCCGCTATGAAGGCCTCCGCGAGATGGTTGTCGAGGTCAGTCGCCGCGCTGATCGCAAACCCAAGATCGCAACGTTTTCCGGCACGAAGTTTGCCACTTCCACGCAGTTAAGCGACCGCATCCTGCGGATGTTTGCCCAGGACAACTGGCCGCAATTGCCGCCGCACACCGCCGAGTGGCTGGCCCTGCAACGCAACATGTCCCGTCTGCCCCAACGCGACCGGCTGCTGATCGAAAGTTTTCCCAATGACAGGCGCGAAAACCTGTGTGTCTACGGATTTGCCGGGCGAAACGCCCAGCAAACGCTGGGCCTGCTGCTGACCAAACGGATGGAGGAAACCGGGCTGGCACCATTGGGCTTTGTCGCCACCGACTATGCCACGCTGATCTGGGGACTGGATGCGGTGACCGATCCGCGCCCCCTGTTCGAACACAGAGCATTGCGGGCGGGGCTCGAGACATGGCTGGCGGGCAACGCGGTGATGAAGCGTACCTTTCGCGCCTCGGCGACAATCGCGGGGCTGATCGAACGGAACACCGGCGGCCAGCGCAAGAGCGGGCGGCAGGCAACGTTCTCGTCTGACATACTGTATGACACGCTGCTGAAATATGACCCGGACCACCTGTTGATGCAGATCACACGCGAAGAGGCCATGCGTGGTCTGGTAGATTTCGGACGGATCGAGGAAATGATTGCGCGCATCGGCGACCGCATCGATCTTCTTCGGCTGGACAGAGTTTCCCCCCTGGCCGCGCCGCTGTTTCTTGAGGTCGGCAAAGTGCCCGTCAAAGGGGCCGCCGAAGAACGGCTATTGGCCGAGGAAAGCGCGCGGCTTTTGCAGGCTGCGGGATTAGAGAGCGGTTAATCCGCTTGCCTTGGGTCGGGAAAAAGGCAAAGAACGGATCATGAACAGCCTGTTGTTTACCTTTGCCGGTCTATCCCTGCACGCTTTGGGGTCCGGGGCGTTGTGGTGGCCCGATCGGAAATTGCTGTGCGTGTCCGACCTGCATCTGGGCAAGTCCGAGCGGATGGCCCGGCGCGGCGGGGCCGCGCTGCCGCCCTATGACACACAGGACACGCTGACGCGGCTGGCGGCGGACCTGCACCACACCCGCGCCGAGACGGTCATTTGCCTGGGTGACAGCTTCGACGATCTGGACGCCGCACAGTCATTGATCCCGGACCATCAATTGCAGATCGTCACCCTGCAGGCCGGCCGGGACTGGATCTGGATCGAAGGCAACCACGATCCCGGACCTGTCGAACTGGGCGGAACGCATTTGTCCGAGTGCTCCTTTGGACCGTTGGTATTCCGCCACATCGCCGAACCCTCTGGCCGGGCCGAGGTTTCGGGCCACTACCACCCCAAGGCGAGCTTACGCGTGCGTGGCCGGTCCATCACCCGGCCGGCGTTCCTGCTGGATCAGGCGCGTTTGATAATGCCGGCCTACGGTACGTTTACGGGCGGTCTGCGCAGTACCGACGCGGCCTTGGCCGGCTTGATGGACAAACAGGCCAAAGCCATTCTGACCGGGCCACAGCCACAGATCATTCCCATGCCGCGCTAGTTCAGATCAGCCCGTCCTGTTCCAACATGGGTCTGTATTTTCGGCTGACCGGCACAAGGTCGCCGTTACGCAGCCGGACGAAAGTCTTTCCGTCGGTCCGTTCGGTGCTGACAATTGCATCATCAGTCACCCAATGGGATCGGTGTGTGCAATGACCGGGGATCGGCTCCATCTCGTCGATCGCATCCGTAAAACGCGATCGAATGGTAAACGTACCCTCAGAGGTGACGACATCCACATTGTGATCCCGAACCGTCAGACGATAGATCCGGCCTTGAAAACCCGCCGGAAGACGTCTGACCAGACGCGGCATCTGCTCTGGCACTCCGGTCGGCTTTGGATGTCCGGGTTCCGTCCGGCCGACCAGAATCAGGCCGGTCGAGAACAGCACCCCGTAAGGTAAGACCGCCAGCGCACCTGGGGCTTCCTGTCCGCCAATCGTGAACAGCAGCCAGGCCAAAAGCCACAATGCCGGTGTAAACAGGATCAGGATGACGGCAGAGAAGACAACGTCTCGGGCCGAAAGATAGTCCTGAGACAGATGTTCATAGATGAACTTTCTGGAAAGCCATGTCGCGGCGATTGCCAGTGCCATGACACCGGCCCAGAATGTCAATCGCATGCCGAACGGCAATGCGACGTCCAAAAAAGGTGGAAAAGTGTAAGCCAGCAGCGGAACGAAAACCAATCCAGCCACCACGCGTTGAAGGGTGCAAGCGGCTATGATCAGGTTCAGTTTTGACTTCATATTGTTCCGACGGGCAATCCGCTGAGGTCCGTTACAATCACTTCGAGCGGCATGCATTTCGCATTTAACCAACTGGATTTAATAACTTATCACCGATTTGATCACATTCAAACCCGTTTATTCAAAATTAATGTTGTCTCTCAATGAGGAAACGGCCGGGAAGGTTTCCCCTGCCCGGCCGTTCCAAAGCATCGGTTGCGCGCTTAAATTGCGCGGAATCTTTCGCGATCAGGCGGTCAGACCCTCGGGTTCAGGTAAACCGTTCGCGCGGCAGCACGCTGTCAGCGTGTTGGCCAGCAAGCAAGCGATGGTCATCGGGCCAACGCCGCCCGGAACCGGCGTGATCGCACCGGCGCGTTCGGCCGCACTGGCATAGTCGACGTCTCCGACCAGCTTGTTCTTGCCGTCGCGCTCGATCCGGTTGATGCCCACATCGATCACGGTCGCCCCTTCCTTGATCCAGTCGCCCGGCACCATCTCGGGGCGGCCCACGGCGGCAACCACGATATCGGCGCGGCGCACGACGTCCGGCAGGTCCTTGGTGCGCGAATGCGCGATGGTCACGGTGCAGCTGTCACCCAGCAACAGTTGCGCCATCGGCTTGCCGACGATGTTCGACCGGCCGATCACAACAGCATCCATACCCGACAGTGACCCATGGTGGTCGCGCAGCATCATCAGGCAACCCAGCGGGGTGCAGGGCACCATCGACTTCTGACCGGTACCCAACAGGCCCACATTCGAGATATGGAACCCATCCACGTCCTTGGCCGGGTCGATCGAGTTGATCACCAGATCCTCGTTCAGATGCTTGGGCAGCGGAAGCTGAACCAGAATCCCGTGCACGGCGGGATCGTTGTTCAGCTTGTCGATCAACGCCAGCAGGTCTGCCTCCGAGGTCTCGGCATCCAGCTTGTGCTCGTACGAGTTCATGCCGACCTCGACGGTCATTTTGCCCTTTGAACGGACATAGACCTGGCTTGCCGGGTCCTCGCCCACCAGAACCACGGCCAGGCCGGGCGTGATGCCGTTTTCCTCTTTCAGCTTTGCAACCTGATCGGCCACCTGCGCGCGGACTTTGGCCGCAAAGGCCTTGCCGTCGATGACTTGAGCTACCATCCTTTGATCCCTTCTTTCAAAAGCGGATCGGGCGCCAGAAGCGCCCGGTCATTCAGTCAGGGCCGAGCACACTTTCTTCGCGTGCAATCGACCAATCAATCAAGATACGCCACAGATTTTCGGCAAGATCAGGGTCCATACCCAGTCTGTCCGAGCTCACACGTACCTTTTGCACCACATCTTCAACTCGATCAGGAATTCGGGCCGGAAGACCCTCGCCCGGTTTCAGCTCGGACGCGCGGTCAATGTAAGTTGCGCGCGTCACCAACATCTCAATCAGTTGGCGGTCTAGCTTGTCGATCTGAACCCGCAATTCCTGCATGGAAAGACAGTCTTGCGGCAGTGTCAGAGTGGGCATCGCAATCTCCTCATGGCCCGGGGATTCCCCGGACCACGAGATGTCTCATTCAGCGGCTTAGAACAAGCCCTCGATCTCACCTGCGTCATTGAGGCAGATGGTTTCCGCGGCGGGATTGCGCGGCAGACCGGGCATGGTCATGATCTCACCACAGACAACCACGATGAAACCGGCACCCGCGGACAGGCGAACCTCGCGCACCGGAACCGAGTGGCCGGTGGGCGCGCCACGCAGGGACGGATCGGTCGAGAACGAATACTGGGTTTTTGCCATGCAGACCGGCAAGTTGCCGTAACCGGCGGCTTCCCATTCCTTCAGCTGGTTGCGGATCTTGGAATCCGCCAGCACCTCGTCAGCGCGGTAGATGCGCTTGGCGATGGTCTCGACTTTTTCGAACAGCGGCATGTCGTCCGGATAGATCGGCGAGAAGTTCGCAGTACCGGCATCGGCGATTTCCACAACCTTTTTGGCCAGATCCTCGGATCCCTCCGAGCCCAGTTCCCAGTGACGGGACAAAACCGCCTCAACCCCGTGCTCGGCACAATAGTCCTTGACGGCCTGCACTTCGGCGTCGGTGTCGGTGACGAAGTGGTTGATCGCGACGACGACCGGCACACCGAAGGACTTCACGTTCTCGATATGGCGGCCCAGGTTGGCACAGCCCGACTTCACGGCATCAACATTCTCGGCACCCAGATCGGCCTTGGCAACGCCGCCGTTCATCTTCATCGCGCGCACGGTGGCAACCAGCACGACAGCAGACGGAGCGATGCCCGCCTTGCGGCATTTGATGTTCATGAACTTTTCGGCACCCAGATCGGCACCAAAGCCCGCTTCGGTCACGACATAGTCGGCGACTTTCAGAGCGGTCTTTGTGGCGATGACCGAGTTACAGCCGTGCGCGATGTTCGCGAAAGGACCGCCGTGAACGAAGGCCGGGTTGTTTTCCAGCGTCTGCACCAGGTTCGGCTGCATGGCGTCCTTCAGCAGAACGGTCATTGCGCCCTCAGCCTTGATGTCGCGGCAGTAGACCGGCGTCTTGTCGCGGCGGTAAGCGACGATGATGTCGCCCAGGCGTTTCTCCAGGTCCTTCAGATCGTTTGCCAGGCACAGGATTGCCATGACTTCAGATGCCACGGTGATGTCATAGCCTGCTTCACGCGGGAAACCGTTCGAGACACCGCCCAGCGAGCAGGTGATCTGACGCAGGGCACGGTCGTTCATGTCGACCACGCGGCGCCACACGACGCGGCGCATGTCAATGGCCTGCTCGTTGCCCCAGTAGATGTGGTTGTCGATCATGGCCGACAGCAGCGAGTGAGCCGAGGTGATGGCGTGGAAGTCACCGGTGAAGTGAAGGTTCATTTCCTCCATCGGAACAATCTGCGCGTAACCGCCACCTGCAGCGCCGCCCTTCATCCCGAAGTTCGGGCCCAGCGAGGCTTCGCGGATACAGATCATCGCATTCTTGCCGATGCGGTTCAGGCCGTCGCCCAGACCAACGGTGGTAGTGGTTTTGCCTTCACCTGCCGGGGTTGGGTTGATCGCGGTCACCAGGATCAGCTTGCCATCTTCACGGTCCTGCACCGAGTTGATGAAGTCCTGGCTGACCTTTGCTTTGTCGTGACCGTATGGCAGCAGGTCTGCGGACTCGATGCCGATTTTAGCGCCGATTTCCTGAATCGGCTTTTTGTTCGCTTCGCGGGCGATTTCGATGTCGGATTTGTAGCTCATTGGGCAGGGTCCCTGGTTGAATGCCGTGCAAAACCGACGCTGAGCGTCGGCGCTGTGCAATCCATACCGTCGTGTACAAAACGGATGGCTATGGATTCCGACATAATTGTGCCGCGAAACGGCGTCGGGGTGTTTACCGCGTTTCTAATCGGAAACGCCGGTACCGGAAGGTGCCCAGGCCCGCTGATCCGGCACGAACAGTTTCATGCTGTCACCCAGCTTCAATTGACCCGGGCGTTCGACCCAGGCGGTCACGCCCCTGCGCCCCTGTGCCGCCGGTTTGAAGGCAGGGCCATGTCCCGGCAGGTCGGCTTCCACCTCGCGTCCCGGAATGATGCAGGGACGGTTTTCCATATCGATCGTTAGCGTCAGGCCATTTACGGCCTGCAGACGGGAACTTGGCGGCACATGGGTGAAATCGGGAATTCCGCGCAACACAAGGCTGGCGCCCAGATAGGACGGGTCCAGCCGGGTGAGGCTCATCTCGGCGGCAATCTCGTCCAGTTGCTCGGCTGACAATACCGACAACTGCCGGACATTTCGAATTTCTGTTCCCTTCGGATACAGGTTTGTCATGCGAACGCAGGAGGCCCGGTTCACACCTTCGTGCCGCGCGCCGGGATCACCCGCGAAATCCAGATCCAGCGTCTGGACCGACTTGGCCCGAATGCTATTGCCAGCAGGAACGTGCCCCAGCCAGGTCACTTCGGCGGTGTATTCGGTTTGGCGCAATACGGGCATGTCACCCCTTTCAGGCTGTGTGCGATAACGCGGCACAGAAACCCAGTTTCAGGTGATTGGAAAGAAAAAAGACCCGGGACATTGCCCGGGTCCGTTTGTTATGCCGAGGGTTCCGGCTCCATCCCGCCTTCGGGCGGAGACTTCTTGACCTTGGTTTTCGGGATCGCGGTGACACTGGGCGCGCTACCCTCGTCGGTGTTGTCGCCTTCGTCATCCCCCTCGCCGGGCGATTCGCCGTTCATGACGCGCTTTATCTCGTCACCTGTCAGCGTTTCGTATTCCAGCAAGCCCTGTGCCAGGCGTTCCCAGCTTTCACCGTTCTCGTGCAGGATTTCGAGCGCGCGCTCATAACCCTGCTGAATCAGGCGCTTCACCTCTTCCTCGATCAGTTCCTTGGTGTGGGCGGAAACCGAGAATCCGGCCGTGTTGCCTGAATACCCCTCATGCGCCTCGGCATAGTCGATATTGCCGACCTTGTCGGACATGCCCCAGCGCATCACCATGGCGCGCGCCAGCTGGCTGGCCTGCATGATGTCACCGGCCGGACCGTTCGACACATGGTCTTCACCGTATTTGATCACCTCGGCGGCTTTGCCCGCCATGGTCATGGCCAGCTTCTGCTCACACTCATCGCGGTGATAGTTCAGGCGGTCCATTTCCGGCAGCGAAACCACCATACCCAGCGCACCACCGCGCGGGATGATCGTCGCCTTGTAGACCGGATCGCACAGCGGCAGGGTCAGGCCGACCACGGCGTGACCGGCCTCGTGATAAGCGGTCTTTTCCTTCTGGTCCTGTGTCAGAACCATCGAGCGGCGCTCGGCCCCCATCATCACCTTGTCTTTCGCATTCTCGAAATCTTCCATGGTGACAAAGCGGCGGCCCACACGGGCGGCCATCAGTGCGGCCTCGTTCACGAGGTTCGCCAGATCAGCACCCGAGAAACCCGGCGTACCGCGTGCAATGATACGCAGGTCGACATCGGGGCCCAGAGGCGTCTTGCGGGCGTGGACACCCAGGATCTTCTCACGGCCTTTGATGTCCGGATTACCCACAGTGACCTGACGGTCGAAACGGCCCGGACGCAGCAGCGCGGGGTCCAGAACGTCTTTACGGTTGGTGGCCGCAAGAATGATCACGCCTTCGTTGGCCTCGAACCCGTCCATCTCGACCAGCAACTGGTTGAGGGTTTGTTCGCGTTCGTCGTTACCACCGCCATAACCGGCGCCACGATGGCGACCCACGGCGTCGATTTCGTCAATGAAGACGATACAGGGCGCGTTTTTCTTGGCCTGCTCGAACATGTCGCGCACACGGGACGCGCCGACACCCACGAACATTTCAACGAAGTCTGAACCCGAGATGGTGAAGAACGGCACGCCCGCCTCACCCGCAATCGCGCGGGCCAGCAGCGTTTTACCGGTACCCGGAGGGCCAACCAGCAGCGCGCCTTTCGGGATCTTGCCGCCAAGACGTGAGAATTTCTGCGGGTTGCGCAGAAACTCGACAATCTCTTCCAGTTCTTCCTTCGCCTCGTCGATCCCCGCCACGTCGTCAAATGTCACGCGGCCATGCTTTTCTGTCAGCATCTTGGCCTTCGACTTGCCAAAGCCCATCGCGCCGCCTTTGCCGCCGCCCTGCATCCGGTTCATGAAATAGACCCAGACACCGATCAGCAGCAGGAAGGGCAGCAGTGTGATCAGGAACGACTGGAAACCCGACTGTTGCTGCTTTTCAGCGCGCACGGGGATGTTCTTGTCGATCAGCAGTTTGGTGACTTCGGCATCGCCGGGCTTGATGGTGACATAGCTGGCACCACTTTGCGTGGTATAGCGAATCTGCTCGCCGTCCAGTGTCACATTCTTGACTTCGCCACCCTCAACAGCGCTGACAAAGTCGGAATAGGTTCTTTCGTTATTCTGAAGCGAACCGCCCGGTCCGCTGAACAGATTAAACAATGCCAGGATCAGCAGAAAAAGAACGACCCAGAAAGCGATATTACGAGCGTTGCCCAAGAAAAATCTCCCAACAGATTTCGGCAGGTGAGGATCCGCCGCTTGCTCCTTAAAATAGAGAGGATTGTGGCAGGTTCAATGCGATAAAATCATAGCATAAAACTCGGGCCAATTTGGCATCATTTCGGCATGCCAGCCATTTGGAGATCCGGAAAGCGGGGCAGACACGACCGTATCGCCTGTCCAGACCGCAGGCGTGGACATCAGTGCGCGCCGGGGCAAGCGTGCTTCACGCCAATCCAGCAGTTGTTTCAGCCCGTCCTCGCCCAGCGCGCGGATTTCGGCATCTGGAATTGTGGGGCCGGACACCACCCAGCGTCGGTCCCAAGGCTGGTTACACGCGGCCGTTACACCCTGAAGCGCCTTTAGTTCCCTGCAAATCCACGCATTATCGCGTTCTGTGAAGACCAGACAGCCTCCGATGGTGCTGGTCCGGCGATTCAATAATGCTTCCAGCGCCTGATCCACATTTGACTGGCGCGGCGGATACCCCTCTCCCGCGATCCAGTTGATGGTTGCGACCAGAAGGCGGCGCTGGATCTCGCGCGGCAACGCCGCAAAGCCTGCGGGATCAATGCAGACAGCGCCGTCTTTCACTTCGGTGATCTTGCGCGCGGATTCCTGCGTATACCGCGCCAAAGCATCACGGGCTTGTGCAAGATTTTCAGCCACCCGGGCCAGAGACTGCGCGGTGATGCCAATTGGTTCAAGGCTTGCCAGAGCCTGCCGCACCTTGATCCGGTCAAATCGGGTATCGTGATTCGACGGGTCCTCGATCCAATCAGCGCCGATCTCGCGTAGATAAGTGCGCAGTTCCTGACGCGAGATATCCAGCATCGGTCGAAGCAGCAAAACCCCGTCTCGTGCGCGAACAGACGGCATCGATGACAGGCCGGTGACGCCGGCCGCGCGCGCCAGCCTCATCAGAACGGTTTCGGCCTGATCGTCTGCCGTGTGCCCAAGGGCAATGGCCTCCACCCCATTGCGACCGGCCCATTCCGTCAGCAACGCGTAACGCGCCTGACGGGCCTGATCCTGCAGGTTTCCGCTGCCACCCCACCCTTGCCAGACCAGAGTATCATGCGACAGCCCAAGGCTTCCTGCCTGCGCGGCCACCGTTTCTGCCTCGGCCGCTGCTTCAGGCCGCAGGCCATGATTCACGGTTGCTGCCAGAACTGTCACCCCTTCAGCCTGTGCTATGCCATGCAGAAGATGCATCAGCGCAACCGAGTCGCCGCCGCCCGAAACCGCCACACCGATACGGCGCGGCAGTGTTTTCGGCAGTCGCTCGCGGATCTGAGCTGTCAGAGAAGCTGCACTTCGGGTCAAGAACAACCCAGAGACGCCATTTCCTGCGTGGCGTCCGAGACCGTGCTGGAGGATGGGAAACGCACCCCAACCTCGCCCAACGTGATACAGGCCTGATCGGTTTGTCCCAATCGCCCCAGCGCGGCCCCCAGTTCAAACAGCGCTTCGGGGGCAAAGGCCCCTTCGGAATCACCGGTAAAGCTCGCCAAGAATGCCCGGGCGGCTTCCCGGGTATCGCCCAGACCTTCCAGCGCCTGGCCACGTTTCAGATGCGCCTCGGGTGCAAGCGGACTGCCGGGATACGAGGTGTCGAATTGCGCGAATCCATCTGCGGCAGACTGAAAGTCACCATCAGCCAGCGCCTGCGACGCTGCATCAAAATCAGCGCGTTCACCCACGGCAAGTTCACCCTGACCCGAGTTGGTCGGCTCAATCGGCGTAGGAGCGACGGCGACATCGGTCGCGGTTTCCCCACCTAGGGTCGACGTTTCGCCCAACGTGCTGAGATCGCCCCCTTCCAGTTCGACCAGTCGGAATTCCAGATCGCCAATTCGATTGGTGCCATCGGTCACAACGCTCTGGATACGTTGGTTCAGCTGTTCAGTCTGCCGGGTCAGGCGCTGTAACTCGGCCTCGATGGCGTCAACGCGTTCCAGTACGGAACTGCCGGACAGGTTCGGAGCCGGGGAGCCGGTGGTCGAAAACTCGCGCTTTAGGCGCTGGATTTCCACGTGCAGCACTGTCAGTTCCTGCCGGATATCCGCCAGCGTCTGCTGATCCTGCGCCTTTGCCACGCCGGCGCTCAGCACGACCGCCGCCAGAACCCATCCTGCAATTCGCATCATCTTACCCCAGTGTTGAGCCGGTCAGCACCGTCACCGCGCGGCGGTTCTTGGAATAGCAATCCTCGGTGCTGCAAATCTCGATCGGGCGTTCCTTGCCATAGCTGACCGTGGTCAGACGGCTACCCGCCACCCCCCGCGAGATCAGATATTCACGCGCGGCGTTCGCCCGGCGCGCGCCCAGCGCAAGGTTGTATTCGCGTGTGCCCTGTTCGTCGGCGTGACCTTCGATCATCGCCACAAAATCCGGGTTTGCCATCAGCCAGTCGGCCTGCCCCTGCAGAACGGTCTGCGCCTGGGCGGTCAGGGTGGATTGGTCGACCTCGAACAGCACCCGGTCCCCGACCGTTTGCTGGAAATAGGCAGGCGAGCGTGGGTCGCTTGGCGATCCCGGCAGGATCGAACCGCTGCCGCCTGCGCCGCCGCCCAGTGCCGATGGATCATTGTTGGTACAGGCCGCGATCACGCTCAGCGCGCCCAAGGCCAGGATTTTGCCCAATACGTTCATTTCAGGTGCCTCGTGGATTTGTTTGTTTATTGCCGTCTCTTTAGCACAGCCAGAGTTTCATGTGAACTTTGCCGATCCGCTGACCCGATCAATTCTGCAAAGGCCCCCAGGACGGGTCGCTGCCGCCATCCGGCGTGCGGACCGGGCGCAGGTTCCGGCCCGAAATATCCACCGAATACAGCGTCGCCCGTCCGCTTGCGCCCTGGGTCTCGCGGGTGAACATGATCACGCGACCATTGGGCGACCATGTGGGGCCTTCGTCCAGGAAGGACGAGGTCAGCAAGCGTTCTTCACTGCCGTCCGTACGCATGACACCGATGTGGAAACGGCCCTTGTTCTGCTTGGTGAAGGCGATCAGGTCACCACGCGGCGACCAGACCGGCGTGCCATACCGGCCCTGCCCAAAACTGATGCGCGTCGGCTCACCCCCGCCGGCGGGCATGATGTAGAGTTGCGGCGTGCCCGAGCGGTCGCTTTCGAACACGATCTGCGAACCGTCCGGCGAATAGCTGGGGGCGGTTTCGATTGCGGGCGTGTTCGTCAGGCGGACGCTTTGGCCCGACGCAAGGTCCATCTTCCAAAGGTCGGTATTACCGCCCTGAATCAGCGAATAGACGATCGAGCGCCCATCCGGCGAGAAGCGCGGCGAGAAACTCATCGTGCCGTCCTGCGTCTTGAGTTCACGCCGTTTGACCCGGCCCACGTCCAGAACGTAAATCCGGGGGCTGCCGCTTTCGTAACTTGTGTAAAGCAACTGCTCGCCGGTAGGGGAAAAGCGCGGGGCCAGAACGATGGCAGAGCTGTCGGTCAGATACTGAACATTGGCTCCGTCGTAATCCATGATCGCCAGCCGTTTCAGGCGCTGGTCCTTGGGGCCGCTTTCCGACACAAACGCAACCCGGCTGTCGAAATATCCGCCCTCGCCTGTCACCCGGCTATAAACCTGATCGGCCACTTTATGCGCCATGCGCCGCCAGCCATCCGTGGTGCCTGCAAACTGCAACCCGCTGCCCAGTTCCTGACCCGAGAAAACATCCCAGACCCGGAAACGGACGGTCAGCTTTTTGCCTGACACGTTGACCGCGCCCGTCACCAACGCTTCGGCATTGATGGCCTTCCAGTCCGCAAACTGAAGCGGGGCCTCGAAGCTTGTCACCTGACTGATGAACGCATCCGATGAGATTTCGCGAAACAGCCCGGTGCCAGTCAGATCCGCCGCAACAACGCGCGAGATGTCCTGCGCGTATTGCGCCGCGGTAGGACTGTCCGGTACGAAATTTGGAACGGCAAAGGGCAAGGGTTCGATAATACCCTGATCCAATTCCAACCGCAGCGGCCCGCTTTGTGCAAAAACCGGCGCCGACAGAAGCGTCAGGCCAATAAAGAGGCTGGTCAGAAGTTTCATCATTTGATCCGCATCCTCTCGGGATTGAATGTAATCTCAATATCCTGCCACTGCGCGTATTTGTCAGCAGGCAGGTCGTATCCTTTGGCTCCGCAACGCAAAATAGCGCGCCGAGCGGCCTCGTAGGCCTGTTTTGCAGCCCCTGAAGAGCCGCCTGAGCTGTCGAGCAACTGCAAGCTGCCGCCAACAACCTTACCATCCGGGGTCAGAGAAAAGCCGACCACAACGACTGTCTGCAAGGCGTCCGTCGACAACGATCCGACATTCCAGCATTTCGATACCGCCAGCCGCATCGCGTCCTTTTCACCACTGGTCAGCGGTGGCCCCGATGGTTCGTCATTCTGTCCCAACGCATCGGCCAGCGCATCCTCGATGGCCTGCTGGTCACTTTGCGCCGGTTCTTCGGGGGCTTCCGGGGCTTCGGCCACCACGGGTTCGGCCGGAGGTTGCGGGCGGCTGGGACGCGTTCGGGGGCGCGGGGAAGTCTGGGGCGACAATTCCTGCGTCTCTTCCGCCTCGGTCACGATCTGATCCGTGGCTTCCTCGGGCGCGGTCTGATCCTGTTGCTCCTGCTGGGTCTCGGCCCCTTCATCCAGGGATACGGCGGGGGTTTCGATGTCATCCGGTTTTGCCTCGGGCGGCGGCGGGGCCACCGGCTCGGGCGCAACCTTGTCAGCGGAATTGGGCAGGGATTCCGGACCCGGCGTCGGCAACGCAGCGACTTCCGGATCAGGTTGGTCCAGCGTCGGGGGTTGTTCGATCACTTCCGGCTCGGGCGGGGCTTCCACCGGCTCGGGCAAAGGATCAGGCTCGGGCTCGGACGCGACAATCGGCTCGGGTTCTGGTTGTTCTTCGGGTGTCGGTTCAGGGGCGTTGGCCACTTCGGGCTCTTCAGGCGGCTGCAATTCAGCGGGCGGCGACGGAACCTGGGGCGCGTCACGTTGCGCAGTCATCGCAGCAAACTGTTCAGCCGTGACCACAGATACCTCCTGAACGGCCATAGGCAAAGGTTCGGACCGGAACGTGCCGCCAAACAGCGCCCATCCGATCAGACCTACGTGGGCAATCGCCGAGATCTTGGTGCCGGTATCCACCGCGCGGCCTCACTCTCCACCTTCGTCAAATGTCGGCCCGCCGGAATCGGTCACAAGGCCCACATTCGAAAACCCGCCGGCATTCAGCGCCCCCATCACCTGCATCACCTGCGCGTAGGGAATTGCGCCGTCCGCCCGCAAGAACACCCGGTCACTGGTTCGCTCAACCGCAATGGCCCTGAGTTTTCCGATCAGATCGGCACGCGCGACGTCCGTGGTCTGGATCTGCACCCGCCCGTCTGCTGTCAGTGTTACGGTCAGCGGTTCCTCATTGTCACCCGGCAGGGCACTGGCCGCCGTCTTGGGCAGGTCCACGGGCACCCCCACGGTCAACAGCGGGGCCGCCACCATGAAGATGATGAGCAGCACAAGCATGACATCTACAAATGGCGTCACGTTGATCTCGGCCATCGGCTGGGCGCGACCACGCCGCCGCCCCCGCCTGCGGCCGTTTCCGCCCGAGGGTTGCTGAACCGCCGCACCCATCTCAGCTGTCCAACTGCCGCGACAGGATGGTGGCGAATTCGTCGGCAAAGGCTTCATACCCGCCAACGATCCGATCACTGTCCGCGCTGAGCTTGTTGTAGAAAATCACCGCCGGGATCGCGGCCAGCAGGCCCAGACCGGTGGCCAGAAGCGCTTCGGCAATACCGGGCGCGACAACGGCAAGGTTGGTGTTCTGCTGCTCGGCGATCTCAATAAAGGCGTTCATGATGCCCCATACGGTGCCGAACAAACCGATAAATGGCGCGGTCGAGCCGACCGTGGCCAATATGGGCAGACCTTTTTGCAGTGTTTCCGCCTCTTTTGCGATGGCCACATCCATCGACCGGTCAATCCGTGCCGTCGCGCCGGCAATCAAGCCGCCGTCGGTCCGGTGTGACCTGCGCCACTCGATCATGCCGGCGGCGAATATCTTCTCGGAACTGCCGTCCGGTCGCGTCCCGATCTGTTCAAACAGCTCATCCAGCGGATTGCCGGACCAGAAGGATTCATCAAAAACCTGCGCTTCGCGTCGCGCTGCGCGGTAATTGATCAGTTTTTGAATGATGATCGCCCAGGACCAGAACGATGCAACGACCAGTATCAGCATCACCAGTTTGACGATAAATGTCGCGCGGGCAAACAGCCCCCACATGGAGAAGTCGATCTCCTGCGCCAGCGCCAGCGTTTCAGCTTCCATGAACCTGCTCTTTGTTTTGCCTGACAGCCATTTGGCCTTGTTTTGCCAAACGCTAACGCAGTTGATATCGAAAAGCCAACAGAACCACCCCGGCTGAGTAAATTGTTACATCAATGCGCGAATCTCTGCCGGAAGACGGATCGGCTTGCCCTCGCTATTGATGCAAACGGCGGTCACGGTGGCGCGGAAAATCTCGGTTTGGCCGCGCCGAACAAGCTGCGCCATGGTCAGGCGCACTCCTGAAATCGAAATCATCTCGGTCTCGACGATCAGTTCATCATCAAATTTGGCCGGCGACAGATAATCCGCCTCGATCCGGCGCACGACCCAGACAATCCCCTGATCCCGCATCGCGTTCTGGTCATTGCCGAGGTTGCGCACCCAGTCCGACCGTGCCCGTTCAATAAAACGCAGGTAATTCGCATGATAGACAACACCACCCATGTCGGTGTCTTCGTAATAGACACGAATGGGAAAGACGTGCTTCATTGTGGCTGCTCCAGACGCGCAAACAATCGCAATGCGTGGGACGCATCCTGCGCCATTCCCGGCAAAATCGGATCATAGGCGGCCCGGATCAGCGCAGCGATTTCAGGGCGCAGAATTGTCGTCTCGCCAGCCACGGCCAGCGGAGACTGCGACCGGAACGCAGCATCGGACCACAACAAAACGGTCTGTACCACCTGCCCCAGCGCAAGCGTTTCGGCAGGAATTTTGGACAATTCGCCATCCATCTTCAAAAACACGAACGCCGCCCGGATGGTCCCGTCCTCCTCGAACCGGAATATACGGTACTGGTTGGCATCCGCCTCCATCAGCCGCCCGACCAGAGGGGTCAGATCAGGGATCAGACGGTCCAGATCGGGCACCTCCTGCAATTCCTGCCAGTCGCGAAAAAAGAAGACCATGCAGTTCGCGCCCAGTTCCGGATCGGTCTCGGCCATCTTGTGGCCAGCCAGCGCGACAACCGCCTCGAACGCACCCTTGATCACTGAAAGCGTATCATCTTCGACGCCAAAGACGATCGGCACGATCGGTCGCCCCCAACGCGCGAACAGGAACTCGCCGTTTTCACGCGTAAAAAGTGCTTTGATTTCTTCCGGTGTCACGGCCGACCCTTCATCTTTTCAAAAATACTCTCGCCGAAGGCATAAAACCCATGGCGCACCGCATCAACCAAACAGATCGCTCTGCCCCCGGGGCGCGGCCATTCCCAAATGGGTCCATGCCTTCTGCGCCAGCATCCGTCCACGCGGAGTGCGCTGTATCAGTCCCTGCTGCAACAAATAGGGCTCAATCACTTCTTCAAGCGAATCCCGACTTTCTGACAGCGCTGCTGACAAGGTTTCGATTCCCACGGGGCCGCCCGCGTAATTCTCTGCGATCAGCTTCAGATAACGCCGGTCCGCGCCATCCAGCCCCAGGTTGTCCACACCCAGACGCGTCAGGGCACCATCGGCCAGATCGCGTGTAATCCGTCCATCGCCCTCGACAATGGCAAAATCGACCACGCGCCGCAGCAGCCGCCCTGCGATCCGCGGGGTTCCGCGCGAACGCCGGGCAATCTCGCGCGCGCCTTCATCATCAGCCGGAGCACCCAGCTTGCGCGCGTTACGGGTGACGATCTCGTGCAGTTCGTCGACCGTGTAGAACTGCAACCGCGTTGGAATACCAAACCGGTCGCGCAAAGGCGTGGTCAGAAGCCCCATGCGAGTCGTAGCGCCCACCAGAGTGAACGGCTGCAATTCGATCCGCACGGTGCGCGCCGCAGGGCCTTCACCGATCACCAGATCCAGCTCGAAATCCTCCATCGCCGGATACAGCACCTCTTCAACAGCCGGGTTCAGGCGGTGGATTTCGTCGATGAACAACACGTCCCGCGATTCCAGATTGGTCAGGATCGCCGCCAGATCGCCCGCCTTGGCCAGCACGGGGCCCGAAGTCATGCGGAAATTCACCCCCAGCTCGCGCGCCATGATCTGCGCCAGCGTGGTTTTCCCAAGCCCCGGCGGGCCATGGAACAACGTGTGATCCATCGCCTCGCCTCGCTGGCGGGCTGACTGGATGAAGATGCGCAGATTGGCTCTTGCCTCGGCCTGACCGATAAATTCGTCCAGCCCCTGCGGACGCAGCGCACGGTCATTGTCTTCCGGCAACGGGTCAGGGCGCAGGGCGGGATCGGCGTCTACCATTCATTCACCCTTTCGGAGCAAGCAGTTTCAAAGCGGCCCGGATCAGCTCCGCCTCACCCGCGTCGGGCAGGTTGGCTGCGGCTTCGGCCACGGCCGATGCTGCCTCGGACGGTCCATACCCCAAGTTGGACAGGGCCGACAAAGCCCCTGCAGTAGCAGCAGCCGAACCCGAGACTGGCCTGACCGCCGGTTTGGCGACTGGTGCAGGTTCGGACGATTCGACCACTTCCAGTTCGGGACCGCTCATCGCCTCTGTCACCGTGCCGCCCATTGCCATCACGCCCGGTGCCTTGTCCTTGAGGTCCAGCACAATCCGCTGCGCCGTCTTCGGTCCGACACCCTTGGCCGCCTTGACCGCACCCCAGTCACCCAACGCAATGGCGCGGCTGACCCCGCCCGGTCCCAGTGCGGACAGAATGGCTAGCGAGACCTTGGCCCCAACGCCCTGCACCGAACACAGCAGGCGATGCCATTCCTTTTCGACCAGCGACAGAAACCCGTAAAGCTGCATAAGGTCCTCGCGCACGACCATGTCGGTGTAGATCGAGACGCCCTCACCCACACCCGGTAGTGCCGCCATGGTCCGGTCCGAACAGTAGACGATATAGCCGACCCCGCGCACATCAATCAGCACGTGGTCTGCCGCGCGATAATCCAGCCGCCCGGTCAATTTTCCGATCATGCCCGCACCTCTTTCATCCGCGCCTGAGGCGCCGCGCCGTAATAGGAATGACAGATAGCAATCGCCAGCGCATCCGCCGCGTCCGCCCCTTTGGGCTGACACCCCGGCAGTTGCAGCTTGACCATATGCAGCACCTGCTCTTTTTCGGCGTGACCCACACCGACCACGGTTTTCTTGACCCGGTTGGGCGCGTATTCCCCGACCGTCAAACCGGCCTTCGCCAGCGTCAGCAACGCCACGCCGCGCGCCTGACCCAGTTTCAACGTTCCGGCACCGTCCTTGTTGACGAATGTCTGCTCGATCGCGGCCTGATCCGGTCGATACTCTGCTATGACCTCGACGATCTGGTTGTGCAGGGACAAAAGGCGTTCTCCCAGATCGTCCCCGTCGGACTTGCACAACCCGTTGGCGACATGGCTCAGACGGCTGCCATGCGATTCGATGATGCCCCATCCCAGGGTTCTCAGCCCCGGATCAATGCCTAGAATTCGCATGTTGTGCCTTTGGCCTGCTCGGGTTCGTGTGATTTTTTTATCAACTAGCACGAAGCAAGAACATTTTCCAAGCGAATTGACCCAAAGGCCAAAAACGACAGACCTGTCTCAACGGCGACGGATGGACCCTTTTTGCGACCCGGAATGTCCTGTTTCCGCCACCTAATGAAAGAGAAATTCATCAATGATTTAAGGGAATTTAAGGAAACTCGAGCTCTGCAGAAATTGCATAGGACACATGCAAATTCCGCTCTTGTGCCGGCGATATGACATCACTAGATGCCCGGCAGATCGCAAGATTAGACAGTAACACAAACCAGAAGGAAACAGGATATGGCTGCACTGGACACAACCCGCACCGCCACTGGCTCGTTCGGCCTCGTTGGCCGTATCGGTGAAACTTTCGCAGCGGTCGTCAACGCCGTTGTCGAATGGAATGACGCCCGCGTTACCCGCAACGCGCTGAGCGGTCTGACCGACCGTGAACTGGAAGATATCGGCCTGTGCCGTGGCGACATCGACGTCGTTGCCGAAGGCCGCCGCTAAGACGGCAAACGCCCACTCACAGCTCCTTTACGGAGCAAAAAAAACACCGCGCAGCCAGAAGCAGCGCGGTGTTTTTTGATTCAGGCCAAGTCAGTAGAGGACTTTGTTAAGCTGAACCGAGAGAAACTCTGTCATCGGGTCCACCTGCATGATCCAGGCTCCCGCCTGCTCAACCGAGGTGCCCTGGCTTAGGGTGTCAATGCGGTGGTCATAACCGTTCGGACCAAGGCTGGACAGCAGAAACGCCTTGAAGGCAAAGAACCCGCAGATGCAGAACAGCAGAACCTTTGCAGGGATCGCCGATCTGACGCGTTGTGGTTTCATCACCACCAGACCATCCTTGCGCATCGTCGCACGATAGCCGTGGCTCATCTTGCTGTGCTTCTTGTTCAGGCGATTGACGCGCTGATCGAACTCCAGTTGTTTTACCGTCATGGCAGCCTCCTAAAACCGCCCCCCGCTGACTTGAATGACGGTAGAAACAGATTGCGACAAAAAAGAGGCAAAAAACCACAAAACTCCTGCAAATGGCCCTGAATTAGCCCTGTTTGCTTAAGATCAGCGTCGTCCAGTCACCAATCTGGCCGCGATGATGGGTATTGAACCCATTTTGTAAATAAACGGAAACGACGTCATCGGCCTGTTCGTTCAGAATCCCTGACAGAATCGCGTAGCCTCCAGAGCGCAGATTCGCTGAAATTTCCGGTGCCAGAGCCACCAGCGGACCTTTCAGAATATTCGCAAAGATCAGGTCATAGGGCGCATGCGATTGCAGTTCGGGGTGATCGAAGCCCGCCGCCTCGATACAGAGCACCTGACCGGACATCCCGTTTGCCTTCAGGTTGGCCTCGGCCACGTCAACCGCGACCTGGTCAATATCGCTGGCCAGAAACTGCCCGTTCCAGACCCGCGCGGCGGCCATTGCCAGAACAGCGGTGCCACAGCCGATATCTGCCACTTTCGCCGCCGAGAACCCTTCGTCAAGCAACCGATCCAACGCCTTGAGGCATCCAAGGGTCGTGCCATGGTGCCCCGTGCCAAACGCCATCGCGGCCTCGATCAGCAGAGGGATACGGCCTTCGGGCAGCTTGTCCGCATCATGGCTGCCATAGACAAAGAACCGCCCCGCCTCGACCGGTGCCAGTTCCCGGCGGACATGCGCGACCCAGTCGGTTTCGGGCAGTTCCGAAACGACAAAGGGCTTCGCCCCGAACGCAGCGGCCAGAACGGCCAGCGCGGTTTCATCGGGGGCTTCGGTGAAGTAACCGCCAACCTCCCACAGGCCCGAGTCGTCTTCGACCTCGAACACGCCCACGCCAGTTGGTTCCGGGTCCAGACGCTCCATCGCTTCGCCCAGGCTTTCGGCGGCTTTCTTCCCGTTCAGTGTCGTGAGCGCAGTGAATGTGGGCATCGAGGCCTCCTGTCCAATCTCGCACTTCGCCTAGGGCCACCGGCCGCCAAGGTCAAGCGCTGGCGCCTATTCGGCGGGGGCGGGGGCGTATTTCGACAGGATGGTTTCGTTGCCCGGTTCCGGGTGACGCGGGATCAGCAGGGACAGACCCAGCGAGACCAGCGCCATGGCAGCAGCCAGCCCGAAAACGGCGCCGGGCGAGACAACCCACAGGAGCCCCAGCAATGCAGGCAGGAACACAGCCGCGATATGGTTGATCGTGAAAGCCACCGCCGCCGTGGGCGCAATATCCGCCGGGTCGGCGATCTTCTGGAAATAGGTCTTCAACGCCAATGCCAGCGCGAACAGTACGTGGTCGATCACGTATAGGATTGCGGCCAGCAGCACGCCCCAGCCAAACCAGTAGATACCGCCATAGGCCGCGAACACGATCGCCAGACCGGTATACTCAAAAATCAGCGTGCGGCGTTCGCCGAACATCGCCACCGCTTTGCCCAACATGGGCGCAGCGGTCATGTTGATCAGCAGATTGATCAGATACAGCCCTGTCAGTTCGTGCACGTCAAAACCGAACTTCTCGACCATCATGAAACCGGCGAAAACAATGAAAATCTGCCGCCGGGCCCCGGCCATGAATTGCAGCGCATAGTACAGCCAATACCGGCGGCGGAGTATGATCTTCTTTGTCTGCGGCGTCAGCGCATCGAATTGCGGGTAAGCGACCAGGCACAACAAGCCGAGCAGCGCCGTCAGCCCCCCGGCCGCCATGAATACCGTGTTGTAGGACAGATCGAACCGGTCCCATGTCAGAACGATCAGGCCGTAGACCACCAGAGTCGAGGCAGACCCCATCGCCACCAGCCATCCCAGCACTTGCGGCGCGCGGTCTTTGGGCAACCATTGCAGTTGCAGCGACTGGTTTACCGTTTCGTAGTAGTGAAAGCCGATCGAACTGAACAGCGTCACAAACAGCAACCCGCCAAGGCTGGGAAACCAAGCGGTGACGGCCGTTGCAACACCCAGCAGCATCAGGGAGATCATCGCCAGCACCTGTTCGCGAATGAACAGGATCACGGCAATCACGCCGACGGCGAGAAAGCCCGGAATTTCCCGCACCGTATGCAGCAAACCGATATCCGCACCGTCAAAATTCGCCACCTCGATGACAAAGTTGTTCAACAGCGCGCTCCACGCGTTGAACGCGATGGGCATGGTCAATGCCATCACGAAAAGGAGCGTGACCGGACGGCGCCAGAACGGAAGGCTCTGCGCCTCAGAAAGCGGCATGGGTTTCAGCATGGGACTCCCTCTACGCCCATTTGAACAGTTTGGCGAGAGGGAAGCGGCATGCGCACAGCAGGCCTGCGCAGATGCAGACGTCAGTAGAAGCTTTGCGGGTCGATATCCACGGAAAGTCGGATATCGCCTTTCAGGCGCAAAGGCGCGATCCAGCGCGCGATGGCGTCCTGAATGGGCGCGCCCTTCGGCGCTTTGACCAGCAGCCGCACCCTGTGGCGGCCACGGATGCGGGCGATGGGCGCCGGGGCCGGACCAAACACCTGCGCGCCCACGTCACGCAGCGGCGCGTCATTGCGGGCCATGGCATTGCCGATGTCGAAAACCGGGCCGACCTCTGGGCCCGACAGAACAATTCCAGCCATGCGGCCATAAGGCGGCACGCCTGCCGCCTGCCGCCCGGCGGCCTCGGCCTTCCAGAAACCTTCTTCATCGCCGGACAGAATGGCGCGGATGACAGGATGTTCCGGTTGAAAGGTCTGCAACAGCGCCTGCCCGGGCTTGTCGGCCCGACCGGCCCGACCCGCAACCTGCCGCATCAACTGGAAGGTCCGCTCGGCAGCCCGCAGGTCTGCGCCATGCAGGCTGAGATCCGCGTCGATAACTCCGACCAGCGTCAGCTTTGGAAAGTTGTGCCCTTTGGCCACCAGCTGTGTCCCGATGATAAGATCCGCGTCGCCTTCGGCAATCTCTGCAATCTTGGCCTTCAGCGCCCGCGCCGAGCCGAACAGGTCGGAACTGAGCATCGCGATCTTCGCCTCGGGAAAGGTCGCTTCGGCCTCTTCCGCCAGCCGCTCGATTCCCGGCCCGACCGGGGCCAGTTTGCCTTCGACCCCGCAGGACGGACAGGTCTCGGGCATCGGTTTGGTTTCGCCGCATTGATGGCACATAAGGCGTTTCAAAAAGCGATGCTCGACCATCCGCGCGTCACAGTGATCACAGGCAATCTGTTCACCGCAAGCGCGGCAGAGCGTCACCGGCGCGTAGCCACGGCGGTTGATGAACAGCAGCGATTGTTCACCCTTCTCGATCCGCTGCCGCACTGCCTGCCGCAGGGACGGGGAAATCCACGTTCCCGTCTGCATCTGTTCGGTGCGCATGTCGATGGGCTTCATCTCGGGCAGGACTGCCGCCCCGAACCGCGACGTCAGATCGAGACGCTCGTATTTCCCGGCCTCGGCGTTGGCCCAGCTTTCCAATGAGGGCGTGGCACTGGCCAGAATCACCCGCGCGCCACAGATGGCCGAGCGCAGGACCGCCATGTCGCGGGCGCTGTAATGCACGCCATCCTCTTGCTTGTAAGAGGTATCATGTTCCTCATCGACAACAACCAGCCCCAGATGGCGGAACGGCAGGAATAGCGCCGACCGGGCGCCGACCACCAGTTGCGCATCCCCCTGCCCGACCATCCGCCAGACCCGGCGGCGTTCGGTCATGGTCGCACCCGAGTGCCATTCGGCCGGCCGCGCGCCGAACCTTGCCTCGACCCGGGTCAGAAACTCGGCAGTCAGGGCAATCTCTGGAAGCAAGACCAGCGCCTGCCGCCCTTGCCGCAAAGTCTCGGCCACCGCTTCCAGATACACCTCGGTCTTGCCGGACCCGGTCACGCCCTTCAGCAACGTCGTGCCATAATTCCCCGTCCGCTGCCCCGCTTGCAGCCGCGCGACCGCGTCTGCCTGATCATCTGTCAGCTCCTTTCCCGGCAAATCCGGGTCCAGACGCGGATAGGGCAGATCTCGCGGGCTGTCCTCTTCCCGAACCGCGCCTTGCTTGACCAAGCCCTTGACGACCGAGGACGTCACCCCCGCCTGTTCAGCCAGTTCCTTCAGCGTAAAGGCCAGCCCGCCATAGTCGCGCAACACTTCCAGCACGCGGGTACGTGCATCCGTCATCCGGTCAGGTTGACCTTCGCCAAGGCGATATATCTTGCGCATAGACGGCGGATCACCCAGCCCCGGCGCGCGGGTCGCCAGACGCAGCATCGCGGGCATCGGCGTCAGCGTGTAATCGGCCACCCGCCCCAGAAACACGCGCATCTCCTCTCGCATCGGCGCAACTTCGAGCACATTTATGACCGAACGCGCCTTGGCAAGGTCAAAGCCCCCCTGCCCCGCCCCCCAGACCACGCCAAGAACCTTGCGCGGACCCAATGGTACTTCGACAAACGCCCCCAGAAAGCACCCACCCTCGGGCGCCTTATAGTCCAACGTCCGGTCCAGCGGCTGCGTCGTCAGCACCGCAACCAGGTCTCCTTCGTCGAAAAATCCGTTAGCGCTCACGGCATATCCTTCGCAGGGGGTTCCAGCATGGGTCTCTTTGAGGTAAAGCCATCCGCAACCAAGGCCAACCCATCAAAGGACTGCCCTCATGAAATTCTTTGTAGACACCGCCGAGATCGATGCCATCGCCGAACTGAACGATCTGGGCATGGTGGACGGCGTAACCACCAACCCGTCGCTGATCCTGAAGTCGGGCCGCGACATTCTGGAAGTGACCAAGGAAATCTGCGATCTGGTCGACGGGCCTGTGTCTGCCGAAGTGGTCGCAACCGAAGCCG
This sequence comes from Ruegeria sp. D4, assembly GCF_056534475.1. NCBI lineage: Bacteria > Pseudomonadati > Pseudomonadota > Alphaproteobacteria > Rhodobacterales > Roseobacteraceae > Ruegeria > Ruegeria sp. D4. The sequence continues at coordinate 75,201 of NZ_JBQFPJ010000003.1, forward strand.
ACGACATGATCGCCGAAGGCCGCAAGCTGGCCAAGATCGCCCCCAACATCGCTGTAAAAGTGCCGCTGACATGGGCTGGTTTGAAAACATGCAAAACGCTGACCGACGAAGGCCAGATGGTCAACGTGACTCTCTGCTTCTCCACCAACCAGGCCATTCTGGCAGCCAAGGCTGGTGCGACTTTCATCTCGCCCTTCATCGGACGTCTGGACGACATCAACCTTGATGGCATGGATCTGATCGCCGACATCCGTCAGGTTTATGACAATTACGGGTTCGAAACTGAAATTCTGGCCGCCTCGATCCGCACCGTGAACCATGTGACCGACAGCGCGCGCATCGGTGCCGACGTGATCACAGCGCCACCCGCCGTCATCAAGAAACTGGCCGATCACCCGCTGACCGACAAGGGTCTCGAGACCTTCCTGGCCGACTGGGCCAAGACCGGCCAGAAAATCCTCTGATCCATTGCACAACCGCGCGGCGCCGTCAGGCGCCGCGCCCGGCCCAACGGCCGAGGCCTGATCCCCGATCAGGCGCAGGCAGGCGAGAGCCGCCGCATGAGACCTGAGAAAACCCGTCAAAGCTGCATTTTTTCCAAGGCAATCGCGGCAAGCCATGTTATAGTCTGGCACAACAAAAAAAGACCGGACGGGATATGAGCAGTAACCCCAAACTCGAGGATAGCCTTCGCGCCGCGATTCTGGCTGAACCAGACGCCGTGCTGGATGACAAGGACCTGATGCAGGCCCTGGTGGCCGCGAACGAACAGGCGCGTGGCGAAAATGTCATCGACCTGCGCGGCATCGCCATGCAGCGGCTTGAAGCGCGGCTGGACCGACTGGAAGACACCCACCGCTCGGTCATCGCGGCGGCTTACGAGAACCTTGCGGGCACAAATCAAGTACACCGCGCCATTCTGCGCCTGCTGGAGCCCGTCGAGTTCGAAGACTTCCTGCGCGCCCTGGGCAGTGACGTGGCCGATATTTTGCGCGTGGACCAGATCACTCTGGTTCTGGAAACCACAATCGAACAAAACGATCCCGCCATCGAAAAGCTGGGGGGCGTTCTGGCTGTGGTCGAGCCCGGCTTTGTCGACGCGTACCTCAACAGTGATCGCAGCAGATCCGCGCGGGATGTCATCTTGCGCGAAACCCGTCAACACAGCCGCAGGATCTATGGTGCGCAGGCGGGGCATTTGCGGTCCGAAGCCTGCCTGCGGCTGAACCTGGGCACTGGTCGCCTGCCGGGCATGATCGTTATGGGCGCCCGGGATCCACGACATTTCACTCCACAACTGGGCACCGACCTTCTGACCTTTTTTGCCGGCGTATTTGAACGCTCCATGCGCCACTGGCTGTCGTGAGCCTGATTTCTCCGGCCTGCCGCGATGCGCTGCAGCACTGGCTTGACGGGCTTGCCGCGCTGGCCGGACGGTCGGAGAACACGCAATCCGCCTATCGCGGCGATGTCACCGACTTTTTGTCCTTCATGACCCTGCACCATAACGGGCAGCAGGGGCTGGCCGCGCTTGAATGGATCACGGTTTCGGACATGCGCGCCTGGATGGCGGATCAGCGCGGTAGCGGTGTGGGGGCGCGGTCGCTGGCACGCAAACTGTCCGCCGTCAAAAGCTTTTATCGCTGGCTGGCCGAGCGCGAAGGCTTTGAACCCACCGCCGTTCTGTCGACCCGCGCACCCAAATACACCCAAAAACTGCCCCGTCCGCTTGCCGAAGATGCGGCGCGCGCGATGATTGATACGGTCGAACTGCAATCCAGCTCGGATTGGGTCGCGGCCCGGGACATGGCGGTGGTCACACTGCTTTACGGGTGCGGATTGCGGATATCCGAAGCCCTGTCCCTGACGGGTAGGGATGTGCCTCTGCCAGCAACACTGCGGATTCTGGGCAAGGGCGGGAAGGAGAGGATCGTGCCGGTTCTGCCAGTCGCCCGGCAGGCCGTGGAACGGTACACGTCGCTTTGTCCTCATTCCCTGGTGCCCTCAGAAGCTTTGTTTCGCGGTGTGCGAGGCGGGCCGCTGAACCCACGCGCAATCCAGGGCGTCATGGCGAAGGCACGGATGCAGCTGGGCCTGCCTGCCACAGCCACCCCACATGCACTTAGGCACAGCTTTGCTACGCATCTTCTGTCGGCGGGTGGTGATCTGCGCGCAATTCAGGAATTGCTGGGGCATGCGTCGCTTTCGACCACGCAGACCTACACGGCAGTCGACAGCGCGCGCCTGATGGAAGTCTACAACCGGGCTCATCCCAAGGCCTGAACCGGATCACCACAGCCATTCGCCGGCGTTTGGTCATTGGAGACTTTTTGCTTTGCATCTCGTGGCCGCATCGTCCATGACACCCCCATGACATTGAGATTCAAAGCCCTTAGCGTTCATCTGTTCACCGCCACCGGTGCCGTTTTTGCAATGCTTGCCATGCTGGCCGCCGTCGAAGAAAAATGGAGCCTGATGTATCTCTGGCTTGTGGTCTCGTTCATCGTGGACGGTATCGACGGCCCGCTGGCCCGCCACTATCACGTCAAGAAAAACGCGCCCGAGTTCGATGGCGTCCTGCTGGACCTGATCATCGACTACCTGACTTACGTGTTCATCCCCGCCTTTGCACTGTTCAAATCGGGTCTGATGGACGGCTGGACCGGCTGGTTCGCCATCATCGTTATCACTTTTGCCAGTGCCATGTATTTCGCGGATACGCGAATGAAGACCAAGGACAACTCGTTTTCGGGTTTCCCCGGCTGCTGGAACATGTTCGTCATCGTGATCTTCGCACTCGAACCGAATTTCTGGGTGATCCTGCTGCTGGTCACGCTGCTATCATTGGCAATGTTCCTGCCGCTAAAATTCGTTCATCCGGTCCGGACCGAACGCTGGCGCAATCTGACGTTGCCAATGGCCCTGGCCTGGACGTTCTTTGCAGGATGGGCGGCTTGGGTCGATTTCCATCCCGAAAGCTGGGCCCACTGGGGGCTGGTCATCACCAGCCTGTACCTGACCTTCGCGGGCATCGCTCAGCAGATGGTACCCGCGCGCGATAGCTGAAATTACAGGACCTCCTGCACTTCGAATTCGGTGCCATTATGGGTGAACACATCACCCTCCTGCAGGCCCGCCATGGCCAGATAGATCGGGCTTTGCATGGAAATGCCCATATAGGTGTTGCCGTCGACGTCAAACCGCGTCGTTGAAACACACACAACAAACCGCCGGTTGTTGAATTTGATCACCGCGCCGGGCTGCACCGTGTCGGTCAGGCTGAAATCAGTGTTTTCGATCACGTCGATCTTGGCATGATGGGCATGGACCGGCGCGTCGAAAGCTGCCGCCAGATCTGCATTCTCGCGCGAGGCAGCGATGTCGTCCTTGTCATGTCCTTCACGGTCATCCAGCTGCGAATCTTTCAGAAACGCATCATAATGCGCCTGCGCCGTGGCAAGCTCCTGCGCTTCAAGCGACATCAGCCGGTCGATAATTGCCTTTTTGCGGGCTGCAAGGTCTGCTTCAGTGGTCATTCAATGCGGTCCTTCAAATTCAGTATCGAATATAAGTTGGGCCGCAATCCGGGCGATTGCAACAGGTTTCCACTGTTCAGATAAGCAGGCTGGCAGCTCCTTCGTGGCGCAACAGGGCAACCTTGGTCTCGACACCCCCGCACCCGGAAAACCCGACCATCCTTCCATTTGCCCCCAAAACGCGGTGGCATGGGATGATCACCGGGATCGGATTCCCGCCACAGCCGCGCCCCACCGCCTGCGCCGAATAGCCCAGCTCCGCCGCCAACTCGCCATAAGTCCGGGTCTCACCCAGCGGGATCGCGAACATTGCGTCGCAGACCCGGCGCTGAAACTCTGATCCCTTTACGTGATAGGGCAGATCGAACCTTTGCAGGCGCTTCTGGTCGTAGGCCCGCATCTGCGCCGCCGCCTCGCGGAGCAACGGCGTATCAGGGGCATCGTCGGACCCGTCCCAAATCAGCCCCGTGATTGCCTCGTCTTCCTCGACGATGCCGAGGCGCCCAAACCGTGTGTCTACCGCAATCGTTCCCATGCGGTCATGCTGACAGACAGGTCACAGCCACCGCAACCCGATTCCGGACAATTCGCCCGTCTTTTGTTCAATATACCTTTCGGAGAAAGGCAGAGCCTCACTAAAGGCCCTGCCCCATAGCCGCCGGTAACGGATCAGCCCAGCGCTTCGTCGCAGCGCCCGCAAACTTCGTCATGCGCGTGGCGGCCCACGTCAGGCAGGATCTTCCAGCACCGTTGGCACTTCGCGCCTTCCGCCTTTTCGAACACCACTCCGACGCCTTCGATCTCGGGCACGCGAAACGCCTCGGCCGGGGCCGGATCGCCGGTCACCGACAGACCAGAGGTGATGCACATGTCATCCACATCAAACGTTGCCAGCAGATCGCGGGTTTCGGAGTCTTCGATATATACGATCGGCGCCGCCTCCAGGCTGGAGCCGATGACCTTGTCCTGGCGCTGCACTTCCAGCGCAGCGGTCACAGCACGGCGCACCCGGCGGATCTTGGCCATGGCTGTCTCAAGCTCGGCGTTGCGCCAGTCGGCAGGCGTCTCGGGGAAGTCCACCAGATGGACTGAACTGTCGTCGCCCGGGAACCGTTCCAGCCAGACTTCCTCCATGGTGAAGACCAGGACCGGCGCCAGCCAGGTGGTCAGGCGGTGGAACAGGGTATCCAGCACGGTGCGCGCGGAACGGCGGCGCAGCGTGTCGCCATCGCAATACAGCGCATCCTTGCGAATATCGAAATAGAACGATGACAGATCGACGGTCGCAAAGGTGAATACGGCACTGAACACGCCCTGGAAGTCGAACGCGGCGTAGCCCTTGCGTACTTGCTCATCCAGATCGGCCAGACGGCTGAGAACCCAACGCTCCAGTCGCGGCATATCCTCGGGCGCGACGCGATCCGCCTCGGAGAAGTCAGCCAGCGAACCCAGCATGAACCGCATGGTGTTGCGCAGGCGGCGATAGCTGTCGGCGGTGCCTTTGAGGATTTCCGGCCCGATCCGCTGGTCGGCGGTATAGTCGGTCTGAGCCACCCAAAGGCGCAGGATATCGGCACCATATTGCTTGATGACCTCTTCCGGCACGATGGTGTTGCCCAGCGATTTGGACATCTTGTTGCCCTTGGCATCCAGCGTGAAGCCGTGGGTCACAACGTTGCGATAAGGCGCCCGGCCTTTGGTGCCGCAGGCCTGCAGCATGGACGAATGGAACCAGCCACGATGCTGGTCGGTCCCTTCCATGTAGACATCGGCGATGCCGTCTTCGGTGCCGTCCTCGCGGTCGCGCAGAACAAAAGCGTGGGTCGAGCCCGAGTCGAACCACACGTCCAGCACGTCGAACACCTGATCGTAGTCGTCCGGGTTGGCAATGCCGTCCAGCACCTGCTCTTTGAACCCGTCAGTGTACCAGATATCCGCGCCATCCTTCTCGAACGCCGCTTTGATACGCGCGTTCAGGTCTGCGTTGCGCAGCAGATAATCTGCGTCGGTCGGCAGAGCACCCTTTTTGGTGAAGCAGGTCAGCGGCACGCCCCAGGCGCGCTGGCGGGACAGAACCCAGTCCGGGCGCGCTTCGATCATCGAATACAGGCGGTTGCGACCGGTCTGCGGGGTCCACTTCACCAGCTCGTCGATGGAGCGCAGGGCCCGTTCGCGGATGGTGTCGCCCATCTCGCCCATACCGTCATCCAGCTTGCGGTCGACCGAGGCAAACCACTGCGGCGTGTTGCGATAGATGATCGGAGCCTTCGAGCGCCACGAATGCGGGTAGCTGTGTTTGATCTTGCCCCGCGCCAGCAGTCCACCAACCTCGACCAGCTTGTCGATCACGGCTTTGTTCGCATCACCCTCACCGCCCTTGCGGGACAGGATGAATTTGCCTCCAAAGAACGGCAGATCAGCACGGAATGAGCCATCGTCCATCACGTTGTAGGTGATGACCTGTTCCAGCATCCCCAGATCGCGGTACAGCTCGAATTCTTCCATCCCGTGGGACGGTGCACAGTGAACGAAACCTGTGCCTTCGGTGTCGGTTACGAACTCAGCGGCGCGGAAGTCACGGATGTCGTCCCATTCACCATTGCCACCCTCGGCGCCGGCCAGCGGGTGGGTCAGCTGGACACCTTCCAGTTCATCGGCAGTCACATCGCGGACGCGGGTCCATTGGTCGTCGTTCAGGCGGGCGCGGCCAAGCACATCGGCGGCCAGATTGTCGGCCAGCAGGAATTTGTCGCCCACATTGGCCCAACATTCCTCCGGCGCTCCGGTGACTTCATAAAGGCCATAAGAGATGTCCTTGCCGTACACGACCGCTTTGTTCGACGGCATGGTCCAAGGCGTCGTGGTCCAGATCACCACAAAAGCGTCATCCAGATCGCCCGCATTCACGACCTTAAACTTCACCCAGATGGTGAAGCTTTCCTTGTCGTGATATTCGACCTCAGCCTCGGCCAGCGCAGTTTTCTCGATGGGCGACCACATGACGGGCTTCGAGCCCTGATAGAGCGTGCCGTTCATCAGGAACTTCATGAACTCGTCGGCGATCACGGCCTCGGCATGATAGTCCATGGTGATATAGGGATCGGGCCAGTTGCCTGTGATACCCAGACGCTTGAACTCTTCGCGCTGGACGTCGATCCAGCCCTCGGCAAACTTGCGGCATTCCTGACGGAAGTCGACGATGTTCACCTCATCCTTGTTTTTGCCCTTCTTGCGATACTGCTCCTCGATTTTCCATTCGATGGGCAGGCCGTGACAGTCCCAGCCGGGCACGTAACGCGCGTCGAAACCCATCATCTGATGGGATCGCACGATCATGTCCTTGATGGTTTTGTTCAGCGCGTGACCGATATGCAGGTGACCGTTCGCGTAAGGAGGGCCATCATGCAGCGTAAAGGGCGTGCGGCCCTCTTTTTCACGCAAGCGGTCATAGACGCCGATGGATTCCCACCGCTCCAGCCATGCGGGCTCGCGCTTGGGCAGGCCAGCGCGCATCGGGAACTCGGTTTTGGGCAGGTTCAGCGTGTCTTTGTAGTCAGGTGTCTGGATCGTGTCGGCGCACATTTGGGGCGTCCCTTGGATGATCTGGTCTTACTAGGATCGAAGCGTTCGGTGCGAAGTCTCAAACACCTTTGCCCGGCGTCTCAGAGGGTCAGAGCGCCGGGAATATAATTCGAATAATGATGGCCAGACGGTCATGCATGGCAGGCTTATAAGACGCCTTCCCGCAATGGTCCAGAGGTTCTGCCGCCCGGTGTGAAGAGCGGTGAACAAGTCATTTTCACACCAATTCCCCACGGCCAACCGGGCCGTCAGGGGTGAAACAGAGACCCGACAAGGTAGGCAATCAACGCCGCCGTTCCGCCGATCAACAAGGTCTCAAACCCCGACCGCCACCAAGGTGCCAGCGACCACCGGCTTTTCATCGCACCGATGGCGAAGAAAACCGCAAGGGTCAGTGAGACCGAGACCGCAAAGGCATTCTGGACGGACACCAGGAACGGAACCAGCGGAACCATCCCGGCTACCAGAAACGCGAGGAACGTCGCCATTGCAGCCTTGAGCGGATGAGGCTCGACACTGCCCAGACCGTATTCGCCTTCGATCATCAGGTTGATCCAGTTTTCCCGATTATCGGTGATGGCATCCGTCGCCTCGTTCAGAACGCGGCCCGAAAGTCCTTTCTGAGCCAGAATCTCGCGCACTTCGCCGCGCTCGCCTTCGGGATAAAGGTCGATATGGCGTTCCTCGACCGCGCGAATGCGGCGGATATTGTCCAGTTCGGCCTTGGTGCCCGAATAGTTCCCCGCCGCCATCGAAAACCCGTCGGCCAGCACGTTCGCAAGGCCAAGCGCCACGATGACAAAGGGCGACAGACCCGCCCCGGCGACACCGGACACAATGGCAAAGGTCGTGACCGACCCGTCCAGCCCGCCATAGACAAGATCCCGCAGGACGCCGCGACCGGGCGGGGCATTGATCCGGGCGGAAATCTCTTTCTGGCTGTGACCGTGGTCGATCATGGCTGGCCCTCCGTCGCCATTAGCTTGGCGGAAGGATAGCACTATGGCCTTGCGTCAGATCAATCTTTCGAGAACAGGCCGCTCAGTGCACGCCGGATCATGCCGCGGGTCGACGGCTTGTGCCGTTTGGAAAAGGGCAACGGACGGCAGACTTCCATCGCGGCCACGCCAACACGGGCGCTCAGCGCGCCGTTTACCAGACCCTCACCAAAACGGCGGGACAGTTTGCTGAGGACTGAGCCGCCCAGAACCGGCTCCAGCAGATCATCACCCACAGCGACGGCACCCGTGGCGACCAGATGCACAAAGACTGCCCGCGTCAAACGCCATCCGCCAAAAAAACCGGCGCGGCCTCCGTAGATTTCGGCAATGCGCCGGATCATCCGCAGGGACGCCAGCATCGCCGTTGCGACATCCGCCAGCGCCAGCGGTACAAGCGCGGTCACGGTGGCCACCTGCCTGGCCGCGGCTTCGACCTCACGGCTGGCGGCAGCGTCGAGCGGGGCAAGCAATTCGTCCTCGGCAAGGGACAGCAGACCGCTGGCATCGAATTGCTCACTCATGCGCTCGGCCAGCCTGTCGCGGCCCCATCTCGTGTCTTCGCGGCCCTTGTAGAACGCGACCAGCCTGTTCGTGACCGACCGCGCCTGCGCCAGATCAGCTTCGGCCAGCGCGGCATCGGCGGCGCGGCGCATTCCATCCACGCGCGACAACCGTCCAATAGCCGCCAGTTCACGGATCACGATGATCAGCGTCACCAATACCAGCGCCGCAATCAGCCCGGTGACGATCCACCCCAGAACAGGCGAACGCGCCACCAGCGACGTTGCAAAATCCCACGCTGCAATCGATACCGCCGCGCCCACAACGGCCAGCGCCAGCCCCCAGAACCACCGGGACAGGGCAGAAGGCTTTCGGGCCGCAAGCCGGGCCGCGGCCTGCATTGCCTGACCTTGCGGCTGCGCAACATCGGGAACGGGCGGCACCTGCGCTACGTCGGCAGCGGGTTCATCCGCTTCCAGATCGATCAGAACCGGGCCTTTAGCCATTGTTGCCGCCCTCCGCATTCCAGACAAACCTGATATCCGGCAGGTTTTCATCGTTGTCCGATCCGTCGCCGCGCGCGACCTCGACAAATCCGTGACGCTCATAAAACCTGAGCGCGGGCCTGTTTGCCTCGAACGCGTACAGCGACAGCTGAGATCGTTCGATTTTAGCCCGGTCCAGCAATTTCCGCCCAATCCCCTGCCCCCGCGCCGCAGCAGCAAGATAGAGGGAGTGAACCTCGTCACCATGACGCGCCAGAAACCCCACGACGCCCTTGTCCGTCTCGGCCACAGTGACCCAACCCTGATCGATCATCCTGCCGCAAAACGCGATGGTTTCAGCGCAGGAATGCAGCTCGGGCATCCAGTCGTTTTCGCGCGCGAATCCATGCAGGATTTCACCGGTTGTGCCGGCATCCGTACTGCGGGCGGGGCGGAGTTTTACGGTCACAGGCGGTCTCCGATCAAAAACTGGGCGGCCCGGTCCAGCCGGATGTGCGGCGGCCCGTCCCCGGGGCGAAGGGTCAGATGCGCCGGGGCAAATGTCATGAAACCGAAATCATCGTTCAGCCAGTTCTCAGCCCCGTCGCGGGCCGGGCCCAGCAGATGAGCGGGATCCGACGGCAGATCCCCGGCATAAAAGGCAGCCTGGTTCCCGGTATCCAACAGAGTGCCACGCACGCAGGGCAGTTCCGACCCGTTGTGATTGCGCATTTCTTCCGTCGTGGCACGCAGCGACGCCAGCGACAGGGCGGCGGTCTCGGCTCCGGCGAATTTGGCCCTGTCCTGCGCTTCGCGCGTCAGCGCCTCCATGATCGCGGTCAGGCGTGGGTGTTGCAAGTGGTGCAGATGATCGGCCTTGGTGGCAGCAAAGAGAATACGCTCGACCCGTTTGCCCAGCAGCAGCTGGCTGAGCCACGCATTTCGGCCGGGACGGAAAGCCGACAGGATATCTGCCATCGCGCGGCGCATGTCCTCGACCGCCTTCGGGCCCTTGTGAATTGCGCCCAGCGCGTCGACCAACACAACCTGCCGGTCGATGCGCGAGAAATGATCACGGAAGAACGGTTTGACCACCTGCGACTTGTACGCCTCGAACCGCCGTTCCATCTCGCGGTGCAGCGAGCGCCTGCGCGACGGGCCGTCAACCGGCAACGGCGCAAAGGTCAGAACCGGTGATCCGGCCAGGTCGCCCGGCAGCAGGAACCGCCCCGGTGTGCAGTCGTAATACCCGCTGTCCCGCGCCCTGTTCAGATAATCCGTGAACGCCGCCGACAGTGCCTGAGCCGTCGGCTCATCGTGGTTCTCAGTGTGATCGGTTGCCCCGATCTGTGACAGGAAAACCGCTGCTTCGGACCGGTCTTCGATGCGAGTCAGCGTGTCCTGCGACCATTCCGCATAGGATTTCTCCAACAGGGCCAGATCCAGCAGCCATTCCCCCGGATAGTCCACGATATCAAGATGAACGGTGCGCGGTCCCTGCAACCCGGCCAGCAAACCGGCGGGGCGCGCCTTGAATGACAGGCGCAGTTCGGACACCGCGCGCGTGCTCTCGGGCCAGTGCGGCGCGGGGCCGGTCAGGTCGGACAGATGAGATTCAAAGTCGAACCGGGGCACCGTGTCATCAGGCTGTGGTTGCAGATAGGCGGCGTTGATCCGCCCCTCCTGCTGGGCGACAAGCCCCGTCATGCGGCCCCGATCCAGAAGATTGGCCACAAGCGAGGTGATAAACACCGTTTTGCCGGACCGCGCCAGCCCGGTGACGCCCAGACGTATGACAGGCTCGAACAGGGTTTCAGACACGCGGTCGCCCACGGATTCGACACCGCGAACAAGACTGTCTGCCAGTGATGAGATGACCAATCCGCCGCCCCGCATGGTTGTTTTGCTCAAGATAGGTAGCAAGCCCCGAGGTTGCCAGAGCTTTTCCCAATCCGGCTCTTGCCCGGACCGGCGCGGCGCGATACCAGCGCCACATGCCAAGATACGCGCTGAAAGTCGAATATCAGGGGGAACCGTTTGCCGGATGGCAGCGGCAAAAGGACCTGCCGTCCGTGCAGGGCGCAATCGAGACCGCGCTGTCGCGTATCCAGCCGGGCGAGCACACAATTGCCGCCGCCGGGCGGACAGACGCGGGCGTTCATGCTTTGGGACAGGTGGCGCATTGCGACCTGGTGAAAGACTGGGATCCGTATCGCCTGTCCGAGGCGCTGAACTATCACCTCAAGCCTCAACCCGTGGCCATCGTGAAGGCTGCGCGGGTGGATGACGACTGGCATGCCCGGTTTTCAGCACTCGAACGGCAATACCTGTTCCGCATCCTGATGCGCCGCGCCCCCGCTACCCATGACAGCGGGCAGGTCTGGCAGATCAACCACCAACTGGATGTCGACGCGATGCAGGCGGGTGCGGACATGCTGGTCGGGCGGCATGACTTCACGACCTTCCGCTCGTCGATCTGTCAGGCGGCCAGCCCGGTCAAATCTCTGGATGAGTTGCGGGTTGAACGGGTTCAGGGCTTTTCAGGGCCCGAAGTGCGCTTCCACGTGCGCGCGCGGTCGTTCCTGCACAATCAGGTGCGCAGCTTTGTCGGCACGCTGGAACGGGTCGGCGCGGGATCGTGGACACCAGAAGATGTGCGCGATGCTCTGCAGGCCGTTGACCGTGCTGCCTGTGGCCCGGTCTGCCCGCCGCAAGGGCTTTATCTGGCGCGGGTCGGATACCCTGAACCGGTGTTCGACTGACCTATAGCGCGCGCATCAGCAACCCGCTTGCGATCACTGCAATAATCAGACCCGCCACCAGTTCGATGGTCGGGGCCAGCACGGAAACGAACCGCGTGGCCGAGGCCGAAGCCAGAAGCCCCCCGCGCAAGCCGAAGGATGTCCAGCCCACAAGGGTTGTGACCGTCGCAGTGCCCAGCGCCATGGCAAATGCCCCGGCGATGCCGACCATTGCGATACCCATCTGCCAAGTCAGGATCAGTACGAACAGCGCGCCGGTGCAGGGACGCGCAGCAATCCCCGCGATCAGCACCAACGCCTCGCGCAGGCTGCCGACATTCGCCACTTCCTCGGGGCTTGGGCCATGGCGGTGACCGCACTCGGAACACTCCCCGTGATCGTGGTGGTGGTGATCATGGTGGTCATTATGACGGTGCGCGGAGGACTGTGAGTTTCGATGCTGTCGGGCGAAACTGCGAACCGCACGCAGGACAAGCCACATCCCGATCGCCGCAATGGCCCCATAACTGATCGGAGCCATCACCTGTTCTGTTGTCCCGATCAGAGACTCACGTGACATCTGAAACACCAGCACCCCGGCATAGACCAGAACGATCGCCGTTACCGCCTGCCCCAAACTGGACAGAACACTGATTGCGGACAATCGCCAGAAAGCGACTTGACGGCCCAGCCCGTAGCCGCCGATCAGAACCTTGCCGTGTCCCGGGCCGATCGCGTGGAAAAACCCATAGGCGAAACAAACCGTCAGCAGGGTTGCGACCGCTTCCGGCTGTTCCGCGCGCGCGGCGCGCAGGGAACGCGCGATCTGGTTCTGGAAAACCCGTTGTTCACCGGCCGCCCAGGCAGCAAGATGGTCGAACCCGCCGCTGCCCCAGAACCACAACAGCAAGGCACAGGCCAGCGCGACCGGAATGATCAGGAATTTGGACATGAAACGCGGATCTCGGTCGCAAAGCTTTCCCCGACAAGGGGGATATCATTTTCTTCAAGGTCGACATCTGCATCCAATGTCAGCAGAAAGGCCTGCATCTGCGCCAGTTGTCCATCGATATCGGGTTCCCGGCGATCGATCTGGCAGCCATCCGGCCCGGAAATCGTCACCGGGCGCGTGACCTCGTAAGCCGTGTAGAAGGTTTCATCGAAAGGTTTGGCGGACAGGTCAGCCGCCGATACGCCGCCAGATTCGACCTCGCGCAAATGAGTTGTCACGATACGCCCGTCTTCGGTGGTCGCGGACGGCTCTGACGGCCCCGTCAATGAAACCGGCGTTCCACCTGCGGTGACGACAAGATCGCCGTTGTAGCCTGCGACCCATTGCATGTCGAAACCGGTCAGAACTTTCTGCTCGGCCTCGGACAGCACGCCGTCTGCATCCTGATCGAGTTTCAGGTCTTCCAGAACCAGAAGGGAATAGAATTCGTCATAGACCCAGGTCACGCGGACATGAGTCAATTGGCCTGTCTCATCGACAATGAACTCCAGCCCGGTATCGATATAGACATGCGGGTGCGGAATTGCCGAAACCGGCAGGCAACAGGTTAACAATGTAATCAGCCAGCGCATGGCCAGAACATAGGGGCCGAAGGCCGCTGCGGCAATGCACTTCCAACACGGATCGAAACATCCGAAGGGTATGCGCTAGCGCGGTGGAAGCAGAACGAGTGTCTGCAACGCCGTACCCACTGGCCCCTGCGTGTCATACAGGATCGCTTGCGACATTCCGATTCCGTTCGGCTTCCAGTGCGAGACCGACTCGGCCGCCAACCAGTCCGAAACAGGTTCGCGGTGGATGTGCAGCGTCAGGTCCGTGTTCATAAACCCCATGCCCGAAGGTTGCACGTTGCACGAGATACCGTTGCCGCAATCGGCCAGCGGACACAGCGACTGAACAGGCGAAGGCTGTTCAGTGCCAAGCAAATGCGGCGTTCGCAACCAGATCGTCTTGGGACCAAGGCCCTGATTGCCGCCTTTTGGATAGGCCACGTCCACGGCCTGCGCAAAACAGTGCAGGTCATGCCGCAACTCCATCAAGGGAAAATCCCCGGTCACGAGATCATGAAATGCAGGTGCGTGAACCTCAGCCGTGGGAACCTCGCCCAGATCCTTGCGCACAAGATGCATTGTTGTTGCCGTTGCGCACAGCGTGTTGTCCAGATCGTGCACCGTGACCCGTGTTGTCGCCAATGTGCGTGTGTGCCGGGTGGTCTCGGCGGCAACCCGCAATCCCGCCAGCGGCAATGGCCGGATCAGGTCCACCGTCAGCCGGGTCAGCATCTTTTCGGGGCCTGTTTCAGCCTCGGCCGCGCGGACGATCAGGCCGGCAACGGGGCCGGCATGACAATGATCGGCGGACCACGGTCCGCGCGCCGGGTCGTTGCCGACAAACACGCCATCCGGGTCAAGGTCAAAGAAAGCCTTTTGGCTGGGCATGGCAGTCATCGGTGTCGGATCCCACGGGTCATTTGTTGATCATGTTTCCGCGATCCGACGACGGACCGGGCTTTACCTTTGGACCGAGAATGACTTAGCTGCCCGAAAGATGTCCAGTTGGGTGACGGAACGTCATTCGTTCAAATCGAAACACATGGGGGTGCGAAATGGCATTGTTGGTTGAAACCGGATTGTCCGACTGGATCAGCGATGATGATATTGCGCGCGAAATCCGGCGACACCATCCGGACGCGGACGTGCGCACCCCGGATACGATTGGCGATGCCGCAGACATCACGATGATCGCGCTTGTCGGCCTGCGCCAGGATCAGCCGAAGCGCTATCCGAATTTGAAACTCGTGCAGAAACTCGGCGCCGGGGTTGAGACAATCGTCAGCAATCTTGGCCTGCCCGATCATGTCCGCATCACCCGCCTGAAACCGGATGCACCGGCGCAGGGCATAGCCGAATGGTTTCTGGCGTATGTGTTGCGCCGGCAGCGGCACATGGCAATCTATGAAGCCGCCCAGCGCCGAGCCGAATGGACGCCGCGCGCGCCCGGCTTCAGCCCTGATACGGTGGTCGGGGTATTGGGGCTGGGCCATATCGGTGCGCGAACCGCCCGGATGCTGCGCGATGTCGGGTTCCAGGTCATGGGATGGAGCCGTTCGCCCAAGCAGATTGAGGGCGTGACCTGCCTGCACGGCGAGAACACGCTGCCCGACCTGCTGGGCCAGTGCGATCATGTCTGTGCCATTCTGCCATCGACACCTCAGACAATCGGATTGTTCGATGCCGCGCTTCTGGATGCGATGAAGCCCGGAAGCCAGTTGCTGAATGCCGGGCGCGGTGATCTCATCGACGAAGCCGCGCTGATGGCGGCGCTGGATCGCGGTACACCGGGTCATGCAGTTCTGGACGTCACCTCGCAAGAACCCCTGCCTTCGGACAACCCGTTATGGCGGCATCCCCAAGTGACGATCACCCCGCATGTGTCGGGCTGGCATCTGGGCAACGCATTGTCCGATGTGGCCGAGAATTTCCGGCGCCTGACCAGCGGTCAGCCTCTGCTGCACGAAGTCGACAGGGCGCGCGGTTACTGATCTGCCGCAAAATGGTCAGGGCGTCAGAATCCAGTTGCCGCTGGCGTCCTTGCATCTGCGTGTTCTGACCTCGCGGGAACTCTCCGCGCCTTCGGGCTGAATGAAATGCTGCAGATGAACGCAGTTGCCGCGAACATCCCGGACCCGGATCGTTCCCTTTGATCCCGTGGCGTCATTGACCCAGCTGCGTTCATCTCCGGCCCGCGCGCTGCCGGTCAGCAACTGGTCCGCCGTGGCATTTACCACTTCAAAATCCGCAGGGGTCAGCCCCATCTCCGATATGATGCGGGACAGCGGTTTGGCGTCTGCGGCAACGCCCAGACCAAAACTCATGACCGCTGCGAAGGTTGCCAATTTCCAGGGCTTCATATTCGCCTCACCGTTCTGAAATAGATTTAGTCCCAAGACTATACTCGCGCTGGTCCGTGGCCAAGCCCCCCACGGCGCGCACCTTCAAATTATCCCGAACAAACCTATCGCAACACAGGCGCTAGGACCGCCGGATTATTGCCAGCATAGTGCGACCGATACGAACCAGAGGCATTCGATGGCACACCCGACTTATTACGCCCCATCCGGCGGGCATCCCGGCCAGGACCAGATTCTGACAGACCGCGCCATGTTCACCGACGCATACGCGGTGATCCCCAAGGGCACCATGCGCGACATCGTCACCAGTTACCTGCCATTCTGGGAGGGCACGCGTCTATGGGTGCTCTCGCGCCCGCTGAGCGGATTTGCCGAGACCTTTTCGCAGTACATTATGGAGGTTCAGCCCGGCGGCGGATCTGATCGCCCCGAAACCGACGCGCAGGCCCAGGGGGTGATCTTTGTGGTCGAGGGCACGGTCACACTGACCCTTGGCGGCGAAGTTCATGTCCTTGAAACCGGTGGCTACGCCTACATCCCGCCGGGTTCGGACTGGACGCTGCACAACCGTGCAGATGAAGTGACAAGATTCCACTGGGTCCGCAAGGCCTACGAGGCCGTCCCCGGCCTGCCCGCGCCCGATCCAATCATCACCAATGAACGCGACGTGGCCCCCATCGAAATGCCCGGCACCGAAGGGCGCTGGTCGACGACCCGCTTTGCCGACCCGCAGGATCTGCGCCACGACATGCATGTCAACATCGTCAACTTCGAACCCGGTGGCGTGATCCCCTTTGCCGAAACCCACGTGATGGAGCACGGGCTTTACGTGTTGGAGGGCAAGGCTGTCTACCGGCTCAACCAGGACTGGGTCGAGGTTGAGGCCGGAGATTACATGTGGCTGCGCGCCTTCTGCCCGCAAGCCTGTTACGCAGGCGGCCCGGGGCGGTTCCGCTATCTGCTTTACAAGGACGTTAACCGGCACATGCCGCTGAACCTGTCGCGGCGTTAAACGGGTAGAATGGTCAATTACCCGTCGGGGGTTCACAGAAGCGTCTGAATCTGGTGAAATATCCTCGGGTTACAGTACTGGAGATTGCACCATGTTATTTCGCGGAACGATGTTTGCGCTTGCGGCCGTTATCGGCCTGACGGCGTTCGATGCCGCACCTGTTGCGGCCAGGGAAGAAACCAAATCCGTATTTGTCATGAGCCGTACATGGGCTGTGACACAGGTTTCAGACGCTCCGGTCATTTACCGCGCCACACGGGACAACAACAATCTGAACCCCTTTGGTCCGCCGCCGCGCCTGCGGACGATACAAGCCATAGCGGCGATCCAGCAGGCAACGGGTTGCAAGGTTATCCGCTCAAGCATGTATCAGAACATCTCGGGCCAGTTTTTCTCGCAGGTCTCCTGCGGTTAGAACGGTATCGAAACGGGCATTGAGATCGCCCGGTCAGCCTGCCATAGCTTGCCCATGAAACTCGCGATCAACGGATTCGGCCGTATCGGCCGCACAATTCTGCGGCAGGTTCTGGCCTTGCCGGAAGACAGCAATGTCGAGCTGGTGCTGATCAACGATATCGCCCCGCTTGAGACCTGCGCCTATCTGTTCAAATACGACAGCACCTTTGGCCCTTACGCCGGAACGGTCCTGGCTGAAGGTGACACTCTGATCGTGGACGGGCACCGGGTTCCGATGACCCACAGCGAGGATCTGACCCGTGTGGATCTATCCGGGGTCGATGTCCTGCTGGACTGCACAGGTATCGCACGCACGTCCGATGTGGCCAGCCGAGGATTGACTGCCGGCGCCAGCAAGGTGCTGATCTCGGGCCCCTCGCCCGCAACCGAAGTCACCATCGTACTGGGCGCAAACGAAGAGCAACTGGGCAATGCCCGGATCGTTTCAAACGCATCCTGTACCACCAACGGGCTGGCTCCGCTGGTGCGGGTATTGGATGGGATCGGCGGCATCGCCGCGGCCCATATGACAACGATCCATTGCTACACAAACAGCCAGCCGATGGTGGACGCGCCGCGCGGCGATCTTGCACGCTCGCGTGCGGGTGCGCTGTCCATGGTTCCAACCACAACCAGTGCCACGCATCTGATTGACGAAGTAATGCCTCATCTGGCCGGTCGCATCTCGGGCGCCGCGGTGCGCGTACCCACCGCCAGCGTTTCGGCCGTAGACCTGATCGTGACCCTGGAAAACGAGATGAGCCCCGAGGTGTTTGACGCCAAGCTGCGCGCAGCGGCCGAACACTCGCCTGTTTTGGGCTGGACGGACCTGCCTCTGGTCTCATCCGATCTGCGCACGCGACCCGAGTCACTTGTGATCGCGGGCCCCGAAACTCGCATGGTGGGAAACAGGCAGGTCAGGGTGTTTGGCTGGTATGACAATGAATGGGGCTTTTCGGCCCGAATGCTGGATGTCGCGCGCCTGATGGCGGCAAGCTGAAGTCGACGCAGCCCGCCAAACGGCGGGCTGCGATTCACGGATCAGTCGTGGGGCAAGCTGCCCGAGCCATGCCCGGCCATTCCGCCTGACACTTCTTCGGTGGCCTCATCCGCCAGTTCTTCGGGCAGGATCAGATTCAGCACAATTGCGATGACCGCAGCAGGCAAAAGCCCACTTTTCATCAAGATGCCCAAAGTTTCCGGCAAGTGCTGGACCGCATCCGGTTCCAGTTGCAGCCCAAACCCGATGGACAACGAGATGGCAAAGATCACCATATTGCGCCGGTTCCAGTCCACATCGGACAACATGGATATACCGGCGGCGACAACCATCCCGAACATGACGATCACACCGCCGCCCAGCACTTCGATCGGAACGGTGCGGATGATGGCCCCGACTTTGGGGACCAGCCCGCACAGGATCAGAAACAGCGCACCAATGGTCACGACATTGCGGCTCATGACACCGGTCATGGCGATCAGGCCGACATTCTGGCTGAACGACGTGTTGGGCAACCCGCCGAACACACCGGCAACCGCCGAGCCAAAACCATCCGCATAGGTTGCACCGGCAATCTCCTTGTCGGTGGCTTCACGTCCGGCACCGCCCTTGGTCACACCGGACACATCGCCCACGGTTTCGATGGCCGAAACAAAGGCCATCAGACAGAACCCGATCACGGCAGCGAACGAAAACTCGAACCCGTATTTGAACGGCATCGGCAATGCGAAGGCCGAGGCGCGGCTCCAGCTTGAACCGATTGCCTCAAATGTCACCATGCCAACCATCAGCGCGTATACGTAGCCGGCAGCCAGACCGATCAGCACCGCCGAAACCGACAGCATCCCGAGTGTAAAGAACTTGAGCGCAAGGGTCACGAAGATCACGACCAGAGCCGCCGACCAGTTCAGGGCCGAGCCGTACTCCGGCGTGCCAATCGCCGGAACGCCGCCAGCCGCGTATTGAATACCTACCTTGACCAGCGCCAGACCTATCATGGTTACGACCAGCCCGGTCACCAGAGGCGGCAGCGCAAACCGGATCTTACCGATCACCGCCCCGAGGCTGGCGTGAGACAGGCCACCGATCAGAACGCCGCCGAACAGGGCAGCCAGCCCATCGACGCCCTTACCGGCCACAAGCGGGATCATGATGGGCAGAAAGGCAAAGCTTGTTCCCTGAACGATGGGCAAGGCCGCCCCGACCGGACCAAGTGTCACCGTCTGCAGCAGGGTAGCGACCCCGGCAAACAGCATGGACATCTGGATCAGATAAAGTAGCTCCGGGAAATCGGGAGAATTTGATCCAAATCCGAATCCCGCCGCGCCCGCGACGATGATCGCGGGCGTCACATTGGACACGAACATCGCCAGAACGTGCTGTATCCCAAGGGGAACCGCCTTGTGTAATGCGGGTGTATAGTTCGGATCCCGAAGCTGTTCGGGCGTACCGATCGAAGTGTCGGCCATGAGTACTGTCCTCCCTGTCAGATTTCATGGGGGTCTTACCGCTTATCCTGCGGCTTCAACTGGCTACGGCACGACCTGATAGGGCGTGTCGAACCAGAATTCTTCAAGATTTGCGCCTGCGCCGATCCTGTCGACGACGGCAAACAGGCCGGGGGCGTGGAGCGGCGTCAGGACCCCGTGCCAGGTGCCGCGATGGTAATTCACCGCCTGCCCCGGCCCGGTCACAAAAGCCAGCGGTCGCCCGGGCTTGCCATCGGCGTCCGGCGCGACGATCACCAGAAAGGGCTGGTGGGTCATCGGGATAAAGGCCTGGCTGCCCTCGGGGTGCCGTTCGACCATGTCGAGCGTATAGGGCAGTGCCCGTGGATTGGCGTTGAACAGGCTGATCCCGGCGCGCCCGTAGGCAAAATCCAGAGCTGCCCTGTCATGATACCGACCACATTGGCCCTGATTTATGATCTTGTCCGGCTCGCCCGCAACGTCGATCACATCGCCGTATGGGGCAAACGCATCAGCGGTCAGCGGCTGAACACTGATCCGATTGCTCATGACGGCAACACATCCCGCAGACGGAACTCGGCGATCCGTTCGACTTGTCGACAGGCTTCCGCAAATTCAGTGTCCCGGTCCTGCCCGATCCGCCGTTTGAACGCTTCCAGAATCGATGCCTTGTCGTGATCCCGAACCGCGATGATGAACGGAAATCCGAATTTGTCCGTGTAGGTCTGATTCAGATCCGTGAAAGTCGCACGTTCATCGTCGGTCAGCGCATCCAGCCCGGCCGAGGCCTGCTCGGTCGTGCTTTCCTGGGTCAGACGCTTGGCCTGCGCAAGCTTGCCCGCGAGATCGGGATGCGCTGTCAGCACGCCAAGCCTTTCCGTTTCAGTGGCCGAGCGGAACATGCGGGCCAGGGCATTGTGCAGGCCGCCCGCCGTGTCATGCGCCGGACCCAGTTCCAGATCAAAGGCGCGCTCGGCGATCCAGGCTGAGTGTTCGAAAATGCCGCCATAGCTGGCCACAAAGTCCTCCCGGCCCATCTCGGACGGCCTTGCGCCCTGCGTGGGTGGGTAATGCGCGGCCCAGTGTTCTGCGATCTGCAGGCGCGTGGCGAACCACACATCCGAAAACCCGCGCGCGTAGTCCAGGAACCGTTTTAGGGCCATCACCCGACCCGGACGCCCGATCAACCGGCAATGCAGGCCAATCGACAGCATTTTTGGTGCCCCGGCCTCGCCTTCGGCATAAAGCGCATCAAAACTGTCCTTGAGGTAGGAGAAGAACTGATCGCCTGAATTGAACCCTTGTGGCGTTGCAAAGCGCATATCGTTGCAGTCCAGAGTGTAAGGCACGATCAACTGATGCCGATCACCGAACCTGGCCCAGTACGGCAGGTCATCGGCATAGGTATCCGCGACATAGGCCATCCCGCCTTCTTCCGCCGCCAGCCTTACTGTGTTTTCCGAGCACCGACCGGTGTACCAGCCGCGCGGGCGCTCGCCCACGACTTCGGTATGCAGGCGCACGGCTTCCGCAATCTGGGCCCGTTCCTCGGCCTCGGGCATGTCCTTGTGTTCCACCCATTTCAATCCGTGGCTCGCGATCTCCCACCCTGCCGACTTCATCGCGGCCACTTGATCGGGTGAGCGGGCCAGTGCGGTAGCGACCCCGTAAACCGTGATCGGCAGATCTTTCATCAATCGGTGCAGGCGCCAGAACCCGGCCCGTGATCCGTATTCATAGATCGATTCCATGTTCCAGTGACGCTGCCCTGGCCATTGCGCAGCGCCGACGATTTCGGACAGGAAGGCCTCGGACGCGCTGTCGCCGTGCAATACGCAGTTCTCGCCGCCCTCTTCGTAGTTGAGCACGATCTGCACCGCGATCCTTGCACCACCGGGCCAATTGGCATTGGGCGGGGTGGCTCCGTATCCGATCATATCGCGGGGGTAACGAGGAGGCTGCATGTCGTCTTCCGTTCCGGGTTTAACTTCCTGATTAATGCAATAGCCTAAAAATTCGTATCCGATTATCAAATCAATCCGAACGCTGTTTCCGGTTGTTTCGGCATTTCCACCATTTTGATGTTTGCGCCACACTGTGGCAAACCCGATGAAACAGTCAAAGGAGATCACTGTGGCAGGCTACCTGACAACCCATGTTCTGGACACGGCGCGCGGTTGCCCGGCGAAAGGTCTTAAAATCGCACTGTATCAGGTGTCGGGAAACTCCCATCGCAAACTGGTCGAGATGGAGACAAATTCCGACGGGCGCACCAACAGCCCCATCCTGCCGCAGGAAGACTTTGAAACCGGAACTTACGAGCTGATCTTTTTTGCCGGTGACTACCTGCGCGCAACCGGGCAGGCGGCAGAGGATCCGCTGTTTCTGGACCAGGTTCCCATTCGGTTCGGCATGTCCGATGCCGAGGCACATTATCACGTACCGCTGCTGCTTTCCCCCTACGGGTATTCGACCTACCGGGGAAGCTGACCGCTTTCCGCGCGCCTCCCAGCCGTCGTCGACCCTTTCAGGGCCGTCTTCCGTTGGGCCGGGCACTGCCCCTTGCAGGTGCAGCGCGGATTAGCCCTGAAAAACTGTTACCCGACTTGATAGGGGTCGCAACCGCGCCGCGGCCTTGCCGCGGCGCCGGGCCCAACGCTGTGCCGCGCCTGCAAGGCGCAAACGGCGGCGGGAGCTTCGGCTCAACCCTTCGCTTGCGAGCTGCGCACGACCTTACCGATACGCGAGATCATGAAATCCATAAACAACCGCGCCTTGGGGTCCTGATGGCGGCGATGGGTATAGAGGCATGCCATCTGCACAGGCACCGGCGGCGTCTGCATCGCAACGGCCACCAAACGGCCCGCTTTCAAATGCTCCGCCACTTCAAAGGCGGGTTTCATCGCAATCCCCTGCCCGGACAACGCCCAATCGGTCAAAACATCGCCGTCATCGCATTCGAAGCGACCTGATACAGCGTATCGCTTCGGGCCCTCGGGTGTTTCCAGCAGCCATTGGAACTCTGTCGCGCCGGGGAAACGAAGGTTCAGACATTCATGCTTGTCCGAAACCAGATCCGCACCGGTCTGCGGCATGCCCCTGTGTTCCACGTAATCCGGCGCGGCGCATAGTACCCGCTGGCAATCCGCGATCTTTCTGATCCGCAGGGTGCTGTCCTCGGGCTGGCCAATGAAAAATGCCAGATCCAGGCCTTCGGTGGTCAGATCAACCGATCTGTCCGTCAGCCGCAGGCGCACGTCAATCTCAGGGTACTCCAACAGAAAATCAGGCACATGCGGGGCCAGCAACCGGCGGCCAACCCCCAACGGCGCCGCAACGAATAGCGATCCCCTTGGCGCTTCGGTCAGATGGACAACCTGCGCCTCGGCCTCATCCACCGCATCCAGAACCGCGACCGCACCGGGATAAAAGGCGCGACCCTGTTCGGTCGGACTGAGGTTTCGCGTGGTGCGTTGAAACAGACGCACGCCCAGATGATCCTCAAGCTGGGAAATCCGGGCCGAGGTTACGGCAGGGGAGATCCGCAGGTCTCGACCCGCAGCGGACATGCTGCCCAGATCATAGACACGGACAAAGGTACGGATGTTCTCGAGATAAGACATCTTATCGATTTTTTTGATACAGTTTGACAATATACGGGAATACCGAAGAAAATCCCTTTTGCCTAGTGTGACGGCAAGCAATCGGAGACTTCTTGCATGTATGACCTCGCCGTGTTCTGGGACTGGATAGCCTTTGCTGTGCGCTGGCTGCACGTGATCACTGCCATCGCGTGGATCGGATCATCCTTTTATTTCATAGCGTTGGATCTTGGGCTGAACCGCGACATCCCCGGCCCCGCCGATGGCGAGGAATGGCAGGTGCATGGCGGTGGCTTCTACCACATTCAGAAATACCTGGTCGCGCCCGAGCGGATGCCGGACCACCTGACCTGGTTCAAATGGGAAAGCTATGCGACTTGGCTCAGCGGGGCGGCGCTTCTGATGATCGTCTATTGGGTCGGCGGCGAGCTGTATCTGATCGACGCGCAAAAGGCCGATCTGGCGCTGTGGCAGGGGATTCTGATCTCGGCCGCCTCGCTGACCGTGGGCTGGCTGGCCTATGACTACCTGTGCAAATCCGGTCTTGGCGAACGCCCCACCCTTTTGATGGTGCTGCTGTTCGTGCTGCTGGTGGCAATGGGTTGGGGGTACAACCAGATCTTCACCGGCCGTGCAATGATGCTGCATCTGGGGGCCTTCACAGCCACTATCATGACGGCGAACGTGTTCTTCATAATCATGCCCAACCAGCGCATCGTAGTGGATGACCTGAAGAACGGGCGCACACCGGACCCGAAATACGGCAAAATCGCCAAGCTGCGGTCCACGCACAACAACTACCTGACGCTGCCGGTCGTGTTCCTGATGCTGTCGAACCACTATCCACTGGCCTTTGCGACCGAATACAACTGGATCATCGCGGCGCTGGTCTTCCTGATGGGTGTCACCATCCGGCACTATTTCAACACCCGCCATGCCCGCGCCGGCAACCCGACATGGACCTGGCTGGTCACCGCCTTGCTGTTCATCGCTATCATGTGGCTGTCCACCGCGCCGATGTACAAACCGCTGGAAGAGGCCGAAGCGCAGCCGCTGACGCCTTATGAACAAAAATTCGCCGCGGCAGACGGGTTCGAAGAGGCGCATGACATCGTGCTGGGCCGCTGCTCCATGTGCCACGCTCGCGAACCGGTCTGGGAGGGTATCCTGTGGGCACCCAAGGGCGTGCTATTGGAAACCGAAGGCGACATCGCAAGAAACGCAAAGCAGATCTATCTGCAGGCAGGCGTCAGTCATGCGATGCCGCCTGCAAATGTCACCTTCATGGAGCCCGAGGACCGCGACGCCCTGATCCGCTGGTTCCGGAATGCGGGTATTTGACCGCACAAAAGATTGCCTCAAATCGCAATTCGCACGTCATTTCCCTTTTCCTGCACCCCATCAGATGGTCTAACATGAAGTTGAACAGCCGCCGAACCGTACAAGGCGGCCAAAGTGATTTCGAGTTGGGGCAGTTGGAGCCATTTGATGCAGGGAAGAAGGCCGCGCGCCATTCTTAAGTGCTGGCTGTTTGGCGTTGTCGTGGCCATCGCGCCGACCACATTGGCGGCGCTGGAAACCACGTTGACGGCGCCCGGAGCGCCGAAAGAAGTGGTGGACCGCCTCAAGGAAAACTCTTCGGTAACAACAGCCAAATCGCGCGGGCTGGACACTCCGCTGGAAATACTGTCCGCCGCGCTTTCGGATTACCGCACCATCGTCCAGATCCTGTATGACGAAGGGTATTTCAGCCCGGTCGTCAGCATCAAACTAGATGGACAGGAAGCGGCCGATCTCAGTTCGCTGAGCGTTCCAAGCCAGATCAAGCGCGCTGTCATCACTGTGAACACGGGCCCGGTCTTTACCTTCGGAACAGCGCTTGTACAGCCGTTGGCCCCGCTGACCGTATTGCCCCAGGAATTTTCTACCGGCAAACGTGCGACAACGGGCGCGATCCAGCAGGCCACGTCCGCAGGTGTTCAGGCATGGAAAGACGCTGGGCACGCAAAGGCGGACGTTGCAGGGCAAAAGGTCGTCGCCCGGCACAAACAATCCAAGCTGGATGCCGAGATCGATCTGGCGCCCGGCCCGCGTCTGACATTCGGAAGGATGTTCATTGATGGCGACACCACCGTGCGGCACAGATCGATCGAAAAGATCGCGGGTTTTCCCACGGGCGAAGTCTACTCCCCCCAAAAAGTCCAGAAAGTCGGAACCCGTCTGCGCCGCACCGGGACGTTCAATGTTGTCTCGATCAAGGAGCGAGAAGAACCCAACCCTGATGGCTCGCTTGATTTTGATGCCACGTTCGAGGACCTGCCCCCGCGTCGTATAACACTCGGGGGCGAGCTTGCCTCACGCGATGGTCTTGATCTGACCGCGACCTGGACCCATCGAAATGTGTTCAGGCGCGCGCAGCGGCTGAGGTTCGAGGCCGCGATCCGCAACATTGGCGGGGCCGAAAATATCGATGGGCGGATTGGCCTGCGACTGGATCAGCCAGACAGGCTGGGCCCCGACGACAGCACCTTTTGGAGCGCCCTGCTGGAGCGGCGCGACACCGAAAACTACAACGTTACCGTGGCCTCAGTGGCATATGGTGCGCGGCGCACCTTCTCGGACCAGCTTTATGCCGAGGCGTCGGCGGGGTTCCAGTATTCGGATGCGGATGATGCGTACGGCTCAGGGCGCAAGTTCAGATATTTCATCCTCCCCTTCCGGTCGGAATGGGACCAGCGCGACAGCAAGGTCAGCGCCACTCGGGGGTTCTATCTGGATGCGAATGCCATGCCTTTTGCGGGTCTGTCAGAAACCGAGTCCGGCCTGCGCATTTTTCTGGACGGGCGCGGCTATACCAGTTTCGGAACCGGCGGCAGGCTGGTGCTGGCCGGCCGTGTGCAGCTGGGGTCGGTTCTGGGGCCGTCTCCGGACGGGGTGACACCGGATTTTCTGTTCTTCTCGGGCGGCGCGGGAACCGTGCGCGGGCAACCTTTTGAAAGCCTCGGCATCCCGGTGGGAACCGGTGTGGCGGGCGGCAAGTCCTTTCTCGGCCTGTCCGGAGAGGTGCGTGGCAAGGTCACCGACTCACTGTCTCTGGTCGGGTTCTACGACTACGGCACGGTCGACACTTCATCCTTCATCGGCAGCGGTGCCGAGTATCATGCCGGTGCCGGTATCGGTGCCAGATACGATCTGGGTGGGTTCGGCCCGTTGCGCGTTGATCTGGCATGGCCGGTTCAGGGCGACACCGGCAGCGGGCTGCAGTTCTATATCGGGATTGGACAGGCATTTTGATCCGGCGGCTTTCATATCCCGTTCTGATCGGCGCGGTGCTGATCACATCGCCCGTGACCGCGCAGGAAGATAGCGGCGGCAGCATGCTGGAGAATTTCCTGCAGGACACCCTGTCCGGCGACGACCAGAACGTCCGGGTCAAGGGCCTTCAGGGCGCGCTAAGTTCGCGGGCGACCATCGAAGAAATCACCGTGGCCGATGACGAAGGCGTCTGGCTGACCATCAAGGATGCAGTGCTGGACTGGAACCGGCTTGCATTGATCCGCGGCCGTTTTTCGGTCAACGCTTTGACTGCGCAGGAAATCGACATCGCCCGCGCGCCCGGGGCAACCACCAAGGACACCCCCGCGCCTTCGGCTGAAACCAAGCCGTTTCAGCTGCCTGAATTGCCCGTTGCCATCCAAATCAGTGAAATCCGGGTAGACGAGCTGTCGCTGGGCCAACCACTGATCGGGGTCGCGGCCGAGCTTGCCGTGAACGGAAATCTGTCGCTGGCAGACGGCACGCTGGATACCAAACTGGATGTCACGCGACTGGACCGGGCCGGCGACCAGATCAGCCTGTCCGCCGGGTTTGAGAACGCGAGCAGTGAAATCCGTCTGGACCTGAAAGTGGTCGAGGATTCGGGCGGGCTGATCTCGACGGCGCTGAAGATACCCGACAGCCCACCGATCGGTCTGACCGCCACCGGGTCAGGTCCCCTTACAGATTTCACAGCGGATATCGGCCTGAGCAGTGACAACCAGCAGCGTGTCGCAGGACAGGTCCGGTTGCGGTCGGCCACGGAGGCGGGTGGCGCGTCAAGTGACGGCATCGCCTTTACGACCGATCTGAAAGGCGACCTGACGCCATTTCTGGCGCAAAACATGGACACGTTCTTTGGCCCTGACACGCGTCTGTTTGTCGATGGCCGGACGCAGCCGGACGGCGCGCTGGACATTTCCGATCTCGAGTTTTCCTCGCAGGCGCTGAAGCTGAAGGGAGAGCTGCAGCTTGCCCCTGGCGGTGTACTGCAACTGGCGGCCCTTCAAGGGCGGATAACTCCACCGGATGGCGAAACTGTCGTGCTGCCAGTCTCAGGCGGTCAAACATCTATCGAAGCGGCTCAGATTTCAGCGCTTTTCGATCAGAAGAACGGCAACCTGTGGGATTTGAGCCTGACAACAAACGCTTTCAAATCGCCGCAAATCGGGTTGCAGCGGGCGCAGATCACCGGCCAGGGAACACTGGAACAAGGTGCATCCTTACAATTCGAAGGTGACATTCAGGCCGCGCTGGACGGGATCGATCTGGCGGATGCCGGGCTGAACACGGCACTCGGCGATCGCATCACACTGGACGGATTGTTCAGCTACGGTAGTGATCAGTCATTGACCCTGTCAGGGGTGGAACTGGTGGGTTCGGACTATACGCTTGGGGCGGACGCATTGATCAGCGGTTTGGCCAGCGGTCTGACGATTGACGGAACGGCGACCCTGGACGCAACGGACCTGTCCCGGTTCTCGGAACTGGCCAAGCTTGATCTGGGCGGACAGGTCTCGGCCCGGGTCGAGGTAAACGGATCACCGCTGGAAGGCAGCTTTGACGGTAAGCTGAGCGTCGAGGCCCGCGATCTGTTGACCGGCCGGGACGATATCGATCCGGTGATTGCCGGCGAAACGAGCATTGTGGTGGATGCAAAGCGCGACACGGACGGCGTCACCATCCGTGACCTTACAGTTAACGGCGAAACCTTGCAGGCGGCTGCCAGCGGTGAGGTCACGACACCGGACGGGAACCTGACCATCGACGGTCAGGCCAGCGTCAACGCGCAGGATCTTTCCGTCTTTTCGGGTCTGGCAAAGCGCGAACTGAGCGGCGCAGTTCAGGCCACCCTCGACGGGCAGGGAACCGTGCAAACGCTGGAGTTTGACGGAACAGCCAGCGTAATCGGACAAGACATCACAACAGGGCTTTCGGACATCGATCCGCTTTTGACCGGTCGGACCACTATCGAGTGGGATGGCGCCCGGACCGCCGACAAAATTGATATCCGTAACGCCACGGTAAACGGCACCGCACTGAACGCGCAAGTCTCGGCGATTGTGCAGGATCCGACAGGGGATCTGTCCGTTGACGGACAGGCGCAGTTGAACGCGCCGGATCTGTCGCTGTTCTCCGGCCTAGCCAAACGCGATCTGGCGGGTTCGGTGCAGGCCGACGCCAATGGGACCGCCGCGCTGGCCAACCGGACTTTTGACATCAAGGGCGATCTGGATGCGCGCGACATCCAGACCGGTATCGAAGCGCTGGACAAACTGATTCAGGGCCGCACGACTTTGACGGTGGACGCCGAGAAAACCGAGGAAACCGTCGATATCCGGGCATTCCGTCTGCAGGGAACGGCCTTATCTGCGGAAGCATCCGGTGAACTAAACCGCGAAAACGGGGGATTGACCTTCAACGTCAGACTGGATGACCTGGCCAGGTTGGCAAGCACCCTCTCCGGTCCTTTGACCCTGACCGGAAATGTGGCACCCGACGGTTCAGGGCTGGAAGGCACCGTTAGCCTGCGAGGCCCTGACAGCTCCTATGCCAGTCTGGACGGCAATGTTGGACTGGACGGAAACGCCGATCTGGAATTTGACGCCCGGTTCAACAAAATCGAACGTTTCGTACCCGAGTTCCCGGGGACTATAGCGGCCAAGGGTACGGCAAAACGTGACAACGGCGTCTGGACCATCAGCGCCAAGGCCGATGGACCAGCCGAAATCAGCGGCGATGTCTCGGGGACATTTAGCGAGACCACCGGTCAGGCCGACCTGGCCGCGCAAGGTGGTTTGAACCTTGGCGTCGCCAATGTGTTTATCACACCCAACAAGATCGATGGTCAGGCGCGGTTTGATCTTGCTTTGAACGGCGCTCCGTCACTGGCGGCTTTAAGCGGAACGGTTACAACCTCCGGTACAGCTCTGGCCATTCCCGCGGCTGGACAGACCGTGACGGGGATCAGCGGTTCGGTCGACCTGGCGCAAAGCCGCGCTACCGTCGCGCTGAACGGCGGGATGCAGGCTGGCGGGGCCTTTACGGTCAACGGCCCAATAGACCTGACGCCACCCTTCAATGCCAACATCACGACCGTTCTCAACAGCCTAGTGCTGACTGACAGGCTGCTATATGAAACGACGCTGAACGGCCAGGTCGCCATGACCGGCGCTTTGGCGGGCAACAGCTCGGTCGCCGGGCAGATCACATTCGACGAGACCAACATCAATCTCGCTGCAGCCTCCGGCGCGGTGGGCGCGGCACCCATCCCCAACATTACGCATGTCAACGAAAGCGCGGCTGGCTTCCTGACCCGGGAACGCGCGCAGCTGGTCGTGACCGGCGACAAAGCCAAAAGCGATTCGCGGATTGCGCTGGACGTCAGCCTGCTGGCCCCCAAAGCCGTGTTTGTGCGGGGCCGCGGTGTGAACGCTGAACTTGGGGGCAGAATCAACATCGGTGGAACCACGGCATCCATCGTGCCGTCCGGTCAGATTGAGCTGATCCGTGGCAACTTCGACATTCTGGGGCGCAGGCTGGCGCTGACCAAGGGTGTCGTGACACTTCAGGGCGATCTGACACCCTATATCGAGTTCGAATCCTCAACCAGCACGTCGGACGGCACCGCCACGATTGAAATTGCGGGGCCATTGGATGCGCCTCAGGTCGACATATTTTCCGACCCTGAACGCCCTGCGGAAGAGGCCCTGGCGATATTGTTGTTCGGCAATCGCTTTTCCGAACTTTCGCCCTTTGTGATCGCGCAAATGGCGGCGTCGCTGGCGCAACTCAGTGGTGCAGGCGGGGACGCAACCAAAGGGCTGCGGGATGCGACGGGCGTGGATACGGTCGACATTGGTGCTTCGGAAGGCGGTGCGGGCCGTCTGGGCGCAGGCGCTTATCTGAGCGACAACCTCTACACTGATTTCACGGTCAACACCGAAGGCGACACCGAAGTGAACCTGAATCTGGATGTCACCGACAGTTTCACCGTGCGTGGTACGGTCGACGGGCGTGGTGAAACAGGTTTGGGCGTCTTTTTCGAACGCGACTACTAGGGCCAGGTGCGGTTCCAGAACCATCTGGACAAGTGTGTAAGTTTGTTTTGTCCTGTGCCAAAGCGCTTTTTTTCGCCTTCCTGCCTTGCTCCTTGGCGACTGCGGCGCGTTGAGGCGCAACTGACGTTGCACAGTTTTGGACAGGCATGACCGGCACAGGATGGTGTGAAACACGAAAGGGCGGCTCTGATCAGAACCGCCCTTGAATTCTTACCGCTCGCAGCGCTTATTCCGCCGCGATGGCATCCCCGATCTTTTCAACGCGAATGGCCGAGAATTTGAACTCGGGGATTTTCCCGTATGGATCAATGGCCGAGTTGGTCAGAATGTTCGCCGCCGCTTCGACATAGGCAAACGGGATGAAGACCATGTCTTCGGCGATCGCCCGGTCCGCCCGAACCATGATGTCAATCGTCCCGCGCCGGGTGGTCAGCCGGATCATTTCACCCGGTTCGATCCCCATCAGCTTGAGCGTGCGAGGGTTCATCGAACAGTTCGCTTCCGGCTCAACAGCGTCGAGAACATTAGAACGGCGGGTCATCGACCCGGTGTGCCAGTGTTCCAACTGACGGCCGGTGGTGGCGATCATCGGGTACTCGTCATCCGGCGCTTCATCCGGCGGGATGACGCTAGCCGGGGTAAACCGGGCCCGGCCATCTGCGCGCGGGAATCCGTCACCGAATACAATCGCCTGCCCCGGATCGGTCTCGCTGAGCGACGGGTAGGTGATGGTTTCGGTCTCAAGCCTATCCCACGTGATGTTGTCAAGCGACGCCATGGTCAGCTTCATTTCATTGAAGACCTGAGACACGTCCGTATAGTCCCAGTTCAGCCCGATCCGCTGCGCCAGATCGACAGTGATCTTCCAGTCTTCGCGCGCCTCACCCGGAGGTGTCACGGCAGGCCGCACCCGCTGCACCTGACGGTTGGTGTTCGACACAGTGCCGTTCTTTTCATACAGCGCCGAGGCGGGCAGGATGATGTCGGCATAGTTCGCCGTCTCGGTCAGGAAGATGTCCTGCACGATCATCAAGTCCAGCTTGGCCAGCGCGTCACGCGCGTGATTCACATCCGGGTCGGACATGGCCGGGTTTTCGCCCAGAATATACATGCCCTTGATGTTGCGCGCATAAATCTGGTCGATGATCTCGGTCACGGTCAGGCCCTTCTCGTTCGAGAAGTCGTCCGAGTTCCAGACCTCGTTGAACTTGGCGCGAATGCCATCGTCCGTCACGGTCTGGTAATCCGGCAGGAACATCGGGATCAGGCCCGCATCGGATGCACCCTGCACGTTGTTCTGACCGCGCAGCGGGTGCAGACCCGCGCCGGGTTTACCGACGTTGCCGGTCATCAGAGCCAACGAGATCAGGCAGCGAGAGTTGTCTGTGCCGTGGATGTGCTGGCTGACGCCCATGCCCCAGAAGATCAGGCCGGCCTTGGCCTGCGCAAAGGTGCGCGCGACACGGCGCAGCTGATCCGGTTCGATGCCGCAGATCGGCGACATCGCCTCGGGCGTGAACTGGCGCAGATGCTCTTTCTCGGCTTCCCAGTTCTCGGTCCAGCGGTGGATGTACTGGCTGTCATACAGCTCTTCCTCGACGATCACGTTCATGATCGCGTTCAGCATCGAGACATCAGCACCCGGACGGAACTGCAGCATTTCGTCGGCAAACTTGCGCATACCGACGCCGCGCGGGTCCATCACGATCAGCTTGCCGCCGCGCTTGGCGAACTGCTTGAAGTAAGTCGCCGCAACCGGGTGGTTTTCGATCGGGTTCGAACCGATGATGATCGCCACATCCGCGTTTTCGATCTCGTTGAAGGTCGCGGTCACTGCCCCGGAACCGACGTTCTCAATCAGAGCAGCAACTGACGACGCGTGACACAGACGTGTGCAGTGATCGACGTTGTTGTGCTTGAAACCCTGACGGATGAACTTCTGGAACAGATAGGCTTCTTCGTTGGTGCATTTGGCCGAACCAAAGCCTGCAACGCTGCGCGGGTCTTCGTCGCGAAGCACCTTCAACTTGGTGGCGGCAAGATCCATCGCCTCTTCCCAAGTCGCTTCGCGGAAATGGGTACTTAGATCGCCGGGATCGACGTTCAGGCCCTTCTCGGGGGCGTCTTCGCGGCGGATCAGCGGCTTGGTCAGACGGTGCGGGTGGTGGATGTAGTCAAAGCCGAACCGTCCTTTGACGCACAAACGGCCTTCGTTTGCCGGGCCGTTGATGCCCTCGACATACTTGACCTTACCGTCCTTGACCTTCAGCGAAACCTTGCAGCCCACGCCGCAGAACGGGCAGACGCTTTCGGTTTCGCTATCGTAGTCCTTACTGTCGCCGTGCTGGTGATCGTCCAGCACGGTCGCGGGCATCAGCGCCCCGGTTGGGCAGGCCTGAACGCATTCGCCACACGCCACACAGGTCGACGCGCCCATCGGATCGTTCTGGTCGAACACGACCTGCGCCGTATGGCCACGACCGGCCATGCCGATCACGTCATTGACCTGCACTTCGCGACAGGCCCGGACGCAGAGGTTGCAGTTGATGCAGGCATCCAGATTGACGCGCATCGCAACGTGGCTGTCATCCAGCAGCGGGATTTTATCGGCCTCTTTCGCCGGGAAACGGCTGTCGCTGACATCGGTCAGCTTGGCCATGTCCCAGAAGTGGCTCGAGGTGTCGTGTGCCTCCTCGGGCTGGTCGGCAACCAGCAGCTCCACAACCATGGCGCGCGATTTCTCGGCACGCTCCGAGTCGGTCTTAACGACCATCCCATCCGCCGCAGGGCGGATGCACGAGGCGACCAGCGTACGCTCGCCCTCCACTTCGACCATACAGGCGCGGCAGTTGCCGTCCGGGCGATAGCCCGGCTGCGGCTTGTGGCACAGGTGCGGAATAGTGAACCCCTGCCCCTTGGCGGCTTCCCAGATGGTCCAGCCCTCGGGCACGGTGACGTCTTCGCCGTTCAGGTTGAAGGTGACGGTCTTGGTTGGGCTTGCGTCAAGCATGGCTCTGTCTCCCTCAGATTTCGTCAGCGAAATGTTT
This sequence comes from Ruegeria sp. D4, assembly GCF_056534475.1. Classification (NCBI taxonomy): domain Bacteria; kingdom Pseudomonadati; phylum Pseudomonadota; class Alphaproteobacteria; order Rhodobacterales; family Roseobacteraceae; genus Ruegeria; species Ruegeria sp. D4. Next base: position 108,932 of record NZ_JBQFPJ010000003.1, read on the forward strand.
CATGACAAGGCGGATCGGGTTCGGGGCCGCTTGCCCCAAGCCGCAGATGGACGCGTCGCCCATGACCTGGCACAGATCTTCGAGCAAGTCCTGATCCCACTTGTCGGCCTGCATCAGCTTCACCGCCTTTTCGCAGCCCGCCCGGCAGGGCGTGCACTGACCACAGCTTTCATCCTCGAAGAACCGCAGCATGTTCAGCGCCGCATCGCGGGCCGTGTCCTGATCGGACAGAACCACCACAGCGGCAGACCCGATGAAGGTGCCCAACGGCTGCAGGGTGTCAAAGTCGAGCGGGACGTCGTCGATACTGGAGGGGAGAAGACCTGACGACGGCCCGCCCGGTTGATACGCCTTGAACGCATGACCTTCGGCCATGCCGCCGGCGGCATCAATCACGTCAAGAATGGTCGAACCCGCAGGCAGCAGGTAAACACCGGGGTTGGTTACTCGGCCCGAGACAGAGTAGCTCCGCAAGCCCTTGCGACCATTCTTTTCAACTGAATTCAGAATCTGCGGCCCCTCACGGCAGATCTTCGAGACCCAATACAGCGTCTCGACATTGTGCACCAAGGTCGGACGGTTGAAGACCCCTACCTGCGCCACAAATGGAGGACGGTGACGCGGCAAGCCCTTCTTGCCTTCGATCGACTCGATCATCGCGGATTCTTCACCGCAGATGTATGCGCCAGCACCGCGACGCAGGTCGATGTAACCTTTTTCGACGATCCCGGCCTGTTCCAGCGCGGCAATCTCACGGGCCAGGATTTCCAGTACCGCCGGATACTCGTCGCGCATGTAGATGAAGCAGGTCTCGGCCTCGACCGCCCAGGCGGCAATCAGCATGCCCTCAAGGAAGACATGCGGCGTGCGTTCCAGATAGTAGCGGTCTTTGAACGTGCCAGGCTCGCCCTCGTCCCCGTTCACGGCCAGATAGCGTGTGCCCTCGTTCATTCGAACAAAGCCCCACTTTTTGCCGGATGGGAAGCCAGCACCACCCAGGCCGCGCAAGCCCGAGGACAGGATGTCTTCCTGCACTTTCTCCCAGTCACCACCGTCGCGCAGCTCTTTCAGCTTGGCGTAACCGCCGTTTGCCTCATAAGCAGCGAAGGCTTCGTAGCCGGGCAGATGGGCGTGAGTGTCGCCCGCAGCAATCGCAGCCTGCACCTTTTCGGGGGTCGCATGGTCGATATGGTTGTGACCGATTTCGAGCACCGGCGCGGTATCACAACGGCCCATGCACGGCGCGCGCACCACACGCACCTCTGCCGGGTCCAGACCGTCTTCCAGCGCCTTCTGCAGCTGCTGGGCACCGGCCATTTCACAGGACAGGGAATCACAGACACGGATCGTCAGCGCAGGCGGAGGGGTCTCGCCTTCTTTCACAACATCGAAATGGGCGTAGAAGGTCGCCGTCTCATAAATCTCGGCCTGTCCGATCCGCATCTCAACCGCAAGCGCGGCGATGTGGTCGGCGCTGATATGGCCGTGTTCGTCCTGAATCAAATGCAGGAATTCGATCAGCAGGTCGCGGCGGCGCGGGCGATCGCCCAGCAGGCGATGAATCTCCGCCTGCGCCTCATCCGTGAACTGACGGCCTTTGGGCGTGTGCCGCCCTTTGCCTTTACCTGACTTCCAGACGCCCTTGGGTGCGCCTGATGGCTTGGTGTCTAATGGTGCCATGATGCCCTCCGATTGAGGCTCCGTGTCTCATCAGAATAGCATATCGTCAAATCGCCAAATTCAATCGCACGATAACGACAGTTTATCACCGTAAAGACGTCACCACGGCACGCAAAGCCTCGACCGTTGGCAATTCCGGGTCACGACTAAGGGTCGCCAAACAAATCGGTTTGCTGACAATCGGGTCGACTAAGGGCAGCACTTTGGTTCCCTTCAGATCGCCCAACGCCCGGACCAGAACCCGAGGCACAACCGTAGCTGCCAGCCCCTCGCGCGCCATCACCATCGATGCGGTAAAGCCGCTGGTTTCGGCGACGACGTGGGGATGCAGGCCCTGTTCGGCGAAAATCCGATCCAGAATGCGTCGGTTCTGCATCTGCGGCTCCAGAAGGCTGATCGGAAATTCGGCCACCCGAGCCCATGGAATAGGGCCGGATTCTTCGATCATGTGGGACGGGACAAGCAGCACATAGGTTTCTTCATACAGCGGCTGCACCTGCCGCAAGTCGGTGCCGATACTGTCGCCGTAGGTGATGCCCGCATCCAGACTGCCTTCGTCCAGCCGGTGCTGAATGGCCGAGGCCGACATGGTTTCGATCCGCGACAAAATGCGTGGATGAGCTTGCTGGAGGCGTTTGATGAGGCGTCCGGTAAAGGCAATCGCGGTGGGGATCACGCCCAGAATCAACGTCCCCGTAATCTCACCCCGCGCGGCCAGCACCTGCTGTTCCAGCGCCTTTGCGTCATCGAGGATACGCCGTGCGCGGCGGACGATCATCTCGCCCTCTTCGGTCAGGCCCTGAAACCGGTTGGCCCGGCGGACAATTGAAACGCCCAGCCGATCTTCGAGATTGCGGATGCGCATGGAAAACGCGGGTTGAGAAATCCCACATTCCTCGGCCGCCTTGGCGAAATGGCGTTGCCGCGCCAAGGCGCTGAGGAGTTGAAGGTCGCGGATTTCGATCATGCTTTAGCATTCCAACGTCGGGCAAAATGACACTCTAACCGCATTTTTCCAAAGGAAAAGCGCCGTCTCTGCCTGCGACCCGGCAATACAGAGTTCTTGCCTCGCCTGGTCAACTTGCCTCTAATGGAACGAGCGTACGAACGCACGGAGCGCATAATGACGGCAAAGGACGTTTTTCAAGAGTTGTATGACGGATACGTCGATAGATATCGATCAAATGACGCCGCCGGATGCGCGTCGTACTTTACAGAAAACGCAGAGTTGTTTTCACCCTATGGCCCTGCAGCGATCGGGCGACAAGCCATAGAAGATATCCATTCGGAGTGGGTTGAGGAAGGCGGCGAAGACAAAGTCATCGAAATTGTGCACGCTGATATCAATGACAATGTCGGTTGGTGCCTCGCTCGTTACAGCGAAGGTACGACCGGCCAGGGTACCTCTTTGAATATCCTATATAAGCAGGCTGACGGCAGGTGGCTGATCACCCAGTGCAGCTTAAACGAAGCGCTCTGAAAACTTGCCGCAGCCTGATTGATTTACGTGTTGAACAAGAAGTGCATCACATCGCCGTCCTTGACGATGTAGCCCTTGCCCTCGGCCCGCATCTTGCCTGCTTCTTTCGCACCCTGTTCGCCATTGGCAGCGATGTAGTCGTCATAGGCGATGGTCTCGGCACGGATGAAGCCTTTTTCGAAATCCCCATGGATCACGCCAGCGGCCTGCGGCGCGGCGGTGCCGGTGCGGATGGTCCAGGCGCGGGCCTCTTTCGGGCCGACGGTGAAATAGGTTTCCAGTTTCAGCAGGTCGTAACCTGCTCGGATCAGACGATCGAGACCGGGTTCTTCCAGGCCCATTTCCTCAAGGAACATCTGGGCTTCGTCCGCTTCCAGCAGGCTGATCTCTTCTTCGATCTTGGCGCTGATGATAACGTGAGCATTACCCTGAGCAGCGGCCATTTCGGCCACCTTCGCCGAGCACTCATTACCTTCGGCAGCTTCTTCTTCGGACACGTTGCAAACATAGAGCACCGGCTTGGTGGTCAGCAGTTGCAGCATCTTCCAGGCCTTGGCATCTTCGCCTGACACTTCAACCAGACGCGCGGGCTTGCCGCTTTCCAGCATCGCTTGCGCTTGGGCCAGCAAGCGGTCCTGTTGCTGTGCCTCTTTGTCACTGCCTTTCAGCTTGCGCACCAGATTGGCGCGGCGCTTTTCGATGCTTTCCAGATCGGCCAGCATCAGCTCGGTCTCAATCGTGTCCGCATCAGCTACCGGATCGACACGGCCATCCACATGGGTCACATCTCCGTCTTCGAAACAGCGCAGCACATGGGCAATGGCGTCGGTTTCCCGAATGTTGGCCAGAAACTGGTTTCCAAGCCCCTCGCCTTTCGAGGCACCTTTAACCAGACCGGCGATATCAACGAACGTCATCCGCGTCGGGATGATCTGTTTCGAGCTTGCAATCGCGGCGAGCTTGTCCAGCCGATCATCGGGCACGGCCACATCGCCCACATTGGGTTCGATCGTGCAGAACGGGAAATTCGCAGCCTGTGCAGCCGCGGTTTTGGTCAGCGCGTTGAAGAGGGTCGACTTACCCACATTCGGCAAACCCACGATTCCCATTTTAAAGCCCATGACGGTCTCCTAATGCCATTCGAGGGGTGCTTCTATGCAGGTCCGGGTCAATGCGCAAGCCAGAGCGAAAGATGGCGGCCTGATCCAAAATGCAACATCACGAAATCGTTCGACATCCGTGATCTTGCCCGCATTGAATCCTGCGCTCTAAGCTCACCATGTAAGACGTTGCAAACAAACAGATAGTGATCAACCGTTATGAAGAGTTTTGTTGCAGCCCTTGTGCTGATAATGGCCGCTCCGGCAGCGTACGCTCAAACCATCATCTTTGGCGCTGGGTATTCGGATTTCTCCGACAGCGACGCAGACGATGAAGCCGCTTTCTCGCTCGAGTACCAACACCGCCCCTTTTACGAAGCCACCCGCGTGTCCGCGACCTGGGGCAGCGCCCTGACGGTGGATACCGCTGGTGATGTTCATATCGGGATCGGGTTGATCGGGTTCTACACCTTCGCTGACCGATGGTTCGTTGAAGGCAGCGTCATGCCAGGGTACTTTTCCGAAGGCGACTCGTTGAACGATCTGGGCGGAGAGTTCCAGATCCGCAGCCTTGTTGGCCTTGGATATACGTTGAACAATGGCAACAAGCTGTCCTTCGCGATTACCCACAAATCCAACGCCAGCACCCAGGACGACAACCCGGGTGTCAACTCGGCCCTGGTCAGATATCATTACGCGTTCTGAACCATTCAGCCTTGACGGGATTGATTTCCGGGCAAAGTTTCTGCACATCAGGTTCAAACCTGAATGCAAGGACAGAAGATGACCCGTATCGACGCCAAGTTCGCCGCCCTCAAGGCCGAAGGCAGGAAGGCCTTTGTTTCCTACGTCATGGCCGGGGATCCCGATTTCGACACCTCGCTTGAGATCGTGAAAGGTCTGCCGGGCGCCGGTGTCGATGTGATCGAACTGGGCCTGCCCTTCACGGACCCGATGGCTGATGGCCCTACGATTCAGGCTGCAGGCCAGCGCGCGCTGGACGGGGGAATGACCCTGCAGCGCACTCTGGATCTGGCGCGGGCTTTCCGTGAAACAGATGATACGACCCCGATTGTCCTGATGGGATACTACAACCCGATCTACAGCCGAGGTGTCGACGACTTTCTGGCCGAGGCTAAATCCGCCGGAATCGATGGCCTGATCGTTGTAGACCTGCCCCCGGAAGAGGATGCCGAACTGTGCCTGCCCGCGCAGGCCGCCGGCCTGAACTTTATCCGGCTTGCAACGCCCACAACCGACGACAAGCGCCTGCCCCGCGTCCTTCAGAATACATCGGGCTTTGTGTATTACGTCTCGATCACCGGCATCACCGGCGCTGCCGAGGCGCAGGCCACCAATGTCGGTCCTGAGGTGGCTCGGATCAAATCGGAGACAGATCTGCCGGTTATTGTGGGCTTTGGCATCAATACACCCGAAAAGTCGAAGGCAATCGCAAGCATAGCTGATGGCGCCGTGGTCGGTTCAGCCATTGTCAGCCAGATTGCCGAGGGAAAGCCGGTCGACCAGATCCTAAGCTTCGTCCGGTCACTGGCGGACGGTGCACATTCGGCCTGATCCGCCGACAAAACTCGTCTCATGCGTCAACCGCAGCCCGCCTTTGCGAGCTGCGGTTTTTTTGCTGCCAGAGATACGTTGCAGAGCGCAAGAGAAATTGGTAAAGAAAATTAACCAAAGCTACCGGGGCCCGGAATCATGCCAGTCATTACAACGATTGAAGACCTCAGACGCATCTATGAACGCCGCGTGCCACGGATGTTCTACGACTACGCTGAAAGCGGCAGCTGGACCGAGCAGACCTTTCGCGAAAACACCTCGGATTTCGAGGACATCCGCCTGCGCCAACGGGTTGCAGTAGACATGTCCGGGCGTTCGACCGCGTCGCAGATGATCGGGCAAGACGTAGCGATGCCGGTCGCGCTGGCGCCCGTGGGGCTGACCGGCATGCAACACGCAGATGGCGAAATAAAAGCGGCCAAGGCAGCGGAAGATTTCGGCGTACCCTTCACCCTATCGACAATGTCAATCAATTCTATCGAGGATGTGGCCGAGAACACGGGCAAGCCGTTCTGGTTCCAGCTTTATACGATGAAGGATCAGGACTACATTAATCGCCTGATCCAGCGGGCCAAGGACGCCAAATGCTCGGCATTGGTGATCACACTCGACCTGCAAATCCTCGGCCAGCGGCACAAGGACCTCAAGAACGGTTTGTCCGCCCCGCCGAAATTGACGGCCAAAACAATCGCCAACCTGATGACGAAGTGGGCCTGGGGAATCGAGATGCTGGGCGCCAGCCGACGCGAGTTCGGCAATATCGTCGGACATGCGCATGGCGTTTCTGACGCATCCTCGCTGGGGGCCTGGACTGCCGAACAATTCGACCCAAGCCTAGATTGGGGCAAGGTCGAAAAGCTGATGGAGCAATGGGGCGGGAAGGTTATCCTGAAAGGTATTCTGGATGCCGAAGATGCGAAGATGGCCGCAAAGCTCGGGGCGGATGCCATTGTGGTCTCGAACCACGGCGGTCGCCAGTTGGATGGTGCGCTCAGTTCCATCCGAATGCTGCCGCAGATCATGGACGCCGTTGGCGGAGACATCGAAGTGCATATGGACAGTGGCATCCGTTCGGGTCAGGACGTTCTGAAGGCACTGGCGCTGGGGGCCAAGGGTACATATATCGGCCGCGCCTTTGTCTATGGCCTTGGGGCGATGGGTCAGAAAGGCGTAACCACGGCGCTGGACGTCATCCACAAGGAACTGGACACCACCATGGCGCTGTGCGGCGAACGCAATGTTAGCAATCTGGGGCGCCACAACCTGCTGATCCCAGAAGACTTCGGTGGTCGCTGGCAGAACTGAGAGGGCCGCTGTTGTCAGGGGCTCTGCCCCCGCCGCCCTACGGGCGTCTCCCCCGGGATATTTTTAGCCAGATGAAGACCGGATCCGTTTTTCATCTGGCCCCAAATATCCCGGAGCGCGAGGCAGAGCCTCGCAAAATGACAATCCGTCAAAAACCCCTTTCCAAACCCAATGAATCAAGCTAAGGACGCGGCTTCACGCGGGCATACAGCCTTGGAGGATGCCCGCCCTAACATTGGAGAATTATCATGGCTGGAGAGATTCCTGATCTCGTAGCTCTGGAACGGACGGGGACAGGCAAGGGCGCCGCTCGTCAGGCACGCCGCGACGGCATGGTTCCGGGCATTGTTTTTGGTGGCGACAAAGAGCCGCTGCCGATCCAGATCCCGTTCAACGTCCTGTTCAAGCGTCTGAAAGCCGGCCGGTTCAAGTCGACCCTGTGGAACCTGAAGGTTGAAGGCCACGAAGACGTCCGCGTCATCTGCCGCGACGTTCAGCGTGACGTCGTCAAAGACCTGCCGACCCACCTGGACCTGATGCGCCTGCGCCGGACCACCAAGATCGCTCTGTTCATTCCGGTTGAGTTCATCAACGAAGAAGAAGCGCCCGGCATCAAGAAGGGCGGCGTTCTGACCGTTGTTCGTCCGGAAGTCGAACTGATGTGCACCGCCGGTGAAATTCCTGAAAAGATCACCGTCGATCTGACCGGTCTGAACATCAACGACGTTGTGACGATTTCGTCGGTTGACCTGCCGGCCGGCACCAAGCCGACCATCGACCGTGACTTCGTGATCGCGAACATTTCGGCTCCGACCGGTCTGACGTCCAGCGACGATGAAGACGGCGAAGAGGGCGAAGTTGCAGCCGACGAAGTCGAAGTAATCGGCGCTGAAGAATAATTTCGGAACCTTTTGGTTCTGGATATGAAACGGGGTTCTTTCAGAGCCCCGTTTTTCTTTTGGCCGGGCGGGACTGGAAAGGCGGTGGCGAACCGTGCGATGAACCTGATACGTATTCAGGTATTGGCCCGCGACATGTAAGGACGAAATGATGAAGCTGTTTGTCGGCCTGGGGAATCCCGGTTCAAAATACTCTGGAAACCGTCACAACATCGGCTTCATGGCACTGGACCGCATCGCCGAGGATCACGGGTTTGGTCCCTGGCGTTCAAAGTTTCAGGCCGAGGTCTGCGAAGGTCGTCTCGGCACGGACAAAATTCTGCTGCTGAAACCGCAAACCTTCATGAACCGATCCGGCCAGTCCGTTGGTGAAGCGATGCGGTTTTACAAGCTCGAGTCGGTTGACGTGACCGTCTTTCATGATGAACTGGACCTGGCCCCCGGAAAGGTGCGGGTCAAGGCCGGCGGTGGTCACGCGGGGCATAACGGGCTGCGATCCATCCACGAACACATCAGTCCTGCCTATGACCGGGTACGGCTAGGGATTGGCCATCCGGGGCGCAAGGAAATGGTCTCGGCCTATGTGCTAAGCGATTTTGCCAAGGCTGACGCCAACTGGCTGGAAGACGTCCTGCGGGGCGTTTCGGACGGGGCCCAATATCTTGCCGAAGGGGAAAGCGGGAAATTCATGAATGCCGTCGCTTTGCGGACGGTGCCTGCGCGGTCGTCAAAAACACCGGAAAGGCCCACACCAAAAGCTGCGACCGACCCTGAGCCTATTCCGGATCCGGATGACCGGTCACCGATGCAAAAGCTGTTGGACAAGTTTCGGTAAATCACCTGCTGCCGCAACGTTCGGATTGCGAAAGGTCCCGGACCTCTTTTCTATTGTGTTGATCAGGTGGAGGGGACGAATGAGAATTGTATTCAGATGGCTGTTGCGCATTGTTCTGGCGCTGGTTTTGGCGGCCGTCGTCGTTGGCCTGTGGAAACGGGAAGAGCTCGAGCGGCTTCTGGCGGTCAATTCCCTGTTCTCGGAAGAGCGGATCGTTCACAATTTCTCGCACATGAGCGACGCCTTTCTGACGGTCGATCTGCCGCGCGGGAGCGGCCCGACATGGGAACTGCCCTATGGACCGGGCTTTGATCTGCCTGAGGGAACCGATCAATGGATCGGGGAGCGCGCTGTGACATCCCTGCTGGTGATGCAGAAAGGCCAGATCCGGTTCGAAGAATACTATCTGGACACCGGCCCGGACGATCAGCGGATATCGTGGTCCGTCGCCAAAAGCTATCTGTCCGCCCTGTTCGGCATTCTGTTGGCCGAGGGGGCAATCGACTCGCTGGACGATCCCGTGGTGAAATATGCGCCCAAACTGGCCGGCAGCGCTTATGACGGCGCCACGATCCGCAATGTCCTGAACATGGCCAGCGGCGTGACATTTGACGAGGACTATCTGGATTACAACTCGGACATCAATCGGATGGGCCGTGTCGTGGCGCTGGGGGGGGAGTTGGACGACTTCGCCGCGTCCCTGAAGGACAGCTTTGCCGCGCCGGGTGACACCTGGCAATATGTATCAATCGACACGCATGTGATAGGTATGGTCATTCGCGGCGCGACCGGGCGCAGTGTTACCGAGCTGTTGACCGAAAGGATCATTCAGCCTTTGGGGCTGGAACGCGATGGGTACTACATCACGGATGGGGCCGGTGTCGCGTTTGTTCTTGGCGGGTTGAACTTTACAACCCGCGACTTTGCCCGGTTCGGACAGATGATACTGCAAGACGGTTCCCGAAGCGGCGAGCAGATTGTTCCCGCCGACTGGATTGCCGAGTCGACATGGCCAAGTGCCCCGACCGAAACCGGCAAGATCGGCTATGGATATCAATGGTGGATCCCCAAAAACGCGCATGAGGGCGAATTTCTGGCGCGCGGTGTCTATGGGCAATACATCTATTTCGATCGGCCGCGGGATGTCCTGATTGTCACCACCGGAGCCGATCGCAAATTCCGCGAACCCGGTGTCAGCGATCAGAATATAGAAATGTTCCGCAAGATCGCCCAAACCCTGTAGGATGCCTCTATGCAAAAACAGGACAGCATCAATGTGCTGGGAGGTGTCCTTGCCCCCTGTTCGCGTGATCCGCTGACCGGGTTCTTCCGGGACGGGGCCTGCAATACCTGCCCCGAAGACCAGGGCAGCCATACGGTTTGTGCTGTTATGACAGCCGAATTCCTCGCCTATTCCAAATATGTCGGAAATGACCTGAGCACCCCACGCCCCGAATTCGATTTCGCCGGCCTCAAGCCCGGCGATAGCTGGTGTCTGTGTGCGGGTCGGTTCCTTCAGGCCCATGACGAGGGCTGCGCCCCGAGGGTTCATCTTGAGGCCACGCATCAACGCGCATTGGACATTGTGCCGCTGGACATCCTGCAGCAGCACAAAGTCGGGTCCTGACCCTTCGTCGGTCTTTAGAATCCGTTTCGGCTTATTTTTTAGAAAAAGAAGTCCCGGACGGATCCGGGACTTTAAGGAATGTGTCGGTCAGAAGTTGATCTGCCACGTCAGATCGACGCTGTAGCTTTCAAATCCGCTTTCGCCGATGCCGTCGTAAAACACACCTGCCGCAAGCAGGCTGTTGTTCTGCAACCTGTAATCAAGACCCAGATCGACCCTGCCGCGTGTGGTGTCCCCGATCGGGGCGACGCCCGGCACGGTGCCGGTGCCTGATGTGCTGCTCCAGACGCCGGACAGACCGCCCGTCAGAATCATGCTGCCACGTGCGACGGAGATCGGGTGGCTGAAATCCATTCCCAACTGAACGGTCGTCAGGCTGAAATCCTGGGCCGAAATCGGATTGCCCAGACTGTCCGTATAGGCCTCGGCATCATCGCTGACATAGCTCAGATCCAGAAGCGGCATCAGGGTCAGCGCCCCGCGCTGGATTTCGCCTGTGACCCGCGACTGCACCAGCCAGCGGTCACTGTCGAATTTGTCCGAGTATGTGCCCAGAGGCGAAACCTCATTGTCAGCTTTCCCGTAAAGCGCACGTCCTTCGAAATAGATCGGATGCTCGGGCAGTTTCGCCACGACATACGGGCCAACAAACCACCCGGTGCCGTCAATCTCGGACGCGCCGTTTTCGGTTTCGGCATAGTCCAACTGCAGCATCGCACCGACCAACAGGTTCTGATTAACCTGATGGTGCGCCCCGAGAACCGCCAAAGCATAGCTGCTGTCAAAGTCGTCCTGCGAACTCCAGTTGCCTGTAACGTTCAGCCAGATGGGCAAGGTCGGATCGCTGGCAAAGTTCAGAAACCCGGCGCCCTGAGATACGGACGCATCGAACGCTCCCGCGCCGGACTGTTGCAGAAACCGCGTCAGGTTGGGCTGGTTTGAGACTAGGCTGTTCGCGCGGGCATTCTGAAAGGCCTGAATCAAACGCTGCGTGTTTGTTGCGGGCTGCACGGTTGTAACAGTGTTCGACGCCAGATTGAGATTGCCTGCGGCGTCGGTGAAAACTCCGGCCGGAACGGAAAGCTCGATTGTACCGTTGTTCTGCGGGGTCAGCGTAGCAACGTAATCCACACCCGAACCGGTCATGGTCGCGGTTGCGTTCACCACCAAGAGATCACTGGCAACAAAGTCGGTGCTGGGTTCGCTGAGGGTGATTGTCGCGGTAAAGGTGCCGTTCCCGGTCGCAGTCAGCGCCCCGACCGAAGCCGTGGGCTGGGTCGTATCCACCAGCGTCCGGGTGCTGATGATCTGCGTGTTCGTCACACCCGACAGGGCCAGTTCGTATCTGTAAAGCGGCCCACCGGGCGCTTCCTGAGCCGTGAAAATGATCCCCATGTAACCGTCGGCGGCATATGTGCTGTCTGCGCCGTCCTGACTGAGAATGGTTGGGTTCAGCCAACCGAGGTTGGTCAATCCGGCCGGAGTGATGATCGGAGACGGCGTGATCCCGCCACCAAAGTAAATCGCACCGCCCGGTGCCTGGCCGCTGCCGCTGAGGGCGACAAATGCAGTCGTTGCGCCGGGGATGTTGGTAAACTGGACGGAACCGCCATTAGGTGACGCAATGGGTGTATTGAAGAAGGTAGCCCCACCAAAGGCCGCGCCTTCCTTGCTGCTGCCGAACAGAACGACTGAAACCAAACAGACAAGGCCAAGCAGCCTACTAAAAAAGGAGTTAACCATCCCAACCTCCAACAAACCCGATAGGGGCATAACACAAGGATATGCGCCTTATGACATGCCATTCCGAACGCGCAACTGAGTTCTGACACCGTCCGGGGCACATTATGATTAGCAACCAGAAGTTGCGAAGTGCCAGTGAGTTTATTCAAATTCAAAACGCTGTACAGATTCACCACATCTCAATTATTTCGCGTGTATCGAATTTGCCAGATGCGCCGAATCTGGCGCTTGCGGCAGGGATTATCCCGGCGCCTATTTGGCAAATAATGCTGAGGGTTGGCGGAAAAATCCTGGTAAAACACAGCAGCTTTCTAACCAGACCTTACAGGAGGGCTGTTTCGGCACTGCAAGCTAACCCGGCAAAAGCCAGACAATCCGCGCCAAAGCGCTTCATTTTCCGCAATTGCGAGACAGTGAAAGCAGTATGGCGACCGGGGCAGGTCCAATGATTCTCGGACCCACCGCCGTGCAACATCTGTCTGGCTTACGCTGACGAAATCAGAGGCTTAGATTGCCTCGCGGCCTTCGGTATCGGACATGTCAAAGTTCAGGTATTTCGCAACCGTCTGAACATCCTTGTCGCCGCGTCCGCACATGTTCATGCAGATCAGGTGATCGTTAGGCAGTTCCGGGGCAATCTTCATCACATGGGCCAGTGCGTGGCTGGGTTCGAGTGCCGGGATGATGCCTTCGGTTGCGCAGCACAGCTGGAACGCTTCCAGCGCCTCTTTGTCCGTGATCGAGACATATTGCGCACGCCCTACCTCGTGCAGCCATGAATGTTCTGGCCCGATGCCTGGGTAGTCCAGACCAGCGGAAATGGAATAGCCTTCAAGAATCTGGCCGTCGTCATCCTGCAGCAGATAGGTTCGGTTGCCATGCAAAACGCCCGGACGACCACCGGTCAGAGAAGCGCAATGCTCCATCTTTTCGTTCACGCCTTTACCGCCCGCCTCGACGCCGATGATATTCACGGACTTGTCGTCGAGAAATGGGTAGAACAGGCCCATCGCGTTCGACCCACCACCGATGGCGGCGATGATCGTATCGGGCAGACGGCCTTCGGCCTTCATCATCTGTTCCTTGGCTTCCTTGCCGATGATCGACTGAAAATCGCGCACCATCGCCGGATACGGGTGCGGACCAGCAACCGTTCCAATGCAGTAGAACGTATCGCGCACGTTGGTCACCCAGTCGCGCAGCGCGTCGTTCATTGCATCTTTCAGTGTCCCGCGACCGGAAGTCACAGGGATCACCTCGGCCCCCAGCAGGCGCATGCGGAACACGTTCGGAGCCTGACGCTGCACGTCATGGGCCCCCATGTAGACCACGCACTTCAATCCGAACTTGGCGCAGACGGTGGCGGTGGCTACGCCGTGCTGCCCTGCCCCGGTTTCAGCGATGATCCGGGTCTTGCCCATGCGCCGCGCCAGAATGATCTGGCCCAGCACGTTGTTGATCTTATGCGCGCCGGTGTGGTTCAGCTCGTCACGCTTCAGGTAAATCTTTGCACCACCCAGATGTTCGGTCAGGCGTTCCGCGAAGTACAGCGGCGACGGGCGGCCAACATAGTTGGCCCACAGATCGTCCATCTCGGCCCAGAAGGTCGCATCGTCCTTGGCCTTCTCATATTCCTCTTCCAGCGACAGGATCAGGGGCATCAGCGTTTCGCTGACGAACCGTCCGCCGAAGATGCCGAAACGGCCCTGTTCGTCGGGCCCGGACATGAAGGAATTGAAAAGATCGTTGGCCATGGGTGTCTCCCTCGTCGTACCCGTTGTTCATAGGAGGTGGCGGCGGGATTTGCCATGGCAAAACGTATCATTCAGCCGCATGAACATGCTGAGACCAAACCCGCAGCGCCTGGTCTCTGCTTGGCACGGCAATACAGTTGAAATGATGGAACTCATGCACCTCCGCCAACCGGGAGGCCGCCTGCACAACGCGCCGATGCGGGCCGGACTGGGCGAATGTCAGCATGGCCTCGGCGTCGTGCCAGACGCTCAGCGAAAAATACATGCCCTGATGTGGGAACAGTTCCACCCGCAGGCACAGCGGATCGTCACGGGCCTGCAAATAAGCCTGGCGCGCGCGCCAGAAGAACTCGGGCGCGTGATACCAGTTTTTCAGGGCAACTCCACCGATTGCGGCCAGCATCCATTCATACTCCTTGACAGGAGATACGCGATGGCGGCCCGATCAGATCACCGGGTGGCTTCGATAAAGGCGTTGATCAGGCCCGAATCCTTGATCCCCGGAGCACTTTCAACACCTGAGGCGACATCTACCTGCCGTGCTCCCGTCATCCGAATGGCCTCGGCCACGTTTTCCGGGTTCAAACCGCCGGCCAGCATCCATGGCTTACGCCAGTATTTGCGCCCAGCCAGCAACCGCCAGTCAAACGCCAGCCCGTTACCGCCCGGCAAGACCGCGTTCTTGGGGGCTTTGGCATCAATCAGAAGCTGGTCCGCGACGTCGCTGTAGATATCGATTGCGGCCAGATCTTCGGCATCTGCCACACCGATGACCTTCATCACCGGCAAGCCGTAACGTTCCTTGACCTCGCGCACACGCTCAGCACTTTCGCTGCCGTGCAATTGCAACATATCGAAGGGCGCCGCCTGAGTGATACTGTCCAGCAGATCGTCCGAGGGGTTCACGACCAGGGCCACCTTGGCCACGCCAACCGGCACGTCAGCCATCAACGCAGCCGCCTGTTCGGGCGTGACATACCGGGGCGACTTGGGAAAGAAGTTGAATCCCAAGTATCGTGCACCAGCATCTACGGCCGCGCGCACCTGAGCCGGGGCGGTCAGGCCGCAGATTTTCACACTAATTTCAGTAGACATGCCGCTTAGCTGGCCTCGTCCAGCAGAGCCAGAACCTCATCCTGACCTTGATTCTGCTTTTTCTTGAGCTTCTTGACCTCACGCTCAAGTTTGCGCACTTCGCCTTTGCTGGCCGTCGCGTCGCGGCGGTGCTTGTGTTCGCGCAGCCACTCCCAAAGAAAGCCTATGACCAGCCCGGCAACCACGCCCCCAAGAACAACTAGGAACAGCGGCAACGAGGTGCTGAGGTTGAAGCCAGCCAGCTCGGACAAGGCATCCGGCATAAGCTTGAGTTCAACCATTTCGCGATTGGCCAGCGAAATCGAGATCAGGGTGATCCCGAGGACCGCAAGAAAAGCATATCGAATGTAGCGCATCATAAGGTCAGGCTTTACCGTTCAAACGGTCCCTTAGCAACTTGCCTGTCTTGAAAAACGGTACACATTTTTCCTCGACCTGCACGGTCTCACCGGTTCTGGGATTGCGGCCGACGCGCGCGTCCCGCTGTTTGACAGAAAAAGCGCCAAATCCGCGCAGTTCGACCCGGTCGCCACGGGCCATAGCATCGGTCACTTCCTCGAAAACGGTATTCACGATCCGTTCAACGTCACGCTGATAAAGATGCGGGTTCTCGTCGGCGATTTTCTGAATCAATTCTGAACGGATCATAGGCATTACCCTCCCAGGCGACCGGATTACCATGTCTATTGTTTTGGACAGTATAAGAAAAAACGCTGAACGGGGGAACGCAAACTCCGCGTGCCGAGGCATCATTTTGCCATATTCTCACGCAATTTTTTGCCTGCGAGCCTGATTCCGGGCTCCAAGGAACGCCTGTTGCCCGAGTTGGGCCTGGAAATCAGAACATGTTGATTCGCAACAAAAACGGCCCCGCACTGACGTGCGGGGCCGAAATTCGACTGCTTCGAACAGCCTGAGGTTTAGTCGCCGGATTTCAGCGCCGCACCCAGGATATCGCCCAGCGATGCGCCCGAGTCGGAGGAACCGTACTGTTCCACGGCCTCTTTCTCTTCGGCAATCTCGCGTGCTTTGATCGACAGGCCCAGACGGCGAGTCTTGCTGTCGACGTTGGTGACGCGGACGTCGACCTTGTCACCGGTCGAGAAACGCTCGGGGCGCTGCTCGGCACGGTCACGCGACAGATCCGAACGGCGGATGAAGGACTTCATGCCCTCATATTCCACCTCGATGCCGCCATCTTCGATCGCGGTGACTTCAACGGTGATGACCGAGCCACGCTTCACACCGCCCACGGCTTCGGCGAACTTGTCACCGCCCAGGGCTTTGATCGACAGCGAGATACGCTCTTTTTCCACGTCAACTTCCGAAACGACGGCCGAAACCATGTCGCCTTTGCGGTAGTTCTGGATCGCATCCTCGCCACGCTCGTCCCAGGACAGGTCGCTGAGGTGAACCATGCCGTCGATGTCGCCTTCGAGGCCAATGAAAAGACCGAATTCGGTGATGTTCTTGACTTCGCCTTCGACCTCGGTGCCCTCGGGGTGTGTTTCTGCAAACACTTCCCATGGGTTGCGCTGAGTCTGCTTCAGGCCCAGAGACACGCGACGCTTGGCGCCGTCGATTTCCAGAACCATGACGTCGACTTCCTGGCTGGTCGAAACGATCTTGCCGGGGTGGACGTTTTTCTTGGTCCAGGACATCTCGGACACGTGCACCAGACCTTCGACACCAGCTTCCAGCTCGACGAACGCGCCGTAGTCGGTGATGTTGGTGACGCGACCCTGATGGACCGAGCCCAGCGGGTACTTGGCAGCAACCAGATCCCACGGATCTTCCTGCAGCTGCTTCATGCCCAGGCTGATGCGGTGGGTCTCTTTGTTGATCTTGATGACCTGAACCTTGATGGTTTCGCCGATCGTCAGGATCTCGGACGGGTGGTTCACACGGCGCCATGCCATGTCGGTGACGTGCAGCAGGCCGTCAACGCCGCCCAGGTCAACAAATGCACCGTATTCGGTGATGTTCTTGACGACACCCTCGACGGTCTGACCTTCGGACAGGTTGCCGATAACCTCGGCGCGCTGTTCGGCACGCGATTCTTCCAGGATAGCGCGGCGCGAAACAACGATGTTGCCACGGCGGCGGTCCATTTTCAGAATCTGGAACGGCTGCTTCAGACCCATCAGCGGGCCAGCGTCGCGCACGGGGCGGACGTCAACCTGCGAGCCGGGCAGGAACGCAACTGCGCCACCCAGATCGACGGTGAAGCCACCTTTGACGCGACCGAAGATTGCACCTTCGACGCGCTGGTCGTCTGCATATGCTTTTTCCAGACGGTCCCATGCCTCTTCACGGCGGGCCATCTCGCGCGAGATGACGGCTTCGCCACGGGCGTTTTCTGCGGCACGCAGGTATACTTCGACCTCGTCACCAACAGCGATTTCAGGAGCTTCGCCGGGATTTGCGAATTCTTTCAGATCAACGCGGCCTTCCATTTTGTAGCCGACGTCGATGATGGCCTGACCGGCTTCAATCGCCAGAATCTTGCCTTTGACAACAGAACCCTCTTCGGGTGTGTCCATTTCGAAGCTTTCATTAAGGAGGGCTTCGAATTCCTCCATGGATGCGTTAGCCATGTGGCGTTGTTTTCCTTTACATACGTTTTTACTGGCCGAGCGGTTGTCTCCGCCGGTCTTGTTTCATGACGTCTTCGGACGTGATCCGGGGCGCATCCGATTACACAAACACAAAGGGCCGAGGTGACCCGGCCCTGCTCAGATACGTCATCCGGACGTTGACCGCCCTTGTACAGACAGCGCGCGTATAGGCGGATTTGCTGACCGGCGCAAGTGGAAAGCCCATATTTCCAAGGTAAATGGCCTATTGGGCGCGATCCTGCCGCCCCGGCTGATCGAATTTTGGCTTCCAGATCCGGGCGTCCCGCTTCAGCATTGCCCTTTCAATTGCATCCAGCCGGGTTTTCGCCGCTTCCGGATTATGGGTTCCGCCTGCACGAATCCAGATCCGCTTTGCGGAAGCCGGGCTCCACGGAAGGCAGGCGGCTGCAAGCCACTGACGCAATTCAGGCGGCAGCGCGTCATAAGCCCGCATTGGTGAACCGCCTCTTATCCTGCGATGGAGACTGGTGTTTTGATTTCGCCGCCTGTGCCTGCCCCGGCTGACACCCCCAGAGGAAGTCGCGCCCATATTTCCGCCTTTGCTTAAAAACAAATCGATATGTTATGACATTACATTTCGTGCAGAAGGACGCAACTGCGCAAATGGCCCCAAATCACTTTCCCGGAATGTCGCAATCAAACCTGCGACCAGGCCCGACCCGACGGTATGAAGTGAGGCGGAGGACCCCATGACTCAGCAAAATACGAATTTTCTTGTCATCATTTCGGACGAACATCGCAAGGATGCCATGGGTTGCGCAGGGCACCCGATCGTAAAAACTCCGCATCTGGATGCGCTGGCCGCACGGGGCACGATGTTCCGGGCCGCCTACACGCCGTCGCCAATGTGTGTCCCGACCCGCGCAGCGCTGGCCACAGGTGAATGGGTGCACCGCACCGGCAATTGGGACAGCGCCTCGCCCTACGCCGGAGACCCCCGCAGCTGGATGCGGCAGCTGCGCGACGCCGGGCGCGAAGTGGTTTCCATCGGCAAACTTCATTTTCGGTCGGCCGACGATGACAACGGGTTTTCGGAAGAAATCATTCCAATGCACGTGGTCGGCGGCGTCGGATGGCCCGTCGGTCTGCTACGGGAAAACCCACCGCCTTACGATTCAGCCGCTGAACTGGCAGGCGACGTAGGTGCCGGCAGCAGCACCTATACCGAATACGACAGGGGCGTCACAAACGCCGCCGAGGCTTGGCTGGCGGATCCCAAGCGCCGCGAGCAGCCCTGGGCCGCCTTTGTTTCGCTGGTCAGCCCGCATTACCCGCTGACCTGCCCTGAGGAATGGTACAACCTTTACGACCCCGCCGACATGGACCTGCCGGTCGGTTACGGCGAAGGCCTGCCTGACCATGAAGAGCTGCGCAATATCGCCGCCTTCTTCAACTACGAGGACTATTTTGATGAACAGAAGATGCGCGAAGCAAAGGTTGCCTATTACGGCCTGACCTCGTTCATGGATCACTGCGTCGGCCGCGTGGTTGCCGCGCTGGATGCCAGCGGACAATTGGACAATACCGTTATCCTATATGTGTCGGACCATGGCGACATGATGGGGGATCAGGGTTTCTGGACCAAGATGGTCATGTACGAAGCCAGCGCCGGTGTGCCTATGATCGCTGCCGGTCCCGGTATTCCCGCAGGCCGCACCGCTTCGACCTGCACAAACCTGACCGATATAGCCGCCACCGCCCGCGAGGTCTGTGGTGTTGCCGATGACGAAGGGAACGCCGGCCAGCCCGGCCTGTCGCTGCGTACCATCGCCAATGCGCCTGACGACCCGAACCGTACCGGTTTCAGTGAGTACCATGATGGCGGTTCAAAAACCGGCAGTTTCATGGTGCGCTGGGGCCGCTGGAAATATGTCCACTACGTTGGTCAACCACCGCAGTTATTCGATCTGGAAACCGACCCGCACGAACTGGTGAACCGCGCGGTGGATCGGGTAAACGACCCCGACGTTGCCGCCGCGCTGGCTGAGGGTGCGCGCCGCTTGCACGAAATCTGCGATCCGGAGGAGATCAACACCCGCGCTTTTGCCGACCAGCGCCGCAAGATCGAAGCGCTGGGAGGGGAAGACGCTTGCCGCACGGCCTTCGTGTTCAACCATACGCCGACGCCGACCGAACAGGACGAGATGCGCGAGGGATCCGCGCTATAGCGTCAGATCACTTCGCTCGGCGGCTCCGATAATGGCGGTCCTCATAACACCCGAGTGAACGCAACAGGGGCAGAGTTTCGAAGCTCTGCCCCTCATAAGTCCTTCCAACCCCTCTTTCTGAGAGGCGGGGAATTTTAGAACAGCTGCAAATCCTTCGCGCCGCTTTGGATCTCCGCAAAATTGGGCATGTTGTGGATCACCGCCGGAGCCGGGACCGCACCCGGCATGGCCACTGTAGGCTTCACTGCAGCTGCCTTTCCAAAGGCTGGTCTCTCCAGTTCTCCCCGGATATCGCGCAGCAGCGTTTTGTGATCCGGCATCGTTTTGAGGATCTGTGCAAGGTGCCCCTTCGCGCCCTTCCACCACTGGAACCAAATCGGTCGGTTCAACGGTCGCAGCCGATCACGGATGCCCTCACCATAGCCCGTATCATAAACCTGCTTGCCCAAAAGAACCGTCTGATAGACCCGGTGGTCAAACAGCGTTGCAAACTCGACATCGTGCTGCATCGGAAGGCGGTGCTGCCACAATTCCAGGTTCTCGGCCAACCGATCCGGTACTTTCATCTCGGTGCGTGCATCGATCCAGTATTGGTCGTCCGTGCGGTTGCCCAGTTGGTAATGCAGACAGATGAATTCCAGGACTTCGCCATAAAGCTTGTCCATCTGCCGGTTATATCTGGCACGCAAGGACGGCTCCATGTCGCGTGTGGGCAGGTGTTCGGCGAACCAGCGCACTGCATGATCAATCATATGGATCGCGGTACTTTCCAAAGGCTCAATAAAACCACCGGACAGACCGATCGCCACACAGTTCTTGACCCAGGCGTTGCGCACACGACCGATGCGCATGGGGATCACCCGTGGCGTCGCCCCCTTGCCGCTGTCCCCCAGCCATTCGAGGTATTCATCCGCCGCCTGATCATCCGTGCGGTGTGCCGACGAGAACACATAACCGGTGCCCACACGGTTGTAGAGCGGCACCCGCCATGTCCACCCTGCGCCCAGTGCGGTAGACCGCGTAACGCTTTCGATCTTTTCCGGGTTGGGATGCTCGATCTGCAACGCCATGGCGCGGTCGTTTGGCAGATAATCCGAATAGTCCATAAACGGCTCGCCAAGTGCCTTGTTGATGATCAACCCGCGAAAACCGGTACAATCGACCACCATCTCGACGTCATGGCGGCCTTTGCGGTCCAACATCAGGTGGCTGACATTGCCCTGTTCATCCAGCTCTACTGACTGCACTTCATCCTGGATATGCTCCACACCGCGCTTGGTGCAGACCTTGGTCAGCATGCCTGCGAACTTTACGGCATCCAGATGATACGCATAGCCAAAGCGCTGTTCAAATTCGGGCTGACCCAGTTGCCGTGCGCCTTTACACAATCGCGCCAGATCATCGTGTGGCGAGATTGATTGCGTGAAGTCCCGATCCCCATTGCCAAAGCGCAGGAAATATTCGGCGGCCTCCAACCCCTCCAGCATCTGGCCATGGGCAAAAGGGTTCACGTAGTCGATGCGATTGCCTTTGGCGTCCTTGTTCCAGTTGCAGAATTTCACACCCAGCTTGAACGATGCGTTGGTCTCGCGGAAAAAATCCCGCTCTGAAATGCCCGCCTGGCGGAGCGTGACGGGCATGCGCGGAACCGTGGCTTCGCCAACACCAACGGTGGCGATATTCGGGCTTTCGATCAGGCAGATACGCGGGCGATCCTTGGGTGCTGACGTGCGTGAAAGCACCATTTCCAGGATCAAGGCGGTCATCCAACCAGCCGTACCACCACCTACGATGGTGATTTTACTTAAACGATTATTCATGTATTTCTGTCCCTGTTGGCTTGGGGGATTTCTTGGCTGCCTGCCCTTTTTTGTTTTTGGGCTTGTGTGGCAGCCTTCCCTTTTCGCTGCGGGAAACTATAGCAGTTTTCCTGCTTTCAGCTAGAGCCTATGAAAATATGGCATTCAGACCCGCCCATGCGTCCGAAATCGCAACAGAAAACACTCATCGTTTTGCTCCCGGCACCACATGAAACCATGGCGCGCCAGTCGTCACGGTGCTTCACATCGTCTTCAGAACGTGGGTCCCTGCGAAACAGGGCAGTATCAGGAAAAACTCCAGTTTCGGGCGCGGATCAGATTTCCTCGCCCTTCTTCAAAAGCTCTTCGATCAGGGCGCGCTGCAGGTCGGTACTGTCGCCGCCTCCAAACTCTGCCGCACCACCGGTGTATAGGGTGCCGTAGGTCGCGGCGATGTTCACGGTCTGGGCCAGCCCCGAGATCAACTGGTCTTTTCTCAGTGAAGACAACGGGTGGATGAACGCAGCCCACAAAGTGCCATTGGCGATCGCGTAACGCGCATCCAGCGTACTGTCGAAATTGGCCTGCATCATGCGCCGCAGATCATCATCCGACAGCCCCTCGGCGCTGCGGATCGGGACCATGGCGCGCATCCGATCGGCATGAATGTCTGTCACCACCAACATCGGATAATCCGCAACCGTCATCTGAAATCCGGGGCCCTGTGGTTGTGCTTCTGGGTCGAGCGCAAAGATGATCTTGCCCAGACGCTCGTAATCCATTGCCGGCTCGGGTGCCTGCCTGTCCTGAGCCGCCAGTCCCCCGGCCAGAAAAATCAGCAATACGGCTAGTCGGATCATGGCACTTCTCCTGCAGGCTATTCCTTCACAATAGAAAGCCACCTTTTCACTGGCCAAACAAAGCTTGGTGAGGAGCATTCCCGGCAAGCCCTATCTTTGAACGATCTGCAAAATCTGACGGCCTTCCTGCGATAGTTCGTACAAGAACAGCCGCCTATCTTTGTTTCAGCGGTTGGCGCACCAGCCAGCCCGAACCTGAACACGAAAGGAAATGCAATGAAAAATCTGGTCCTGACCACCCTGATCGCAACCCTGCCGCTGATCGCTGCCCCGGCCTTTGCCGCCGATGAAATCAACGTTTCGAACGGCATCTCGGCAGCGGGCGCACCTTTGGCGGCCCATGGCGTCGATCTGGTCGCGCTGGTCAATGACGGCAACCCGGTAGAGGGTTTTGCAACCCATTCCGCCACCTATGACGGGGCGTCGTATTACTTCACCAGCGCCGCGAACCGCGAAGCGTTCGAGGCCAACCCGGCCGCCTATCTGCCGCAGCATGGCGGATTCTGCTCGTATGGCGTGTCCGTGGGCAAGAAGTTCGACGGCGACCCGGATCAGTATCTGGTGGCTGATGGAAAACTGTACCTGTTCCTGAACGCCGATACCCGCGCTGCGTTCCTGAAGGACGTCCCCACCACGGCAAAAACGGCTGACGACCAGTGGGCAAGCATCAAAAGCATCGCCGTCGGCGAACTGTAATCAGGCAGCCCGCGGCACTACGGTGTCGCGGGTCGCCTTTGTTTGATGACCTCTATGGCCTGTTCCAATGCAGCTTCGATACTCAGATCAGAGGTATCGAGCAGAACCGCGTCATCTGCGGGCCTCATCGGCGCCGCGCTGCGTTCCGCATCCCGCGCGTCACGCTCCCGTACATCCGCCAGGACCTGATCGCGTGTGACATCAGCCCCTTTTGCGCTGAGTTCAAGATAGCGACGCTCTGCTCGCACCTCGGCACTGGCGGTGACGAACAGTTTCACTTCCGCCGCCGGACATATCACGGTTCCGATATCGCGGCCGTCCAGCACGGCCCCTCCCGCCCGGCGGGCAAAGGTGCGCTGGAAATCCACCAACGCGGCGCGCACTTCGGGGATCACCGCAACTTTCGAGGCCGCCTGTGCAATCTCGGCCGTTCGCAGATCACCCTGAGCCAGTTCTTCAGCGGTCAACGCAAGCGCCGCCGCAACCGGGTCCACACCAACCAGCGTGTGCCTGCCCACGGCACGATACAGCAGCCCCGTGTCCAGATGCGCAAAGCCAAAATGTTCAGCGACACCTTTGGAAATCGTGCCCTTACCCGCCGCCGCAGGACCGTCTATGGCGACCGTAAAACTCATGTACGCTCGACCTTCGCCCCCAAGGCCGCCATAAGTGGTTCGAAAATCGGGAATGAGGTCGCGATTGGGCCGCCGTCATCGACAGATACCGGAGATTTCGCACCCATGCCCATGACCATAAAGGACATGGCAATGCGGTGGTCGAGAAAGCTCTCACATGTGCCGCCGCCTGGGACGTTACCGATGCCGAGGCCCTCGACCGACCACCAGTCGTCGCCCTCGTCCACTGTCACGCCATTGGCGCGCAGCCCGCGCGCCATGGCGTCGATGCGATCGCTTTCCTTGACGCGCAGTTCCTTGACGCCGCCCATCATCATGGTGCCGGTGGCATTGGCCGCTACCACAGACAGCACCGGGTATTCGTCGATCATCGAGGCCGCGCGTTCCGGTGGCACGTTGATGCCCTTCATGTTGGGTGAATATTTGGCGCGCAGATCGGCGACTGGTTCGCCGCCCTCTTCGCGCTCATTCTCATATGTCAGGTCTGCGCCCATCTCGCGCAAAGTCGTGAACAGCCCCGCACGGGTCGGGTTCAGACCGATACCCGGAACCAGTACGTCAGAACCGGGCGTGATCAGCGCCGCGCAAACCGGGAAGGCCGCGCTGGACGGATCCCGCGGAACGGCAATAACCTGCGGCTTCAACTCGGGGCGACCGGTCAGCGTGATCACGCGACCCTCGTCCGTGTCCTCAACCGTAATCTCCGCTCCGAAACCGGCCAGCATCCGTTCGGAATGGTCGCGGGTGGCTTCTTTTTCGATCACCACGGTCTTGCCCGGTGCGTTCAGACCGGCCAGCAGGACGGCCGACTTGACCTGAGCCGAGGGGACGGGAACTTCGTAGCGAACCGGCACTGGCTCGGCCGCGCCCACGATTGTCATCGGCAGACGCCCGCCGGAACGACCGACAGATTGCGTGCCAAACAGCGCCAGCGGATCGGTGACCCGCGCCATGGGACGCTTGTTCAGGCTGGCGTCGCCGGTAAAGGTCGCGGTGATAGGCGACGTCGCCATCGCCCCCATGATCAGGCGCACTCCGGTGCCCGAGTTGCCGCAGTCGATAACCTGATCGGGCTCGGCAAAGCCGCCAACCCCGACGCCATGCACGGTCCATTCGCCGCCGCCGTGATCCGTGACTTCGGCCCCAAAGGCCCGCATGGCCTTGGCGGTGTCCAGAACATCCTCGCCCTCCAGCAAACCCGAAATTCTTGTTTCGCCAACCGCCATCGCGCCCAGAATCAGCGACCGATGCGAGATCGACTTGTCGCCGGGCACCTCTGCCGTGCCGGTCAGCGGGCCGCAGGGATGCGACGTCATCGGGATGGGCGTTCCGTGTCCGGACATGGGGTCTCCTTTTGCGCTATCAGTGCTCAAGCCGATTAGCGAATTGGGGCCGGTTGGTCCAGCGGCAATGCGACCGCAAGATTGAACAGAATTTGGGGCATCAGCAAGTTTCAGGCTATTGTGGCGACATTTAGGACGCATTCGTTTTGATTCACACAAATCACTCCGAGGTCTAATCATGTCACAGCTTCGATCCATGCTTTCCAAGGGAACCGAAACCTACTTTCAGCCCGAAGACCCCTTGAAGACTGACAGTGTTCTGCAGATGCGCCTGGCCTTTCTGGTCGGGTTGGTCGCCTTCGGCCTGCCAATAATTCTTGCCAGTGGCGCAATATTTGGCGGCAGCTGTTTTCGTGACAGCATCAGCCACTTTTATTACGCCCAGTTTCTGGGGGCGATTTTTGTCGGATTACTGATATTCATCGGTGGTTTTCTGATCGCTTATACCGGTGACCACTGGCTTGAGGATCTTGGGTCCTTTATTGCCGGATTAGGTGCCTGCTTTGTTGCGGTATTCCCGACAAGCGGGTCTGGCTGCGAAGAACCGGTCAGCTTCCAGTCGCGTATTTTTGCCGATGTGAACCAAACACCGCCACCGGTCTTGTCTGACCCCGATCCCGAAGCATTTTTCACGCTGTTTTCCGGTGCCCCGCATTTGCATGCCTGGTCTGCCGGTATCTTGTTTATCTATCTGGGCCTTTATTGTCTGTTTGTTCTGCGCCGCGTGGTTCCCGAGCGTCACATCAAAAACGGTCAATTGATCGAGACAAAAAGACGGCGCAACACGTTGTATACGTTGTGCGGCATCACGATCCTGCTGTGTGTTCTGGTGCTGGGAATTATCGCGTTTTCCGGCGAAGGCGCCCAGAGAGGGTGGAAGTCCCACAATCTGACCTTCTTTGTGGAAACCATCGCGCTTTGGGCGTTCGGGCTGGCGTGGTTTGCCAAAGGCAGGGCCTTTCCCAACCTGCGGGACCCCGCGCCTTAGCGCTCAGGTTTTGCGGAACGTCAGGTAATGCGGTGTACGCCCCTCCCGCAGGGCTTTTTGTTCATACCGGGTGGAAATCCAGTCGTCCCATGGCGTACGCCAGTCCTGCGGGCGTTCCGCCAACCATTCGAAACCGGCGCGCGGAACTTCCTCGAGTGTCTGCCGCACAAAGTCCGGAATGTCGGTCGCCACGCGAAAAATCGACCCCGGCTTGAGGGTGCGCGCCAAGGGTTCCAGATGTTCAGGCGTGACGAAGCGGCGGCGGTGGTGCCGGGTTTTCGGCCACGGGTCCGGGTAAAGCAGAAAGGCGCGCGAGATGCTTGCCTCGGGCAGCACGTCGAACAAATCACGCGCATCGCCGGGATGGATGGCGAGATTCTCAACCTCGGCCCGGCGAATTTTCCCCAGCAGCATAGCAACGCCGTTAATGTAGGGCTCGGCCCCGATGATGCCGACACCGGGGTTGTTTTGGGCCTGATGAACCAGGTGTTCACCGCCGCCAAACCCGACTTCAAGCCAGACGTCCCGGCCGCCAAACAGCGCCTGCAAGTCCAGAGGGTTCCGTTCGGGGTTGGTGTCCCAGTCAACCGCACCAGGTGACAATGCTGCGAGGTCTTCATTCAGATAGGTCTTTTGGCTGGGCTTCAGGGTCTTGCCCTTGAAGCGGCCATAGAAGTTTCTGCGCGGGCGTTGCGGGGTCTCGGTGCTCATGGCGGTGCCCATACTGCCCGCGCCCGGGCATTGCAAGGGTCAGAGGGCGAAGGCCAGACCCTACACCCCCGAGGTGTCTTCAAACAAAAAAGAACGCGCCCTGATGGGCGCGTCCCCCGTTAATTTCCGGTCAGACCGCGGCTTTCAGCGCATCCACCAAGTCGGTGCGCTCCCAACTGAAACCGCCATCCGCCTCCGGCTCGCGCCCGAAATGGCCGTAGGCTGCGGTGCGTTGGTAGATCGGTTTGTTCAGTTCCAGATGCGTCCGGATACCGCGTGGCGTCAGGTCCATGACCTGCCCGACGGCATTTTCTATCGCTGCATCCTCGATCTCGCCAGTGCCGTGAGTATCGGCATAGATAGACAGGGGTTTTGAAACACCGATCGCATAGCTCAACTGGATTGTGCAGCGCTCGGCCATTCCGGCGGCAACGACGTTTTTGGCCAGATAGCGCGCGGCATAGGCTGCCGAGCGGTCGACCTTGGTCGGATCCTTGCCCGAAAACGCCCCGCCCCCATGCGGCGCAGCGCCGCCATAGGTGTCCACAATAATCTTGCGACCCGTCAGCCCCGCATCACCGTCCGGTCCGCCAATGACGAATTTACCCGTGGGGTTAACGTGCCATTCTGTGTCAGCCGACAACCAGCCTTCGGGCAGGGTTTCCCGGATGTAAGGTTCGACAATGGCGCGGATGTCGTTCGAAGACAGCGCCTCGTCCAGGTGCTGTGTCGACAATACGATGGAACTGACGCCGACCGGCTGGCCGTCGCGATAAATCACCGACAGTTGTGATTTTGCATCCGGCCCAAGCGCAGGCTCGGTGCCATTTTTGCGAACCTCCGCAAGACGACGCAGGATCGCGTGCGAGTACTGGATCGGTGCAGGCATCAGCGCAGGCGTTTCCGTGGTGGCATAACCGAACATGATCCCCTGATCACCGGCGCCTTCATCCTTGTTGCCCGACGCATCCACGCCTTGCGCGATATGCGCGGATTGTTCGTGCAGCAGGTTGGTGACTTCGACCGTTTCGTGGTGAAACTTGTCCTGCTCGTACCCGATATCCTTTACGCAGGCGCGCGCGATCTCGTCGATACGGCCCATATATTCGTGCAAACGGTCCTGATCTGAAAGACCGACCTCGCCTCCGATTACAACTCGATTGGTCGTCGCGAATGTCTCGCAGGCGACACGCGCTTCGGGTTCTTCGTTCAGAAATGCATCAAGCACAGCATCGGAGATGCGGTCGCAGACCTTGTCCGGGTGCCCTTCGGAAACAGACTCCGAAGTAAAGGTATAGTTTTGTCGGGACATGAAAGTGCTCCATTAAGATTTCCCCATCACGCCAGGAAGCCGTTGTGACAGGCATCAGGATGCATAAATCGCCCGGCCAGAAGGGTCAATCCGCATTTATGATCCGGCCCGCCTGGCAAGCAGCCAGGACACCGAAAACATGGCCAATAAAGCCAAAAGCACCGGACTATCCCCAATGCGCGAATAAAAAGTTTCCGTCAGGGGGGCCGGTAGCCGTGCATCCACGTAGCCTGCCTTCCCCAGGGGCAATGCACTTGTGATGCGCCCCAGCGGATCAATCATGGCCGATACTCCGGTGTTGGCCGATCGCATCATCGGCAGGCCCGTCTCAATCGCGCGCATCTGGGCCTGCGCCAGATGCTGGTAAGGGCCGGATCGTGTTCCGAACCACGCGTCGTTGGTGATTTGCAGCAGGTAATCCGCGCGCCCCGGGGCCGACAGGACGTCCTGAGTAAACACCGCCTCGTAACAGATAAGCGGCAACGCCCGGCCGAGCATGCCCGTATCCAACAGGGCTGGCCCGGGTCCGGAACTGAAACCGTTGCCCGTAGTCGTGGCCATGCCGTGAATTCCGAAACGAGCCATCAGATTCCCGAAAGGCACATATTCCCCGAATGGCGCAAGGTGATGCTTGTCATACAGCCCCTGCTGCTGGCCATCCTGATCCAGCAAGATCATGGAATTGTAGATACGGGCGCCATCACTGCGCTGGATACCCAGAACAACCGGGACACCCTGGGCGGCATCTGCGACGGCGTTCAGATAAGGTTGCGCCCCGCTCAGCCACGCCGGTACGGATGTTTCGGGCCAGACAATCAGATCGGGGCGCGGTTCAGCGGCAGTAAATTCTACCTGCCGCGCAAAAAACAGCGGCGTGAAATCCGGATCCCATTTCTGGTGTTGCGGTGCATTGGGCTGCACCAAACGCACGACGTGATCGGTGTCAGTCACATTGGGCCTGCTGAGCGCATATACCCCGGCCAGAATCGCAAGCCCAGCCGTCATCGCGATTGGCACTGCCTGGTACCGAGTGTCTTCGCGCTTGGTCAGGCCCGCGCCCAAAGGCAGGGTGGCAAAAAGAGTCATCGCGCCCAAGCCGTAAGGCCCGATCAGCGACAGCAGTTGCGCCACAGGTGTACCGACCCATATCTGCGCCAGCCCTGCCCAGGGAAAACCTGTGAGCACATATCCGCGTGCCAGTTCCACCAATGAAATTGCGGTCGCCAGCAAACACGCCTGCAAAATCGCCGGAGCGCCGGGGTGCCGCGAGACACGAAACGCCAAAGCCCAGAACAACGCCAGCCCGCCGGCCAGGAATACCAGCGCAAAGGGCGCCATCCAGGCGTGGCGCGCGGCGTCAACCTGAAACGGCTCGACAATCCAGGACAGCGCGTGCGCGAAATAGCCGGTGCCAAAGGCCCATCCCATCCAACAGGCGCGCGCCTTTGTTTCTGTTGTCAGAAACAAAGGCGCGATCAATATCAGGGCAACCAGAGTTGCCAGCCAATATCCGAACGGCGCCAGGCCAAACGCGGCCAGCGCCCCAAGCAACCCGGCCAGCGCCACCCTCAACAGGAAGGGCCAGCCTTTGGCAGGGTTCATGCAACCTGATCCGGCAACATGACACGCAAACGCTTGATGCGCCGGGGATCGGCGTCGATGACTTCGAACTCGGGGCCTTCGGGGTGCAGTACGACCTCTCCCCTCGTCGGGACGCGCCCGGACAACATGAAGACCAGACCGCCCAGCGTATCGATCTCTTCTTCATCGACATCTTCGTGGCTGGTCAGCGAACGTCCGATTTCGGCCTCGAAATCCTCAAGCGGGACCTTCGCCTGAACGACATAGCAGCCGGGCTTCTCCTGAACCCACAACTGACTTTCATCGGCATCATGTTCGTCGGCGATCTCACCCACAACCTGTTCGATCAAGTCTTCGATGGTCAGCAGGCCATCAACCCCACCGTATTCGTCGATCACCAGCGCCATATGGCGGCGCTCCGTCTGCATCTTTGTCAGCAGAACCCCGATCGGCATCGATGGCGGCACAAAAAGAAGCGTGCGCAGCATCGACACAAGGTCAAATTCAGCCGACCCGCCGTTGAACCCGTGGGTCAGAGCAAAATCCTTGAGGTGCACAAACCCCAAGGGCGTATCCAGGGTCCCGTCGTAAACCGGTATCCGTGACAAGCCGCTGTCACGAAACAGCTGCGCCAGTTCATCCTTGCTGATCGTTGACGGGACCGCGACGATATCCGCCGACGGGATTGCAACATCCTCGACCCGCATACGGCGAAGGTTGATCATGCCGCGGGGCTGAATCATGTCGGTGTCATGTCCGTTGGCCACGCTAGCGGTGTCGTCACTCTGCGATGTAAATGCATCCACGATCCGGGAAAAAAGTCCGGATTTATCTTTACTTTCAATGTTGCCATCCTCTGGTTGCGCGCTTTGCGCCGCCATAGAACTGCCGTCTGTATCGCCCATTATCCTGTTCCAACTGTGCGGGCCCGAGGCCCCATTCATACATTATATGGGTCATCAATACCCATTTTGCCAAGTATCTCGACCTCGACCGCCTCCATCAAAGTGGCGTCAGGGTCACGAATGTGATCATACCCCAGCAAATGCAACACACCGTGAACGATCAGATGTGTCACGTGATCGCCCATGGATTTGCCCGCCTCTGCGGCCTCACGCTCGCAGGTCTCGAAGGCTATGGCGATATCCCCCAGCACGATCTCACCCGTGAAGTCCGGACTTGGTTGCGCGGGGATTCCGCCTGGGTCCGCCGGTGAAAGATCCTCGGCGGGCCAGCTCAGCACGTTTGTCGGCACCGGCTTTCCCCGAAATTCCGAATTCAGATCGGCAATTCGGGCGTCATCACATCCCAGCAGGCTGATTTCACACTCATCGGACTCAAGCCCGCAATGGGTCAGAGCGCCAATGATCGCCCTTTGGGCCAAATGCTCCAGCCCTGACCAGCGTGCGTCTTCGACCGTTATTTCCAGGTTCATGCCTTTCACCCAATGCCTGTGCAGCGGGCGCCTAGGTCACTCTGTGTCCCGGCCCGCGTCGGCCTCATACGCTTCGATGATGGCGGCGACAAGCGGGTGGCGGACAACGTCCTTGGAAGTGAAATAGTTGAAACTGATGTTGGGAATCGACTTGAGCAGCCGTTCCGCATCTCGCAAACCCGACTGAACACCGCGCGGCAGGTCCACCTGAGACCGGTCCCCGGTGATAACCATGCGGCTGCCTTCGCCCAGTCGGGTCAAAAACATCTTCATCTGCATGGTGGTCGCGTTTTGCGCCTCGTCCAGCACTACAAAGGCATTGGCCAAGGTACGCCCCCGCATGAACGCCAGCGGTGCGATTTCGATTCGCTTTTCCTCGATCAGCTTGGCCAGTTGCTTGCCGGGCAGGAAATCATTCAGTGCGTCGTACAGAGGCTGCATGTAAGGATCGACCTTGTCCTTCATGTCGCCCGGCAGATAGCCCAGCTTTTCACCGGCCTCGACTGCGGGTCGGCTGAGGATGATCCGGTCGACCTGCCCGCCGATGAACATCGACACCCCGGCGGCAACAGCAAGGTATGTCTTGCCGGTTCCCGCTGGCCCGATTCCAAAGGCCAATTCGTTGTTGAACAACGAGCGGACATAGGCTTTTTGGGCATCAGTGCGCGGTTCGACCAGCTTTTTGCGCGTCTTGATCTCGACAGTGCCGCCTTTGAACATTTCAAGCTGATCGCCGTCGCGCGTTCCGGTCTCGGCCTCGGAATTGCCCATGCGCAATTCCCGGTCGACATCGGCCGGCATGACCTCGCGCCCGCCTTCCAACCGGGTGTACAGGGCCTGTAGCACCTCCAGGGCCTGCTTTTGCGCATCTTCATCGCCCATTACGACCAATTGATTTCCCCGGCGCACGATCTGAACAGAAAGCTTCTGTTCGATATCGGCCAGATTGCGGTCATATTCGCCGCATAGATCAATCAACAGTCGGTTGTCGGGAAATTCAACAAGCGCCTCGTTACGGGGCATGTCATTTTGCGGTGGGGTCAGGGCACCGATGGCCAATCCGTTCTCCTGTCTTGGCGTTTCAAAATCAGCGTAGACAACAATTCTTGTCGGGCGCAAGACAGAGTTTCAAATTTTCCCCCACGCATTGCAAAAGCGCCGCCGACCGTCCCCTTGCGCCTTGGGTCGCGTTTGGTGGAATGCGCCCTCAGAACCGGTAATTCAGACCGAACCGAAGCCCCTGGTACTTGGGCGTGGATTTTGTGGAAAAGCCCGAGTCGAACGTCACGTCTTTCGACTGGAACTGAACAAATTCATATTCACCGGTAATCGACCAGTTATCGGACAGGGAGTGCTCT
This sequence comes from Ruegeria sp. D4, assembly GCF_056534475.1. Lineage (NCBI taxonomy): Bacteria > Pseudomonadati > Pseudomonadota > Alphaproteobacteria > Rhodobacterales > Roseobacteraceae > Ruegeria > Ruegeria sp. D4. Next base: position 141,550 of record NZ_JBQFPJ010000003.1, read on the forward strand.
GCCCCGACACTGACCGAGAACCCGCCGCGCTGGTCGCTTTCCTCAAAGGACTGAATGCGGGATACGGGGCCAAAGCTGTTGGAGGTGGTCACATCGCCCTGCACGTACCCGAGGGACACAAAATACAGAATATTTCCGCCCCGGTTTGTCACGCCATTACGAAACCGGACTGACAGGATATCGGAAATTTCGGAGCTGCCCGTGACGGCAGCGGACCCAACTTGAGTGGAAACACTGTCTTCCAATGATCCGAAATCGTACCCGAGCTCTAACCCGTAGACATAGTTGCGCCGACCGCTAATAGGCAGGCTGCCGCGCCACCCGCCCCGAATTCCGCCATAAGAACCGCTCAGGGTGAGATCGCCGACAGTCCTGGTACCAGCAGGAGTTCTGAGGCCAAACCTGTCATCCCCCTCGCCCCCGTATCCGGCGCTGAGCCCGAGGTAGAACGCGCTGACATCATCGCCGTACCGTTTTGCGCTGATCACTTCAGCATCAGCAACATCGCCGTTGCGATCGCTGGCGGGGCTGGAACCGGCTTGAAACACCATCAAAAGGGCCAAAGGCAATGCTGCCCAAAACCTGGGTGAAACCGAATGTGCTCGCTTTTTCACTCGTACCCTCCTTTGCGCCGAACGAACCATCGGACCAACGCATATCCGCTCCAAAAAGGCGCGTGGGAACCGCCCCAAGGAAAGACTGGGTTTCCTCGACCATAGTTCGCAACGATAAATCAAGGGTAAATTTTGGAAACAAACACCAGTTATGGTGTCTGCGCCATGGATTACGACGGCCTCAGATCACTTCGCCCGCAAGCGAGTTTGCACCGGATTCGGTGATCAGCACGTCCCTCAGATCGCCCGCCATAATATCGGTGCCCGTAACGTGAACCGAATGCAGATACTCGGATTTTCCGACCATCTGGCCCGGCAAACGCCCTGGTTTTTCAAACAAAACCCGTACTTTTCTGCCGACCATGTCATCCTGGATCTCGCGCTGATGGCGGGTGATCAGCGCCTGCAGACGCTGCAGACGATCATCCGCCGCTTGCGGGTCGACCTGTTGCCGCTCGGCGGCCGGTGTGCCGGGGCGCGTCGAATACTTGAAAGAATAGGCATATCCATACCGGACCTGCTCGACCAGTTCCATGGTCTCCTGGAAATCCTGTTCGGTTTCCTCCGGAAAGCCCACGATGAAATCGCCGGACATGACGATATCCGGCCGCGCAGCGCGGATACGTTCGATCAGGCGCAGATAGCTTTCGGCGGTATGGCTGCGGTTCATGCGCTTGAGGATCCTGTCCGATCCCGACTGCACTGGCAGGTGCAGATACGGCATCAGCTTTTCGCAGGTTCCATGCGCCTCAATCAGGTCATCCGCCATGTCATTGGGGTGCGATGTGGTAAAGCGAATACGCTCCAGCCTGTCGACCTTGTTCAACTCCCAGATCAGGTCGGCAAGCGACACATCCCCGTTCGGGCCCGCACCGTGATAGGCATTGACGTTCTGTCCCAGCAGGGTGATTTCGCGCACGCCGCGGTCAACCAGATCCTGCGCCTCGCGGATGATACGGTCCGCAGGCCGGCTGACTTCGGCCCCCCGCGTGTAGGGAACAACGCAGAAGGCACAGAACTTGTCGCAACCTTCCTGAACGGTCAGAAATGCAGTTGGCCCACGGCTGGCCTTTGGACGGTTCTTGAGCTTCTCGAACTTGTCCTCTTCCGGAAAATCCGTGTCCAACGCCTTTTCGCCCGCGCGGGTCTTCGCCTCCATCTCGGGCAGGCGGTGATAGCTTTGCGGCCCCACAACCAGATCGACCAGAGGCTGGCGGCGCATGATCTCTTCACCCTCGGCCTGGGCGACACAGCCCGCAACGCCAATCTTGAGATCGGGTTTTTCGGCCTTCAGCCCCTTGAACCGGCCCAATTCGGAATAGACCTTTTCGGCGGCTTTTTCCCGGATATGGCAGGTGTTCAGCAGGATCATATCCGCGTCGTCCGGGCTTTTGGTTTCGACATAGCCCTTCCCACCCAGAGTTTCGGCCATACGCTCGCTGTCGTAGACGTTCATCTGGCAACCATAGGTCTTGATGTACAGCTTCTTGGGTTCTGACATGAAAACGGCCTTTGCATTCGCGGGATCGGCGTCGTCTATACCCATAGAACGCCGCTTGCAATGCCGACGCGATTAACCGATTTTGGCCGGCAATTCCAGCACGGCGGATCAAGACAGGCGATGCACTACAAGACCCTCGACACATTTCTGCAGTCCGGCAGCGCCGCCCTCGCCAAGGGACCCGTTGCCCTGATCATCGCCGAGGACGACGTCGAACTTGACGGAACCATCCGCCACCATCTGAACCTTGGCTTCAAATCCCTGATCGCTTTGATGCCGCCGGAGTTTCAACTGGACCCGGAACTGTCCGAACGCATTCACCGGGTGGATCAGACCTGCGCGCCAAGAACCGTTGTCTTTGACGCCCTCAATCGGATCATCCAGGCCGCGCCGGGGTTGTGGCTGTACTACTGCTACAACGCCGAGTACCTGTTCTTTCCGTTTTGCGAGACCCGAAGCATCGGCGAAATGCTGACGTTCCACACCGAAGAGCGCCGCAATGCGATGCTGTGCCACGTGATCGACCTTTATGCCGAGGACCTGACCGTATATCCCAACGGTGTCGCCCCCGATCACGCCATGCTGGACCGAACCGGATACTACGCGCACGCCCGCCACGATGCTGACGGACATCCGCTTGAACGCCAACTGGACATGTCAGGTGGCCTGCGGTGGCGGTTCGAGGATCACATCCCCTACGAACGCCGCCGCATTGACAGGATTTCCTTGTTCAAGGCGAAAAAGACCCTGACGCTTCTGCCGGACCACAGCTTTAACGAGGCGGAATACAACACGTATTCGTGCCCCTGGCATCATAACCTGACGGCCGCGATTTGTTCCTTCCGCGCCGCCAAGGCCCTTAAAAGCAATGCCGGTTCCACATTCGATATCCCGACCTTCCGCTGGCAGAATTCAGTGCCGTTTGAATGGACCTCGCAGCAATTGCTCGATCTGGGCCTGATGGAATCGGGACAATGGTTCTGACAAGCTTTTCGTCTGTTTGAAAATGCCGCAGTGGAAGCGCGGCATTGTGGCGATGGGGGCAGAGTCCCCTACCGCTGCAACAAGACCGGAAACCAGTCTTCGCGCAGACGTTGCCCCGGCTGCATGTCATGCCCCGGAAACGGGGGCGAAGTCCGGCCCGGGCGCTCGACATAGCGTGCGTCGTCACCGACCAGCCGCAACGAAAACGCCCGGCGGCGGCTGTCCGACTGATTGCCCCGCGCTCCATGCAGTGTGCGGTAATTGAAGGCGACCGCATCTCCCGGCTCCATCTCGAACTCGACGATCCGCATGCCTTCGGCATCCGGATCGGGCACGGGGATGTACTGGCCTTCATCCGCAAAGAACCCTTCCTCGGAAACCCATCGTGTCGGCAGGACTTCTTTTTCCCACCGGTGCGACCCGGCAACGCAGCGCAAGGTTGCCTGCTTGACCGGATCAAGTGGCGACCAGAAGCTGATCGTTTGCTGGCCATCAACAAAGTAATAGGGACCATCCTGGTGCCATGGGGTCGCCATCGAGGTGCCTGGTTCCTTGACCAGCACGTGATCATGAAACATCTGAACACTGCGCGACTGCATCAAGTCTGCAGCCACCTCGGCAGCCGGCGAGTTGCGGATCACGTCTTCAAACTGTCCGATTCGCGACCAGTTGCAGTAATCGTCAAAAAACAGTCCGGTCTCGCCCCGTTTATGGTTGTCGGACGCATACGGTCCAGGCTTGGCCATGTTTGCGGCCACCCCGTCGCGCAGAGCCTCTACGTGATCGGCAAATAGGCCTTTGATCAGGACCACGCCGTCTTCCTGAAAGGTGTCAATCATTTCCTGTGTAACAAGGGGGTGTGTCATCTCGGTCTCCGTGCGTTCCCTGCCCGATCTGCACATGAAAATTAATTCTGTTCAAATAATATCTTTCGAACTTAGAATTAAGGGTATGTTATACGTTACGCTCCGACATTATGAATATATCTGCGCAATCGGCCGCTACGGCAGCCTGTCTGCGGCGGCTCAGCAGCTCAATGTCTCGCAACCCGCGCTGTCCACCGCTCTGACGCGGGTCGAGTCGCAATTGGGGTATCCGCTTTTTGCCCGCAAGCGAGGCGCCGCGATGGCCGTCACGCCACAGGGCCGCCGGTTTATCGGCGAGGCTGAGGCGCTGCTGGACCGTGCCGCGCGGCTGGAATCGTCGGACCAGACCAACACCGGCGCGGCGACGCTGCGGATCGGGTGTTTCGTGGACCTGGCCCCTTTCCTGATGGCTCCGGCTTTGCACCTTCTTCGGAATGCCCTGCCTGACGTCGCGATCACTTATCAGGTGGACGGATTCGAGGGACTGATTTCGGGAATGATAGATGGGCGCATTGACATTGCTCTGACCTATGGGCTGAGCATGGATGCCGGTTTCTCGCGGCGCATCCTGTTCGACAACATCCCCCACGCGGTGATGCCGCCCGAGCATATTCTGACGGGCAACGACACAATTTCACTGAAGGAATTGGAATCGCACCCCCTAATCCTGTCTCAGGAGGGTTTGTCGGCGCAGCATGTTCTGGGCCTGTTCCGGCAAAACGGGTTGTCGCCCACCGTCGCGCACCGCGCGGCCTCGCTGGAAATCCAGCGCAGCCTTGCCGCCCACGGCGAGGGAATCGCAATCAGCTACGCCATCCCGCACAGCCATTTCAGCTATGACGGGCGACCGCTGACCAGCAAGCCGATATCCAACCCGGAAGCGGCAGAACCCGTGGTTCTGGCACGTCACGGAATCGGTCCGGCGGACAGCAATGTTCAAAAGGCGGAACAGGCTCTGACTGAACTCGGCGGTTGAGAGGTGTTACTGTGTTTTGCGAAGGCGGATAACAACGTCGACCGACGCGATCTCGACCCCTTCAGGCGCTTCGGGAAGACGCTGGATCACCAACTGATCCGAGGGCGCATCGCTCAGCCGGCCTTCGTCTTCCCAGAAGAAGTGCGGGTGGTCGTGCGTGTTGGTGTCAAAATAGCTTTTTGACCCGTCCACGGTGATTTCCTGCAGAACACCGGCGTCGCAAAAGGCGCGCAGCGTGTTGTACACGGTCGCCAGCGATACGGCGTCGCCATTTTTCTTCGCCGCATCAAACAGGCTTTCGGCGGTGACGTGACGGTGTTTTCCGTCGCCGACAAGCAGTTCAGCCAAAGCAACACGCTGGCGCGTCGGGCGCAATCCGGCGTCTACAAGCCAAGTCGTGGCTCTGTTCTGGCTTTGAGGTGTCATGATTTCCGATACCCGCAATTCTGGCTGACTTACATATAAGTGCTTCGCCCCCACAATTTCAAATGAAATTCATTCGCAAAGAATGGGCTGAGCGCGACATGATATGGACCACAACTCTTGCAGGCCCTTGCAAACGGGTGCTAGACGAGGCCAGATATAACGAACGGACCCCTGGCAGGAGAGGCGGCAGAATGGCCCAATTCCCGAGCAGTTTTGACAAGGATGATCTGCTGAAATGCGCCCGTGGCGAATTATTCGGCCCCGGGAACGCGCAATTACCTGCCCCACCGATGCTGATGATGGACCGGATCACCGACATTTCCGGCGATGGCGGCGCACATGGCAAAGGCCATGTGGTGGCAGAATTCGACATCAATCCTGACCTGTGGTTCTTTGACTGCCATTTCCCCGGCAACCCGATCATGCCAGGCTGTCTGGGTCTGGACGGGCTATGGCAGCTGACCGGCTTCAATTTGGGCTGGCGCGGCTGGCAGGGTCGCGGATACGCATTGGGCGTGGGTGAGGTCAAGCTGACCGGAATGGTGCGCCCCGACCGCAAGATGCTGACATATTATGTGGATTTCACCAAAGCCGTACAAACCCGCCGTCTGACCATGGGTGTGGCGGATGGCCGGGTCGAAGCCGACGGCGAAGTGATTTATCAGGTCAAGGACATGAAAGTTGCGCTGTCCGAAAGCTGAACCCGGCTGACGGACTGGTAACAAGGAACGGAATACAGGAGTACGCATATGCGTCGCGTCGTCGTCACCGGTCTGGGGGTCGTTTCCTCGATCGGCAACAATGCCGAAGAGGTTCTCGCCTCGCTCAAGGCAGGTAAATCCGGGATCGAAGCCAACGAACAGATGGTCGAACACGGATTTCGCAGCCAGATCGCCGGAACGCTCAAGATCGACGTGGCCGAGCATGTGGACAAGCGCACCCTTCGTTTCATGGGCCCTGGTGCCGCATACGCGCACATCGCCATGAGCCAGGCGATCGAAGACGCCGGCCTGACCGAAGACCAGGTCGTCAACCCGCGCACGGGTCTTGTTGCCGGCTCCGGTGGACCATCGACCAGCGCCATGCTGACAGCGCATCAGACTGTGCTGAAAAACGGTGCCACAAAGCGGATCGGCCCCTTTGCAGTGCCGAAATGCATGTGCTCGACAATTTCGGCGAACCTTGCGACAGCGTTCAAGATCAAGGGTATCAACTATTCCATCACGTCGGCCTGCTCGACGTCGCTGCATTGTATCGGCAACGCGGCGGAACAGATCATGCTGGGCAAGCAGGATGTGATGTTTGCAGGCGGCGGCGAGGAACTGGATTGGACCCTGTCCTGCCTGTTCGACGCGATGGGCGCGATGTCCTCCAAATACAACGACACCCCGGAAAAAGCCTCGCGTGCATTCGATCAGAACCGCGATGGTTTCGTGATTTCCGGCGGCGGCGGCATCGTCGTTCTGGAAGACCTGGAACACGCACTGGCACGCGGCGCCAAGATCTATGCCGAGGTCACGGGTTATGCCGCGACATCCGACGGACATGACATGGTTGCACCGTCCGGTGAAGGCGGCGAGCGTGCGATGCGCCTGGCCCTGTCCACCCTGCCCGAAGGCCGTAAGGTCGATTACATCAACGCCCACGGCACCTCGACCCCGGTAGGCGATGTGGGCGAGGTTGAGGCCGTTCGCCGTATCTTCGGTGAGGGCAGCGTACCGCCGATTTCGTCGACCAAATCGATGACGGGCCATGCGCAAGGCGCGGCCGGCGCGCTTGAGGCGATTTTCTGCCTTTTGATGCTGCAAAATGACTTTATTACTCCGTCGATCAATGTCGACACACTTTCCGACGGCATCCTGCCCGGTGAAATTGCAACTCAGGTGGTTGAAAACGCAGGCCTGGACAGCGTGATGACCAACAGCTTCGGCTTTGGCGGCACCAACGGCTCCATGATCCTGTCCAGGTATAACGGGTGACTATGATGTCGGATCTTCTCAAGGGCAAACGCGGCCTGATCATGGGCGTGGCAAATGACCGCTCGATTGCGTGGGGCATTGCCAAGGCGATGCATGAGGCCGGTGCCGAACTGGCGTTCACCTATCAGGGTGAGGCGTTCGGAAAGCGTCTGGAGCCGCTGGCACAAAGCCTCGGCAGCGATTTCATGGTAGATGCGGACGTCACCGACGACGCCTCACTGGACCGCGCTTTTGGCGAGCTGGGTGAGCGATGGCCGACCATCGATTTCGTCGTGCACGCCATCGCCTATTCCGACAAGAACGAACTAACCGGCCGGTTTCTGAACACGACACGCGCGAACTTCAAACACTCGCTGGATGTCTCGGCCTATTCCTTTATCGAGGTCGCGCGCCGCGCATATCCGCTTATGAAGGACAAAGGCGGCACCTTGCTGACCCTGACCTATCAGGGGTCTAACAAGGTTGTTCCCAACTACAACGTGATGGGTGTGGCCAAGGCGGCACTGGAATCGGCGACCCGCTACCTGGCCAATGATCTCGGCCCCGATGGTATTCGCGTCAACGCAATCTCTCCCGGGCCGATGAAAACACTGGCCGGGGCCGCAATTGGCGGCGCCCGCAAGACTTACAAGTTCTGCGATCAGAACGCGCCGATGCGATCGAACGCGACGCTTGAGGCAGTGGGCGGCACTGCGGTATATCTGGCGTCGGACGCCGGGTCCTGCACATCAGGCGAAATCATCCGTGTCGATGGCGGTTTCCATATCCTTGGAATGCCGCAGCCCGAGGCGATGTGACCATATCTTTCCCTGCCGACGCCTAGATTTGACCATCTTTCGACGGCAGGGATTGGCTTATGAGCAAGCTAGACCAGATCATCGCAAACAACGCGCGCGGACCTCAGGTCCGGCGCAAGTCGGGACTCCTGACCAATCGGGGTCGTGTCATGTTACTGACGCTGACATCCCTTCTGGTGCTGTTTGTCTTTTTGACTCAGCCACCGGTGCGTGAAGCTGTGGATCGCCTTATCGGCATGATTGCAGGCTGACGGTCTTTTCGCCTTTTCCGGTCAGTTTACCGAAACCACCTCAATCTCAAAGATCAGGTCCTGTCCCGCCAGGGGATGGTTCCCGTCAAGAGTAACAGTGGCCTCATCTGCATCGACAACGGTAACAGGCAAGGCTTGCCCGTCAGGCGTCTGCATCTGCAGCTGAGTACCAGGCTCCAGCGGAATATCATCCGGGATGCCTTCGCGCGGGATGGCCTGGCGCATCGCCGGGTTGATCGGCCCATAGGCTTCCACACAGGCGATTTCGACCCGTTTTTTGTCGCCTGCCACCAGACCCGGCATGGCCGTGTCGAGGCCGGGAATGATCTGGCCCGAGCCAACGACGAACTCAAGCGGATCGCGCCCCTCGGAACTGTCAAAGACGGATCCGTCCAGCAAGGAGCCGGTATAATGGATGCGCACTGTGTCGCCTTGTTTGATTTCAGTCATATTGAACTCCGACCGGTAAGGAATGAACCGGTCAACCTAGGGTATGACACGATAATGTAAACCCTTGCCCCTTTAACCCACGAAACTCCTGTGCCAACCTGCCGCCGAACGGCAGTGAGGGTCCGATGGTAGTTTCCACCTGTGTTTTTGATGCCTATGGTACGTTGTTCGATGTCACCGCCGCCGCAAGGCAGGCCGCAGGTGAACCGGAGTTCGAGGCGCTTCAGCAGAAATGGCCCGAGCTGGCCAATTTCTGGCGCCTGAAACAGCTGCAATATACCTGGTTGCGGGCGATAACAGACGCGCATGCCGATTTTTGGGACGTGACGCAGGACGGGCTTGATTGGGCATTGGAAGCCACGGGGCTAGATGGCAATGCCGCCCTGCGACAGAGGCTCCTGGATTTGTACTGGCAACTGCAGGCCTATCCGGAAGTGCCCGAGATGCTGAAGGCATTGAAAGCGGGTGGTTTACAGACCGCTATCCTGTCCAACGGATCTCCGCCGATGCTGGAAGGTGCCGTGCAGTCGGCCGGCGTCGGCGATCTGCTGGACGACGTGCTGTCGGTCGAAACTGTTGGTGTCTTCAAACCACATGCGAAAGTCTACGACCTTGTGCAGCAACGCTTTGGCTGTGAACGCGATCAGGTCCTGTTCGTCAGCTCCAATGGCTGGGATGCTGCCGGCGCCAGCGGATACGGATTCGTGACTGCCTGGGTCAACCGTGCAGGCGAACCCCAGGACCGATTGCCGTGGGCTCCTGCTCATATTCTGTCCGACCTGACTTCGATCCCAAAGCTGGCCGGTCTTTGATGGCGTTTTTCACGACCTCGGACAACAAGCGCATTTATTATGAGGACAACGCCACAGGCGCTCAGGTCCTGTGTCTGGCCGGATTGACGCGCAATGGTCGGGATTTTTCTTTCCTTGCGCCCCACATGGCCGATTACCGCATGATCACAATGGATTATCGCGGGCGCGGTCGTTCCGATCATGACCCGAACCACGCGAACTACAACATCCAGCGCGAGGCGCTGGACGCAATCGAATTGCTGGATCATCTGGCCCTCGACCGGGTGGTCATTCTGGGGACGTCCCGCGGCGGTTTGATCGCGATGGCGCTGGCAATCAGCCATCGCCACCGGCTGGCGGGCGTTATCCTGAACGATGTCGGCCCGGTTATTGGACCTGCAGGCATTGCCAAGATCATGGAATACGTCGGCAAACCGCCGGTTTCCAGAACACTGGATCAGGCGGCACGGCAACTGAAACAGGCTATGGACCCTCATTTCCCCGGTGTCCCTCTAAGCATCTGGCGACGGCAGGCCGAGTTTCAGTACGAAGATCAGGGCGGGCATCTGTCGTTGCGCTACGACCCCGCCTTGCGGACCGCGCTGATCGAACAGGCCGCTGCCGGTGTGGTGCCGGATTTGTGGCCGTTGTTCGAGGCCTTGCGCGATTTGCCGGTTGGGGTCATCCGTGGCGCAAACTCGGACATTCTGGGAAGGGAAACACTTACCCAAATGCAAACTCGTCACCCCGGGCTTATCGTGGCTGAGGTGCCGGATCGCGGGCACGTTCCCTTTCTGGACGAGCCCCCTTCGCTGACCGTCATTCGCAAAGTACTGGACGCCGCATGAGCACCATTGATCTGATCGAAGCCGCCGCCACCCGACTGCATGGACATGTGCGGGAAACACCGATCCTGACCTCGCCCTTTCTGGACGAAATCGCAGGTCGGCGGGTGCTGGTGAAACCCGAATGCCTGCAACATACCGGCAGTTTCAAGTTTCGCGGCGCATGGTCGGCAATCTCGGCGCTGGAAGAAAGTGACCGGCAGCGCGGCGTCATTGCCTATTCCTCGGGCAACCATGCGCAGGGGGTTGCGCTGGCCGCGTCCCGGCACGGGATATCATCGGTCATCATCATGCCCTCAGACGCGCCACGGCTGAAGATCGAAAACACCCGCGCATTGGGGGCCGAGGTTGTTCTCTACGACCGCACAACAGAAAGTCGCGAGGAGATCGGAGAAGGTCTGGCGCAGGAACGTGGGCTGACGCTGATCCGGCCCTACGACGAACCGCAAGTAATCGCCGGACAGGGCACCACGGGGCTTGAGATTGCTCGTCAGGCAGCCGAAGCCGGGGTTGCCAATGCGGACGTTCTGGTGTGTTGCGGCGGCGGCGGCCTGTCATCGGGCATTGCCTTGGCTTTGGAAAAACACGCGCCTGACCTGCGGGTTCGCCCGTGCGAGCCGGAAGGCTTTGATGATGTCAAACGATCGTTGGAAAGCGGCCGCATCGAAAAGAACACGGCGGCAGCGGGCAATCTGTGCGATGCAATCCTGACCCCCCAACCCGGCCGGATCACCTTCCCGATCCTTCAGCGTTTGTGCGGTCCCGGGCTGGCGGTATCCGAGGAAGAAGCCCTGCGGGCAATGGCGCAGGCTTTTTTGCGCCTCAAGATCGCGCTGGAACCGGGCGGGGCCGTGTCATTGGCGGCAGCCTTGTTCCGAAAGGACGAGATTCAGGGCGACGCGGTCATTGTAGTGGCATCCGGCGGAAATGCCGATCCGCAAGTTTTTGGCCAGGCGTTGGAATTCCTGACCTGACAGCAGGCGGCAATCCGTGCAAGTTGACCCCGAACTCTGAATCGACAGGGACCGAAATCATGCAAATCGCCGATCTTGGTGACGTGCAACTGCATTACCAAACGGACGGCAACCCGGACGGGGCACCGATCGTGTTTGCCAATTCCCTTGGGACCGATCTGCGCCTTTGGGACAGCGTCCTGCCGCATCTGCCGGATGGCCTGCGGATCATCCGTTTCGACAAGCGTGGTCACGGATTGTCTTCGCAGCCTCCCGGCCCGTATTCGATGGGCGCCTTGATAAGGGATACCGAGGCCCTTCTGGACCATCTTGGTGTCCGGAATTGCGTGTTCGTCGGCCTGTCCATCGGCGGCATGATCGCCCAAGGCCTGGCCGTCAAAAGGATGGATCAAATCCGCGCGCTGGTTCTATCAAACACCGCCGCCAAAATCGCGACCCCGGCCATCTGGCAGGATCGCATGGCCGCGGTGCGAGCTGGCGGGATCGAAGCGCTGGCCGATGCAACGATGGAACGGTGGTTTTCGAAGGCTTATCGCACATCGGCGGATCATCTGCTGTGGCGCAACATGATGGTTCGCCAACCGGTCGAAGGTTATCTGGGGTGCTGCGCTGCCATATCGGGCACCGATTTCTATACGCCGACCAGCGGATTGCGCCTGCCCACATTGGGCATCGCCGGCAGCGAGGACGGCTCGACCCCGCCCGATCTGGTCAGAGAAACAGTCGACCTGATCCCCGGCTCCCGGTTTGAACTGATGCGCAAGGCGGGACATCTGCCCTGTGTCGAACACCCCAAGCAATACGCCGCCTTGTTGCGACGCTTCCTGTCCGATGTCGGACATGTCTGAAGGAGAGACGACTGTGGCGGATTTTTTGCTGATCCACGGGTCTTGTCATGGCGCATGGTGCTGGCGCGATCTTATCCCCGCACTTGAACGTCTGGGGCATTCCGCCCATGCCATCGATCTGCCCAGCCACGGTTCCGACCCGACCCGCATCTGCGACGTTACGCTGGACGGGTGTCGGGACGCTGTTCTGGCGGCCACAACACCGGAAACACTCATCGTCGGGCATTCCTGGGGCGGATATCCGATCAGCGCCGCCGCCGAGGCTCAGCCAAACGCGATGCGGGGCCTGATCTATCTTTGCGCGTATGTGCCGCATGACGGCTTGTCGATGGTCGAGATGCGAAAACGCGCGCCCCGGCAACTGATTGTTGACGCCGTGGACAAATCTGCCGACGGCCTGTCCTACACCGTTCATCCAGACCGGGTGCAGGATCTGTTTTATCACGACTGCCCGACCGGCACGACCCAATATGCGCTGGCACGAATGTGCCCTCAGCCAATCCGGCCTCAGGACACCCCTTTGCCGCTGTCCGAAAGATACGCCGGCGTCAAAAAGGCATATATCCGTACAACCGACGATCATACGATACCGACCGAATACCAGGAAACGATGAGCCACTGCGCGCCGCCGAACCTGCGTCACACCATCGACAGTTCGCATTCACCGTTTTTCGCGCAGCCGGAAAAGCTGGCCAAACTGCTGAGCGAGATCGAGCATGGACTCTGAACCCGGCTGACCGGACGTCACGACACGGTACAGGGATGTTCCCTTCCCTGCGGCCGGTCGCTAGGGTCCGCGCAGAAACCAATGAAACCGGTACTCATGCGTCTGCCATTTCTGTTTGTTCTCAGCATCGTGATGATCGACGCCATGGGCATCGGTCTGGTGATGCCCATCATGCCCGAACTGATCCTCGAGGTTCAGGCAGGAACGCTGGCCAGTGCTGCGATCTGGGGCGGGATTCTCAGCACCGCATTCGCTGCAATGCAGTTTGTGTTCAGCCCCATTTTGGGAAATCTTTCTGATGCTTATGGTCGGCGCACGGTTCTTCTGGTGTCGCTGTTTGTCATGGCGTTGGACTACGTGGTCATGGCGGTTGCAGGCAGTATCTGGCTGCTTCTTGCCGGGCGCATCATTGGCGGCATCACCGCCGCCACCCACGCAACCGCGGCGGCTTTCATGGCGGACGTGTCAAAGCCACACGAGAAAGCCGCCAATTTCGGACTGATCGGGGCCGCCTTTGGCGTTGGCTTCGTGCTTGGGCCGGTTCTGGGCGGTGTGCTGAGTGAATACGGAACCCGCGCGCCGTTCTGGGCGGCGGCGGGATTGTCTGCGCTGACCTTCGTCGTCGGTCTGTTCGTGATGCCGGAAACGATCACGGACAAGACCCGGCGCGCATTCAGCTGGCGACGTGCCAATACCGCAAATTCGTTGCGCGCCATCGCCGGACTGCCGGGAATTCGACCGTTGTTGTGGGTCTATTTCCTGTATTCGGTGTCAATCTATGTCTACCCCGCAATCTGGTCGTATTTCACGACTGAGCGCTTTGGCTGGTCACCGCAGATGATCGGGGTGTCGCTTGGGGTCTACGGCATGGCCATGGCGGCCGTGCAGGGCGGTCTGATCCGCCCGGCCACGCGATATCTGGGCGAGCGGGCAACCATCATCTACGGCATGGGATTCGAGATAATCAGTTTCTTGCTGTTGGCGTTTCTGACCAACGGAACTGTCGCCCTGATCCTGATCCCGATCACGGCCTTTGGCGCCGTGATCACCCCGGCCCTGCAGGCCATGATGTCGCGGGCCACTCCGGATTCCCAACAGGGCGAACTGCAGGGCGTTCTGACCTCACTCCATGCTCTGTCGATGATTATCTCTCCGTTGCTGATGACCGGCGTATTCGCGCATTTCGTGCGACCGGACACAGCTATCTATTTGCCCGGGGCGCCGTTTCTTCTTGCCCTAGTCCTGATGATTGCAGGTTTCGTGTTGTTTTCCCGGGCGCGCCCGCTTGTGGCGTAACAACGACATCGCGATGACGGATTCCGCCTTGCAGCCTGCGCGCCATAACGCCACCGTGTGCGAAAGGGAGAGTTAACAACAATGCAAACCATCAAAGCCGCTGTATGCCATGCGTTCGGGGAACCGCTTGTTATTGAAGATGTCCGGATTTCGGCTCCGGGCAATGGCGAGGTCGAAGTGACCCTGCACGCCGTCGCGATCTGTCATTCCGACATAACATACGCCAGTGGCGCGTGGGGCGGGTTTCTGCCTGCCGTTTACGGGCACGAGGCGGCTGGCATCATATCGGCGGTGGGCAAGGACGCAGGCGGATTCCAGGTGGGCGACCCGGTCGTTGTCACGCTGATCCGGGCCTGCGGGTCCTGCCCGTCCTGCGCCGGCGGCAAACCCACGATCTGTGAAACCCCTTACGACACGGTCAAGGGACCGCTGCGTACAGCCGACAACGGTCCGCTTGAACAGGCCATGGCCTGCGGCGCTTTCGCGGAAAAGGTGGTCGTCAGCCACAGGCAGATCGTCAAAATCCCGGAATCGCTGCCCAAGGACGTTGCCAGCCTGTTGTCCTGCGGCGTGATCACGGGCGTTGGCGCAGCCGTCAACGCGGCCGGTTTGCGCCCGGGTCAGGACGTGGTCGTGATAGGCGCCGGGGGCGTAGGCCTGAACGCGATACAGGGCGCACGGCTTGCCGGGGCGCGGCGCATCGTGGCTGTGGACATGACCAAAGAGAAACTGGAAATCGCCAAAGAGTTTGGCGCGACTCATGGCGTGCTGGGCAGCCTGGCCGAACCCTGGAAGGCTGCATACAAGGCTTTGGGCGGGCGCGGGGCGGATGCTGTTCTGATTACCGTCGGCGCGATACCGGCCTATGATCAGGCCCCGCGTTACCTTGGGCGCGGCGGCAAAGCCGTCATGATCGGCATGCCACATTCCGGCGATCAGTCCACCTACGAGCCCGTCATCCTTGCCGCATTGGGACAGGGCCTGGTCGGATCGAAAATGGGCGATGTGGTCATTCAGCGCGACATCCCCTGGATGATCGACCTGTACGAACAGGGGCGGCTGAAGCTGGATGAACTGATCTCGGGGCGCTGGACCCTGGACCAGATCAACGAGGCGATTGCCGACACGAAGACCGGCTCGGCCAAACGCAACGTCATTATCTTCGACCAGAACTAACGCGACCCGGCAGGAGGGCAGCTGATGAAACTGCAGGATCTCGATATCATCGTCACGGCACCTCCGGCCCCAGGTTGGGGCGGACGTTACTGGATACTGGTCAAGGTCACGACCGATACCGGGATCATCGGCTGGGGGGAATGTTACGCCTCGTCGGTTGGCCCGGAGGCCATGAAACATGTCATCCGGGACGTGTTCGAACGGCACATGCTGGGCGAGAGCCCGGAGAACATCGAGCTGATGTTCCGCCGCGCCTATTCAAGCGGCTTCACCCAGCGTCCGGACCTGACGGTCATGGGCGCGTTCTCCGGGCTTGAAATCGCGTGCTGGGACATCTTGGGCAAGGACCGGGACCGCCCGGTTTACGCCCTGCTAGGCGGGCTGATGAATGAACGCATTCGCGCCTATACATATCTGTACCCCCTGCCCCGGCACAATCTGACCGATTTCTGGACGTCACCCGATCAGGCGGCGGAAAGCGCGGCCGAAATGGTCCGGCGCGGCTTCACCGCGGTTAAGTTCGACCCGGCTGGTCCTTACACGATGCGCGGAGGCCATATGCCGGCGATGTCCGATATCTCGATGTCGGTGGCGTTCTGTAAAGCCATACGCGAGGCGGTCGGGGACAAGGCCGACCTGCTGTTCGGAACCCACGGCCAGTTCAACACAGCGGGGGCCATCCGACTGGGTCAGGCGCTCGAGCCGTACTTGCCGCTCTGGTTCGAAGAACCCACACCGCCGGACATGATCGAAGACATGGCGCGCGTTGCCCGCAACGTCCGCATTCCGGTGGCAACAGGCGAGCGGATGACCACAAAGGCCGAGTTCGGGGCGGTTCTGCGGGCTGGCGCGGCAGAAATCCTGCAACCCGCGCTGGGACGCGCAGGTGGGATATGGGAGATGAAGAAAGTCGCCGCCATGGCCGAGATCTTCAACGCACAGATGGCACCTCACCTATACGCGGGGCCTGTGGAATGGGCCGCGAATATCCATCTGGCCGCATCCATACCCAACTTGTTGCTGCTGGAAACCATTGAAACCCCGTTCCACAACCAGTTGATCAACGGCAGTTTGCAGGTGGACAATGGATTCGTGATCCCGCCCACTGCTGCCGGCCTCGGGATCGACGTCAATGAAGAACTGGCCCGCGCGCACCCCTATACCGGGGATGGCCTGCACCTGCAGATGCAGGAGGCACCTTGTGACTACGTCAACGGCAACGCATTTCAGGGCGGCGCACCGGCTGTCGAGGGGTGACAATCACGACTGTAATCAGGCATAATGCTGACAATACAGACTAGTAGACAGGTCGCGCGTGACGTTCAAGGAAGTGCAGTCCCAACAACTGAGCCCTGAAAAACCTGCGGATATGAGCGAAAGCGCCGCCCGCGCGGCCGCATTTCTCAAGACGCTGGCCCATGAAGGCCGTTTGATGATCCTGTGCCATCTGGGCGATGGCGAAAAATCTGTAGGGCAACTGGAGGAGCTGTTGCAGCTAAGGCAAGCGGCAGTCAGCCAGATGCTTGCCCGCTTGCGCGAGGAAAACCTGGTCTCGACCCGGCGGGATGGCAAGACAATCTACTACACGCTGAAAGACGGCAATACCGCACAGGTCATCACATTGCTCTATGACCTGTTCTGCAACCCCGAGGGCGGCATCTAGTTCGAAACGTAACCGGCAATGACCTGCAACAGCTTGAACGCGGTTGCGGCATCGTTTTCGACGACGGCAAGGAATTCTTCTTCACCGATACGCAGGCAGGACAGATCGGTTTCGGCAATCATGCTCAGCGCGCGCGGCTCTTTGCGGATCAGGCCAAGTTCGCCAACCAGCGCGCCGGGTCCGACCTTGGTGATCAACTGATCCGGTTCGTCCTGTTGCGGCAGGTACAAACCCGCCTCGCCCTCAAGAACAACGTAGGCCCCATCCGTCGGCTGGTCGTCTTTCAGAAAGATCACCTCGCCTTTCGCGGCCTCGAACCAGCGCGCACCAAATGCAAGCAGGCGCAGCTGTCTGCGGTTCAGACCCGAGAACAATGGCGTCTGCTCCAATGCCCGCAGTTTGCGTGCAAGGTCGGCTGAGGCGGCGCTGTCTTCCTCCACGTCGATCGGTCCCTCCCCTGAAACGACACGACCTTGCCTGATTTCCACATGCATGTCGAATGCACCCGGATTCTGGAACTGATCATTCAAGTAGACAACCGTGGTGTCCGGCAGCAACTCGCGCAGGTTCTTGTAAACCGCCACTTTGGTTTTCATGTCATAACTGGCCAGCGCGTTCTCAAGGACCAGAACGTCCGGCTTCTTGATCGTTGCACGGGTAAAGGCCAATGGTTCGGCAAAAACGGCCGGAAGGTTTTGCCCGCCGAGCGCAACCGGAACGTTGTAGATCAGTTCGATCACCAGTGGACGCGCGCCTTTTTCGGACAGCACATCGACAATCACCTTGCGCAACTCGTCGGACCGGGCCCCTCCAACCTGGCTGACCTTGCCAAAAAGGGCGTTCTCCATCACGGTCAGCCCCGGTGCAAACTCGCCCTCATCCAGCGGCACGAAGACGTCATGCAATGTCTCAAGCAGTTTGTCAGAATGGCTGTGACGCAACTCGAGAATCCGGTCCTTCAGTTCATTGGTAAAGGCCGGCCCGATCTGTTCGGCCGAGATCACCAACGGCACCGCCAGCAGGTTTGCCAGCTGTTCATCGTTCAGCCCTGTCGCGCCTTCGTCCCGGGTGCGGTCTATCAGCTCGACCGCGGCCTCATAGGTCTGGGCTTCAAGGCCAAGTTTGCGGAACAGAGGGTGATCGGTTCCATCCAGCCCAAAGATCTGGCGCAGCATGTCGATCACGTCCCGGGTCAGGCTGACCAGCGTTTCATCCAGTCCGAGTTCGCGTAATTGCCCAAGAAACACGGATTGGCGCGCCAGAAGATCCTGCGTGACCCGGACGCGCGGGGTGGCAAACAGCAGGTTTTCGGCCACAGGCAAAGCCGGGTTATAGATATCTCGACCGAAAATCAGCGCCTGCTGTTCCAACCCATTCTGCCGAACGGCCTGCTGCACCACCGGGCGCAGTTCGACCAGTTTTGCCGCCAGCTCGGGGTGCTCGGCTGCATCGAATGTCTGCTCGCTGCCCCGCTGGAACAGGGCCGCGCCAGAGCCCATACCCTCGACCAGTTGCAGCCACCACGCACGCAGTGCCTGCGCATTGTCCAGACCGGCCAGTGAGGGATCCAGCCAATCTGCCCGGAACGGATCGGGGCTGTTTCCGGCACGCTGGGTTTCGGCAAATCCGGGATCGGCCGGCCCGTCCGACAATGGCTTGAACCGCATCGGCATCATGACGTTGTCGCCCAGCGTTCCCTGAAACATCACGGGCCGCGACGTGGCATACCCGATCCGAGCCGCCACAACCCCCTGATGCATGTCGGCCAGGTTCTGCCCCCCGATTTCAACGCGCCCGGCACTTGGCAGGATTTCCCGTGTCAGCAGTTCCGCCAATGCACGCCGGTCTTCCTCGCTGGGGGCGGAAATACCAACCGTCTTTCCACCCGGAAACGTAAGATTCAGATCGTCCAGCACCTGATTTCCATCCATATCGCGCACCGAGACATGGTTCAGATGGATATCACCGTTCAGATGCGGGCGTGTTTCAGGTTCGCCGTCGAATAGTCTTTCATCCAGCATTCCCGAAGGCGCAAAGCGTTCGACCACCACGTCCCAGCGCAGGGACATGTCCTGTGTCTGGTTGTAATAGGTCAGCAGTTCCTTCCACGGGGAACTCAGGTCCTTGTAGGCAGCCAAGGCCGCGACCAGCGCCCCCAGCGAGACCGCCCCCTGAAGCACCAGAAGCCCGCCAACCAGATAGAACATGAACGGCGTCAGCTGCGAGATGAAGTTGTTTATGAATTTCATAAAAAACTTCTTTTGGTAGATCTCGAACCGGATGCCGAACAGCCGCCCCAGCTGATCCGAGACCATCGCGCGACGATACCGCCAGCCGCCGTTTGACCGCAAAGTCGATGCGCCCGCCGCGTTTTCACCAATCTGGGCCGCAAGCACGCGCACTTCCTGAATGCGTTTCTTGTTCAGCAGGTTGATCTGCTGTTGCAGGCGCGGGATAAGCCAGGCCTGCAAGGGGATCAGCGCCACTGCTGCCAATCCGAACCAGACGCTTTGCAGAAACAGGAACGACAGGATCGTGATCATCTGTCCGGCCTGCAACACCGGCTGGCTGATCGCATCGCCCATCAACCCGCCCATCGGCTCGCTTTCGGCTGTGACCATCGAGACCAGTTCACCCTGGCTGACCCGCTCGAAATAAGGTTGCGGAAAACGCAGCGCGCTGTTGATCAGCTGATAGCGGAACCGGCGCAACATCCGTTCGCTAAGGATCCCCTTCATCGTGTTGATGCGCATCTTCATCAAACCATGCGCCAGAACCGAGGCCAGAAATGCAAAGCACAGGATGATCAGGAAATTGGTCTGCGTCAGGCTGTAGCCCCAGACCTCGACCACGCTGCTGGTTGCGCCGATGGCGTCATTGATGATGCGCTTGGGCAGTTCCAGCGTCAGGTAAAGCAATGGAAACAGTGTCGCCGTCACGGCCAGCAGCACCAGCTGATCGCGTTTGGAGTACTTCCAAATAAACCGGAAAATCGTTCTTTCTATTGAACCCGCCCCTACTTCAGGTCATCGACCCGTACGTCATGGTAATCTTTAAATTCAGCAGTACGAATTTACCGCAATCCCAACAAAAGACGCAAATAGTTTCCAATTGATCGAAAATTCCCACCTTGTGTGAACTAGTTCATTTGCGCGAGCCCAATTTAGCGCCTAGAGTTTGAGACAGACTGATATGGGGAAGGCGATTTTGACTGCTACACTTGGCGCGGTGTTGCTGATGATTTGCTTATTGCAGGTCAAACATATGTTCGCGGATTTTTATCTCCAGACAGCAAAAATGCTGTCGGGCCGCGGGGAATATATGCATTTGGGACGCGCGCAGCATGCAGCGGTGCATGCGGCGGGGTCTGCTATTGTGTTTCTGCTGTTCGGGACCGCGATAGCTTTCATCCTTGTTATCGCCGTTCTGGAATGGTTCGTGCATTTCAACATAGACTTTGCCAAGGCCCGGTACTCGGACAAGCGGCAACTGCAGCCCAATCAGGCGGCATTCTGGCGGGCTGCCGGGCTGGATCAGTTCATGCACAACCTGACTTACGTCGCCATGGTCTGGGCCTGGGTGGTCTACGCTTCCTGAAACCTTGGCTTCAAAGGTTGGCGCTGGGTCGTTCCTTGATCCCCTCGAACCATGCCAGCGTCGCCGTGTTTTCCTGAGGTATGCGCGTTCTGATGACCCGCGCAAAATCTACAAAAACAAAAGCCGAAATATCCGCCAGTGAAAACTCTGCCCCGGCCAAGAATGCGCTGTTTCGCAAGCGCTGCTCCAGAAGATCGAAAAACTGTGCTACACGGTCGGTGCCGCGCTGCGCCAGTTTGGGGATCTGCGCGTAGTTGACCGGTCCTGGGATCGCCCGGTCCCGAAAGAAGGGATTGGTGTTGCGCAGCACTTCGGCAATCGGGGCGCCGCCCTGTTGCTCGACAATACTGTTCCACATCAGAACAAGGCCCTTATCGTCCGGACCACGGCCCAACAAAGGCGGATTGGGAAAGCGCGCTTCAAGATAGGCAGCGATTCCAAGGTTTTCGGTCAGGACTGTGCCGCCATCCGTCACCAGAACCGGCACCGTTGCCCTTGGATTTACCGCTTTGAAATCGTCGCTCAACTGCTCTCGATCAGCGATCGAGATGTGCCGGGTTTCAATATCAAGCCCTTTTTCAGCGATGAACATGCGAGCCCGGCGCGGGTTGGGGGCGGTTGAGCAGTCATAAAACAGCATTGGCGCTCTTTCCTGTGGCCCGGATCAGCGGCGATAAATGAAACAGCGGCCTTCCACAGCACCTGCCGGCAGCGGCACTTCGGTTAGGGCCTGGAAATACATGCGATCACTGGACACCATCAATCCGCCCTCGGCCAGAAGCGGCTCGATCAGCGGCGATACAAATCGTGCGAACGCATCGTTCTTGGCCCTGTTATGCCCGCCCAGATCCGCATGTATCAAGCTGGCCGATGCGCCAAAACGGTCGACCGACGCGGGCAGAGTTTCCCGCACGTCGCCAAGGATCACCCGATCGTCGGGCGGTGTGGACTCCGGGTGCGACGCAACCGCCCGTTCAAAAACATAAACCGGGCGATCCTGAATACGACCGATCATGTGATGATAGGTTCGCCCGTTGCCCAGCCCGAGCTCAAACACGGGACCCGGCATGCTGCGGGTTTGCGCAATGGCAAAATCCAGGCAGGCGCGCTGTGACACCATGCGGTCGATGAACAGATCCAGACGGCTTTGATTGTCGGACACGGGGCAAGTCTCTCCTTGATGGCAGTCGACAGACAAGATGTGGCCGACACTGCCCTAGATGACAAGAACTCAAGACTTTGTGTAGATAAATTGCCCCCGGTTTCACGTTTCCGCGACGTTTGGGCCCAAGAACGGTTTGACTATGCGGCACTAACCGCGCGAAACTGAGCCAAAAAACACAGGGAGTCGAACAAGCCGATGCCGACCTACGGTCAAACAGGTGGTAAACCTGCATGAATGCTTTGTTGTCTGTCCAAGACCTCAGCATTGGCTTTGGCAGTGCGGAATCTGTTGTCAAAGGCGTGAATTTTGACGTCGAGGCGGGGCAAACGCTTGCTTTGGTCGGAGAATCCGGATCGGGCAAAACCATTTCCTGCCGGGCAGCGTTGCGCATTCTACCGCGCACGGCCCAGATTCGCAGCGGAACAATTACCTTGAATGATTCCAAGGGTCTGGTGGACCTGACCCGAATCAACGAACGCCAGATGCGCGATATTCGCGGCAATCGCGTTTCGATGATATTTCAGGAGCCGATGCGATCCCTCTCTCCATTGCACAAGATCGGCAATCAGGTCAGCGAGGTTCTCTGGCTGCATCGCGGTGCGTCCGAGGCGCAGGCTCGCAAAGAGGTTCTGACCCAGTTCGAGCGCGTCGGGTTTCCCGACCCTCAGCGGGCATATGATTCTTACCCTTTCGAATTGTCCGGCGGCATGCGGCAGCGGGCGATGATCGCCATGGCGATGGTCTCGAAACCCGAATTGCTGATCGCAGATGAACCGACCACCGCGCTGGACGTGACGACGCAGGCGCAGGTTCTGGGGCTGATCAAGGAGCTACAAAAAGAAACCGGCATGGCGCTGATCCTGGTCACGCATGACTTGGGCGTTGTCGCCAACATGGCCGAGCAGGTTGTCGTCATGCACAAAGGTCGCGTGATGGAGGCCGGTCCGGCCGAGCCGATGCTGAATGCGCCCGCGCACCCATACACGCGGCAACTGTTTGATGCCGCACCGGAAATCCCGGACAAGGATGCCGTCGGCCTGCCGATGCCGCAGGATGATCTGATCCTGCAGATGAAGGACGTCAGCAAGACTTACACCATGCGTTCAAGCAAGGGTTGGCAGGACGACAAGAAAATCTTCGCCTGTCAGGGTGTCGATCTGCAGCTGGCCCGGGGCAAAACGCTGGCCGTTGTAGGCGAAAGCGGGTCAGGCAAGACCACCGCCGCCCGCATCGCCTTGGGCGCCGAGCTACCTGATCCGGGCGGCGAAGTGCTGTTCCGCACTTCGGCTGATGCCGATCCGATCACGGTCCACAAGATGACACGCGCACAGCGCACCGCGTTTCAACGCAATGCGCAGATGGTGTTTCAGGATCCCTACAGTTCGCTTAGCCCGCGCATGCGCATTCAGGACGCCATGACCGAGCCGTTGGAAATCCACCGCATCGGGTCTGTTTCCGAACAGCGGGACAAGGCGGCCGAGATGCTGCAACGGGTCGGTTTGAACGCGGACATGCTCAAACGCTACCCGCATGCGTTTTCCGGTGGTCAGCGCCAGCGCCTGTCGATTGCCCGCGCCATGATGCTGGACCCGTTGCTGATCGTCTGTGACGAGCCGACCTCAGCACTGGACGTGTCGGTGCAGGAACAGATCCTGACATTGCTGGAGAATCTACAGGACAGTCTGAACCTGTCCTATTTCTTCATCTCCCACGACCTTGCCGTCGTGGCGCGCATCGCTGATGAGGTCGCCGTGATGCGACGGGGACTGATCGTCGAACAAGCCCCGCCTGAGACCCTGTTTTACAATCCCCGCCACCCTTACACCAAAGCGCTGATTGCCGCTCAACCGGAACCTGACATCAACCGCCCCATCGACCTGAAACTGGTCGCTTTGGGCGCGGGGGCACCGAGCAGCTGGGAAGAAGCCTTTCGTTTCTCTGACACCGTGGTACCCTCATTGATAGAGCTGGAGCCCGGCCATAAGGTACGTTGCCATGTTTAAAACCACTCGTCCCCTGTTTCTGGCCGCGTCGCTGGCCCTGACCTGGATGCTGCCCGCCACGGCAGAGACCGTTCCGACACCACAGGAAAGCGAATTCTGGGCCACTGAAGTCAACGCAGGCAACCTGCCCCCGGTTCAGGAGCGTTTGCCGAAGGACCCCCTGATCGTTGATCTGGCCGCAAAGGGGCGTGAATTCGGCACGCCCGGCGGAACTTTGCGCACGATGGTGACGCGATCCAAGGACATCCGCCAGATGGTCGTCTATGGGTATGCCCGCCTGGTCGGTTTCGACCAGAATTATGAAATTGTCCCGGACCTGCTGGCCTCATTCGACAACGAAGACAACCGCAAGTTCACGCTGCATCTGCGCGAAGGGCACAAATGGTCCGACGGCTCTCCCTTCACCTCGGAAGATTTTCGCTACTGGTGGGAGGATGTGGCCAACAATGAACTCCTCAGCCCCTCCGGTCCGCCGGATTTCCTGCAAGTCGAAGGCAAGTTGCCGACCGTGACATTCCCGGACGAACGGACAATCATGTACGAATGGGACGATCCGAACCCGAATTTCCTTCAATCTTTGGCGCAGGCCCGCCCCCCCTTCATTTACCGCCCGTCCGCCTTCCTCAAGCAATATCATGAGAAGTTTGCAGATGCCGAAGATCTGGCCTTTCAGGTTGACGATGCAAGGGTCAAAAGCTGGGCCGCGCTGCACAACAAGCTGGATAACCTCTATAAATTCGACAATCACGAACTGCCAACCCTGCAACCCTGGCTGAACGCGAGCTCGGGCAAGAAGATCCGGCACAACTTTGTCCGCAACCCTTACTATCACCGCATCGACTCCAAGGGCGTGCAACTGCCCTATATCGACGTGGTCGAGATGGAGATCGTCGCCCCCGGCCTTGTCGCAGCCAAGACCAACGCGGGTGAGACCGATTTGCAGGGGCGCGGGCTGGCTTTCCGTGACGCATCAATCCTGAAAAAGGGTGAGGAGAAGGGAAACTACAAGACACTGCTTTGGAAAACCGGGGTGGCGTCACAGATCGCAATCTACCCGAACTTGAATTACTCGGATGATGGCTGGCGCGAAGTGTTGCGCGATGTGCGCGTGCGCCGCGCCCTTTCACTCGCAATTGACCGCCAGACGATCAACCAGGCGCTTTACTTCAAGCTGGCCCAGCCCGGTGCGATGTCGGTGCTGCCTGCCTCACCTTTCTACAACGAAGAAAATGCACAGGCCTGGGCGCAGTTCGACATCGAGCAGGCCAATGCCCTTCTGGACGAGGCCGGGCTGGACAAGCGGGATAACAATGGAATCCGATTGCTGCCTGACGGACGTCCGATGGAACTGGTGATCGAAACCGCTGGCGAACGGCAAGAAGTTGAAAACGCATTGCAGATCGTCACCGACACCTGGCGCGAAGTTGGCGTCAAGCTGGTCATGCGCCCGCTGGACCGGGACATCCTGCGCAACCGCGTCTTCTCGGGTAATACGATGGCATCCGTCTGGTTTGGCTGGGATGACGGTATCCCGCAAAATCACACTTCCCCCGCCTATCTGGCCCCGACCGATCAGGTGTTTCTGGCGTGGCCGAAATGGGGGCAGTATCATCAGACAGGTGGCGAAGCGGGCGAGTCACCAGACATGCCTGAGGCAGAGCGGTTAATGGAACTGGCCCACAAATGGGAAATCGCCACAACCGACGAAGAGCGTCAGGCGGTCTGGACCGAAATGCTGAAAATTCATGCCGATCAGCTTTACGCCATCGGTATTCTGAACGGTGCACCGCAACCGATCGTGGTTTCGAACCGTCTGCGCAATGTACCTCAGCAAGCCATGTGGGCGTGGGAACCCGGTGCGCATTTCGGCGTCCACCGGCCAGACGAGTTCTTTTTCGCCGACTGACAGGAGCAGCTAAATGATCATGCTGCGCTACGCGGTGTACCGCTTTTTCACGATGCTGCTGACACTGCTGGTGGTGTCGGTTTTGATCTTCGTGATCATCAACCTTCCGCCCGGCGACTATCTCAGCAACCAGATTGCTGAATTGCAGGCCTCGGGCCAGTCGGCCGGCGTGGCCAAGGCCGAGTTTCTGCGCAAGGAATACGCGCTGGACCGGTCGATGCCGGAGCAATACCTGATCTGGATGGGGTTCTGGCCCGGTCCCCACGGGTTCGAAGGATTGTTGCAGGGCAATTACGGCTGGTCCTTTGAATTCGACCGCCCCGTGTCCGAAATCGTGGGTGACACGCTGTGGCTGACGGTCGTGGTCAACCTGGCCGCGATCCTTTTCGTCTATGCAGTGGCCCTGCCGCTGGGTGTTTTGGCTGCTGCAAAGTCGCGGACCTGGATCGACTACACCTCGGCCTTTGTTGGCTATCTTGGTCTCGCCACGCCAAACTTTCTTCTGGCGCTGATCCTGTTCTATTACGGCCACCGCTATTTCAACCTGCCCATCGGCGGGCTGATGGACCCATCCTTCGAAGGCCAGCCGATGAGTTGGGACAAGCTGAAGTCCATTCTTGTCCACCTGATTGTTCCGACCTTTGTCATCGGCACCTCAGGCGCATCCGCGATGATGCAGCGTTTGCGGGCCAATATGCTGGACGAGTTGGGCAAGCCATATGTCGAAACCGCCATCGCCAAGGGCATGGCCCCGTCGCGGATGCTGACGAAATACCCGTTACGCGTTGCCTTCAACCCGTTTGTGGCGGACATCGGCAACCTGCTGCCCTCGATGGTGTCGGGATCGGTACTTGTGTCGGTCGTTCTGGGCCTGCAAACCATCGGCCCGACCCTGCTGACCGCGCTTAAGACACAGGATCAGTTCCTGTCGGCCTTCATCCTGATGTTCGTCGCCCTGCTGACCCTGATCGGGACGATGATCTCCGACATCCTGCTGGTCATGCTGGACCCGCGCATCCGATACGAGGGCCGTGAAGCATGAGCAAACTTCCTGACGGCCGCTATGTCGACGACGCCCCGTTCGATCCCGAAGCCTCGATCCAACAACTCGAACGCGCGGATTTGGACGCGCCGAACTGGGTTCTGGTCTGGCGCAAGTTCCGGACCCATAAGCTGGGCCTGATTTCGGGTATCTTCCTGCTGCTATGCTATCTGATGCTGCCCTTCGCCGGCTTCATTGCGCCTTACGGGCCGAACGACCGCAATGGCGAACACCTCTATGCCCCGCCCCAAAGCGTCAACTGGTTCCACGAAGGTGAATTTGTCGGGCCTTACGTCTATCCCATTGTAGCCGAAGCTGATCTTGAGACCTTTCAGTGGAAATTCGTCCCCGACACCGAAGACCCACGCCCGATCCGGTTCTTCTGTGAAGGGTCCGAATACAAGCTGGCAGGACTGATCAAAACAAACAGGCACCTGTTCTGCGCCCCCGAGGGCGCCACGCTGTTCCTTTGGGGCTCGGATCGGCTGGGCCGGGACGTGTTCAGCCGCATCCTTTACGGCGCGCAACTGTCGCTGACCGTGGGCCTCATCGGTATTTCGGTGTCGTTCTTTCTGGGTATCCTGTTCGGGTCGATGGCGGGATATTTCGGCGGCAGGATCGACTGGACCATCAACCGGGTGATCGAAATCCTGCGCTCGCTGCCGGAGCTGCCTCTGTGGCTGGCCTTGTCCGCTGCGGTCCCGTCGAACTGGAGCCCGGTGGCGGTGTTCTTCATCATCTCGATCATTCTCGGCATTCTCGACTGGCCCGGTCTCGCCCGATCCGTTCGCGCCAAGTTCCTGTCCCTGCGCGAAGAGGAATACGTACGCGCGGCGGAAATGATGGGCGCAAGCTCGGGGCGGGTGATCCGCAAGCACCTTTTGCCGAACTTCATGTCACACTTGATCGCCTCGGCCACATTGTCGATCCCGGCAATGATCCTCGGGGAAACGGCGCTCAGTTTCCTCGGCCTTGGCCTGCGGGCTCCGGCGGTCAGTTGGGGCGTGATGTTGAACGACGCACAGAACCTCGCCTCGATCGAGATCTACCCATGGACAGCCATCCCGATGCTGCCGATCATCGTCGTGGTGCTGGCCTTCAACTTCCTTGGCGACGGGCTTCGCGACAGTCTGGACCCCTATCAGCAATGAGCCTGCTGTCGTCCCTTCCCGCCGCAGACAGCTATCGGACTACCGGGAACGGCGCACTTTCAAGCGTGTTTGCGGTGTCAGAGCTTGCCACGGCCAGCTTTGCCGCAATCGGGCAAGAGCTTGCTTCATTGACTTCAGCCCTGAACCTGTCCGCGAAGCCACCGGAAATCACCGTCGATCACCGCCTGGCATCGCTCTGGTTCGGGTTTTCGTTCAAACCCGATGGCTGGCAGATGCCGGACCTGTGGGATGCGGTTGCCGGCAACTACAGGGCATCGGACGGTTGGATCCGGTTGCACACCAACCTGCCGCACCACCGCAGCGCGGCCCTCAAGGTTCTGGATACACCCGCAGATCGGGAAGCCGTATCCCAGGCGGTCAGGCAGTGGGCGATTTCGGAACTTGAAAGCGCAATTGTTGCCGAAGGCGGTGTTGCCGCTGCCATGCGCAGCCGGGTGGAATGGCTTGAACATCCTCAGGGCCGTGCCGTGTCGCGCGACCCGCTGATTACCTGGGAAACCCCGCGAATCGTCACCCTGCGCGACCGGCCAAATGCCACAGCAGAACGGCCACTCGCTGGCTTGCGGGTCCTTGATCTGACCCGCGTTCTGGCTGGCCCGGTTTCCACCCGAACCCTCGCCGGATTCGGCGCTGAAGTGCTGCGGATCGATCCCCCCGGTTGGGACGAGCCCGGGGTCATTCCCGACATCTCGCTGGGCAAACGATGCACCTATCTGAACTTGAAATCTCCTGCCGGGGTTCAAAAGTTGCATGACCTACTGGCCGAGGCGGACGTCTTTGTTCACGGCTATCGTCCCGGCGCACTGGACGCGCTTGGATTGACCAAAACCAAACGGGATGAACTGGCCCCGAACCGGGTTGAGGTGACACTGGACGCCTATGGGTGGCAAGGCCCCTGGTCGACCCGACGCGGGTTTGACAGCCTTGTCCAGATGAGCGCCGGGATCGCCGATGCCGGGCGCATCTGGGCGCAGGCGGACAAGCCTACCCCCCTGCCCGTGCAGGCGCTGGATCACGCCACCGGTTACCTGATGGCCGCATCAATCCTGTCGGCGCTTGCTCAGGCCGCGCGGGGGAACCCGGTGATGCACGCCAAACTGTCACTTGCACGCACCGCAGAGTTGCTGGTGGCACTCAGCAAATCCGACCCCGAGGTCGAGATGCAGGGTGCCACCCCGCAGGACTATGCCCAGGCTACCGAGGTTTCGGGTTGGGGGCCTGGCCACCGCCTGAAATCCGCGCTGAGCGTCGGGACTGCCAGGATGCACTGGCCGCTGCCCGCATCAAGGCTTGGCACCTCCCCGCCGCAGTGGGCTGGTCTGTCTGCCTGACGCTTTTCCGACAGACCCTCGCTCGCAAAAACCCCAACCGCTCTGCACGTTCTCGGCCCGCCGTGGCTCAAAGGCGTGTCAGTTTATCCCACTCATCCAAAGAGCCACCGCTGCGCGGGACGCGCGGCCCAGCCCAACTCTTTGCTGGCGTCTCGTCAGAGACGCCGGTCAAAGGGGCGGGAGGATGCGCTATCTGTCATCGCCGCCGCCCGGGCCAATATCGTCAAGATAGTCTTCATCAATCGCCGCCTGCACTGCGCCTGTTACGGCCTCGCGCTGCTTGGGCGTCAGGTCCTCGGCATTCTTGTCATCGGCCAGACGCACGGTGACCTCGCGGTGGGCGAAACGAATGCCCTCGCGCGCGAACAGCTCGCGAATTTCCTGATAGACCTTCTTGCGCACCAACCACTGGTCGCCCGGCTTGGTCATGAACTTGACCCGGATGATCATCGCTGAATCCTGCATCTCGATCACGCCTTGCGATTTCAATGGCTGAATGAAGTTCTCGCCGATCACCGGATCGCTCAGCAACTGCTGGCCCAGCTTCTTGATTAGCTTGCGCACTTGCTCGACATCGGTGTCATAGGTCACACGCAGCGGCAGCTTCATGATCACCCAGTCGCGTGAGTAGTTGGTCAGCACCTTGATCTCGCCAAACGGAATGGTGTTGAGCGCCCCAAGATGGTGGCGCAGCTGGAAGGACCGGACCGAGATTTTCTCAACTGTCCCCTTCACGTCGCCGATATCGATATATTCGCCTTTACGGAAGGCATCATCCATCAGGAAAAACGCGCCCGAGAAGATGTCCCGCACCAGCGTTTGCGAGCCGAACCCGACGGCCAGACCAACAACACCGGCACCCGCGAACAGCGGACTGACGTTGATGCCCAGCTCCATCAGCACAATCAGAACTATGGTCACGACGACAACTGCAAGGATCGCACCGCGGAACAGCGGCAGCAGGGTGGCCAGACGGCTTTGCCCCCCTTCGCCGCCTTCATCGCCCAGTTCCGCTTCGCCGACATCGACCTCTTCTTCGGCGATTTTGGAATCGATCCAGATGCGGAAGAAATGGAACAGGATATAGCCCATGAAGATGATTACCATCACATCGAGCACCCGCTCGATCGGAAGATCCTCGCTCCAGTTGGCGTCCGGGTTCCAGATCACCACCAGTGCGTAGGCACCAACCACAAAGGCCAGAATGCCCGCAACGCGCCGGGCCAGATCCTCGTAGGTCAGGATGGTGTGCTTTCTCTGCTCAGCTTCAGGTGTTTCCGCTGCGCCTTGCCCCTCTTCGGTTTCGGCCTCTTCCGCGCGGGCGTTCATTTCCTCGATCTGACGGTTACGGTCGAAATACCGCTCCAACAGATAGTTCATGGCGCCGTAAGCAATCACGACGGACATGAAAATGAGATAGCTGCTGGCGACAATCGGTATTGAGTTCTGATTTTCCAGCAACAGATCCACGGCCAGTTTCAGCCAGCTGAACACCAGATACACGATCAGCACAGGAGCCCAGGCGAACGAGATGAACCGCAATATCCACGACACCTGATCCGGCGCGCGTCCGCCGCGAATGGCGTTCGAGATAGCACGGGCATTGAATAGGATCATGAAGACATTGGCGACAGCGCCCAGCATCGTCAGACTTCCGTAGACCATCGCGTAGACGTTGTAGTTCAGCCCGAAATCGGCAACCCAGGTGGAAAACAGAACGACCGAAATGTCATAGGTCGCGATGGCCGAAGCCCAGATGTACAACCGCTTTGCGTCCCTGTCGGAAAAGGGTGGCAGTCGGTATTGGCTCAGGTAGGGCGACAGGACCATCCGCCACAGATCCGACACTGTCCGCGACAGGAAGAACGCCGTGAAGATGGCTGTGACCGTGAACTGGATCGAGATGTCCTCGGCCTCGCCAAGAAACAGATACCCCACGATCAGCGCCAGCAACATGGCAAACACGGTGGCCCCGATCCCCATCAGGAAACGGAACACCAGGAACGGCATCTTCTCACGGTACCCCTGGGGGTTGTCCTTGGATCGCGCCACCACGATACGCCGCGCGATACGCTTGCCGTAGATCTCGATGGACAGCCACCGTCCCAGCAGCAGGAACAGGACATTCCAGGCCAGAACCTCGACATAGGTCATGATCCGCCCGTCCGGGCTGGTCTGGCGCAGAATGTACTGCACTTCGAAGATCGAATAGGGCAACGCCTCCAGCCGCGACTGAACCGACTCCCGGAAAGTCCTGAACCTCTCCTGCGCCTTCATCAGTTGCGAGCCTTCACCCATCGGGTCGTTCTCGTCGCCCGCAGCCGCACCGGCGGCTCCGGTGGTTCCGGCAGTTGCGACCTGCCCGGCGCTGTCGATCACGATCACGCTTGCGCCAGCTTCGGTCGCGGCGCGGATGGCTGCGGCTATGTCTCCGTCGGCGCTCGTCTCGGCACTGGTGTCGCCAGCAGTCGGGTATCCCGGAATCAAAGATGTCTGAGCGACGGCCCCCGTTCCGGCAGCAAGCACTGCCCAGAAAGTGAAAACCAGCGCGGCAAACAGTTTGAAGTGCATGGGTTTAGGTCCAGTTCGCATGTTGCCGCACAGAATACTCAAGCGTTTACAGGTGTTCAAATTATCCAACCTTCCCATCTCGATAAAGTGTCCAGCCGTGTTCCTGGCGCACAGTTTTGGACAAGGCTGTTTTCAACCTGACAAAAACTGAATATGACCAATCCTGTAACAAGTGAACACCGTCAGACCGGTTTGGGCGGGACAATCCGGTGCCACGCGCCTGTTCTGCTCTGGAATTGATGTTGCCAAATCGCAATGCATGGCGCATTTGCAGGTCGGGCAGCGCTCGTTTGGCGGGCAGAGACTGAAATAATAAGATACGGGTGCATTTGCGCGGATACTGCACCGAAATGACAAAAAACGGGCGAAGGCATGAGCCTAGAACGACATAGTGAGATATCCGGCCGCGCGCCGCGCATTTTGTTTTACAGCCACGATACGTTCGGGTTGGGACATTTGCGCCGTTCCCGTGCTTTGGCCGCCGCAATCACCCAGGCAGATCCGACGGCCTCCGCGCTGATCCTGACGGGCTCGCCCGTGGCGGGGCGGTTTACGTTTCCACGCCGCGTCGACCATGTGCGCCTGCCCGGTGTCACCAAGCGGGCCGACGGTTCATATGCCTCGCAGACCATTGGCATGGGCATCGAAGAAGTCACGGAGCTGCGCGCGCGCCTGATTCAAACCGCGGTCGAGCAGTACGATCCTGACGTCTTTGTCGTGGACAAAGAGCCGACAGGGTTTCGGGGCGAGTTGCTGCGCACATTGGAAACCCTTGAACGTTCGCGCCGGACACGGCTTGTCTTGGGTCTGCGGGATGTTCTGGACGAGCCCGAGGTTCTGGCCGCCGAGTGGGCCAGAAAGGACGCAGTGGCCGCGACGGAGCGGTTTTACGACGAAATCTGGGTATACGGCTTGCGATCGGTCTACGATCCGACCAAGGGGCTGCCGCTCAGCCCGGCGGCGCAATCCCGTATTCACTGGACAGGTTATCTTCGGCGCGATCTTGGCCCCGTTGGCGACCCACCCAAACAGCCTTATGTGCTGATCACGCCCGGCGGCGGCGGAGACGGCAAGGCGCTCGTCAATCTGGTGCTGTCCGCTTACGAAAGCGACCCCGACCTGTCGCCAAGGGCGGTGCTGGTCTACGGACCGTTCCTGTCGGGCGAATTGCGGGAAGAGTTCGAAACGCGCGTTGCCGCGCTTGATGGGCGTGTTACCGCGGTAGGATTTGAATCGCAGATTGAAACCCTGTTTGCCGGCGCCACCGGAGTTGTCTGCATGGGTGGTTACAACACCTTTTGCGAGGTTCTGTCCTTTGACAAACGCGCGGTCATCGTACCGCGCACGACACCGCGCCTGGAACAGTGGATCCGGGCTTCCCGGGCCGAAAACCTGGGCCTGATCCGCATGCTGGACGAACGCCGGGAAGGGTTGACAACCGAGGCAATGATCCAGGCCATTCGCAATATTCCGCACCAGCCGCTGCCGTCAGAAGCCATCCGGGGCGGATTGTTGGGCGGGCTGGATTACGTGACCGATCGCATTGAGGTTCTGCTGGGCCGCAAACGGGAACGGGCCACCGGATGACCGCAGACCTGCCGAAACTGGCGGTGCTGGTCAAAGGTTGGCCGCGCCTGTCCGAGACGTTCATCGCCCAGGAACTGGTGGCCCTGCAAGAGGCTGGCCACCGCTTTGATATCTGGTCCCTGCGCCACCCAACGGATGTCAAACGCCACCCTCTGCACGACCGATTTCAGGGTCGTGTCCATTACCTGCCCGAGTACTTGTACGAAGAACCCGGCCGTGTCTGGGCTGCCCGTCATGTGGCGCGGGCTTTGCCTGGCTACAAGCAGGCGTATCGGGCCTGGCGCGATGATCTGCGCCGCGACCCTAGTCACAATCGCATCCGGCGCTTCGGGCAGGCCTGCGTTCTGGCCGCCGAACTGCCGGAGCAAACGCTGGCGCTTTATGCGCATTTCATGCACACGCCTTCCTCAGTCGCGCGATATGCCGCGATCATGCGGGGATTGCCGTGGAGCTTTTCCGCCCACGCCAAGGACATCTGGACCTCACCAGAATGGGAGAAGCGGGAAAAACTGCGGTCCGACACGTTTGGTGCCACCTTCGGGGCCACTTGCACCGCAATTGGCGCAAAACACCTGCGTGGGCTTTCTGATGATCCCGCGCGGATTGAACTGATCTATCACGGGCTGGATCTGTCGCGCTTTCCGTCCCCTCCCAACCGTATGATCCGGGCCGCAAACGACCCGTTTCACATGCTGTCCGTCGGCCGGTTGGTCGAAAAAAAAGGGTTTGACCGACTGATCGACGCATTCGCCCTGTTACCGGATGCACTGGACTGGCACTGGACCCATATCGGGGGCGGTTCATTGAACAAACAGCTGCAGGAACGGGCCGTCGCTGCGGGTTTGGCGGACCGGATCAGCTGGAAAGGTGCCTGCGATCAGCCCGAAGTGATCGAGGCGATGCGGCGTGCCGACCTGTTTGTTCTTCCCAGCCGGATTGCGGTGGACGGCGACCGTGATGGTTTGCCCAACGTGTTGATGGAAGCGGCCTCTCAGCAGTTGCCAATCCTGTCCACCCCGGTTTCCGCCATTCCCGAGTTCATCGAGACCGGCGTGCACGGTGTTCTGGCGGACGATGATCCCGCAGCGCTGGCATCCGCAATGTCCGGTGTTGCCGCCGATCCGGAAGAGGCGGCCAGAATGGCTGCGGCGGCTTACAAGCGCCTGATCACCGAATTCCAAATGGATCCCGGCATTGCCCGGCTGTCCGCCCGCCTGAACGCCTTGTGTCTGGAACCTGCCTGATGGCACGGGTTGCCTTTTACGCCCCCATGAAATCTCCGGACAGCCCGGTTCCCTCGGGCGACCGCGAAATGGCGCGCAATCTAATGAAGGCGATCGGCGCGCAGGGGGACAAGGTCGACCTCGTTTCCACGCTCCGCATCTATGACAAGACCGGAGATACCGGAATCCAGCAGGCGCTGCATGCCGCGGCACGGGTCGAAGTGGAACGCGTTCTGGACACGATGCCAGCCGAAACGGCTCTGTGGGTGACCTATCATAATTATTACAAGGCCCCTGATCTGCTGGGGCCACAGGTCTGCAAGGCCCGGGGTATTCCGTATGTGCAACTAGAAAGCACCCGCGCCTCCAGCCGGCTGAACGGCCCATGGGCCGATTTTGCCAGCGCTGCGCACCGGGCCTGCGATGCGGCGCGGGTGATCTACTATCACACCGCCAACGACCTGATCACGCTGGAACGGGACCGATTTGGCGATCAAATCCTGGCCGAGTTGCCGCCGTTTCTGCCCATTGCAGATCTGCCCGCCGTTTCGGAACGCAACGGGCCCATGCTGGCGGTCGGCATGATGCGGCATGGCGACAAGCTGACCTCGTACCGGGTTCTTGCCGACGCACTGGCCCAGCTTGACGGGGAATGGGCCTTAAATATCGTTGGCGATGGGCCCGCCCGACCCGAAGTCGAAGCACTGATGGCCCGGTTTAACGGGAAGGTGCGTATTCTGGGTCTGCTGGACCGGGCCGGGGTCCAAACTGCCTACCTAAAGTCGTCCTTTCTTGTCTGGCCCGGCGTGAACGAAGCCTATGGCATGATCTATCTTGAGGCTCAGGCCTGTGGCCTTCCGGTTGTTGCGCAGGACAGACCCGGTGTTTGCGATGTTCTGGCCCCCTCGGACCATCCGACTGTCGAAGCGGGCGCTCAAGGCCTGGCCGACCGGATGCAGCTGTTGCTGAATGACTCGGTCCTGCGCCGCGCGCTGGGAGAAAACGCGCGCGCGCATGTGGCAGCGCGCAACCTGATGCCCGAAGCCACCAGGCGCTTCTGGCAACACGCCCGCCCGCTATTGGGGGTGCCTACATGACCCGGCTTGCCCTTCTTCGCCATGGCCACACGCATTGGAACCGTGCGGGGCGCATTCAGGGGCGCAGCGATATTGCACTGGATGACGACGCGCAAGCCGAGCTTTCGGGTTCCGCCCTCCCTTCCCCGTGGGACACGGCCGAGCTGTGGTCCAGCCCTCTGACGCGTGCAAGCGAAACGGCGCGACTGGTGTCCGGACGCGCGCCGCAGACATCAGACGCCCTGATCGAAATGAACTGGGGGGCCTGGGAGGGTAAGCGTGGCGTTGACCTGATCGCAGATGCCAGCAGCGGTTACCGCCATATCGAGGACTGGGGATGGGATTTCCGCCCCCCAAACGGAGAAAGCCCGTCCGACGTCCGAGCCCGTCTGGCCCCTTGGCTGTCAGGCCTGCAAAGGGACACACTTGCCGTCTGCCATATCGGTATCATGCGGGTCATTCTGGCGCAGGCCTGGGGGTGGGACTTTAACGGCCCCGCACCCTTCAAAATCAAGCGCAACCGGCTGTATATCGTCGACATGAGAAACATGCACCCTGATCCCGAACCGGTTCGCCTGCTGCGCCCGAAGGGCAGTTCATGAAGGTTCTGATCGTAGTCACGCACCTGTTGGGCACTGGTCATCTCAGCCGTGCCCTGACACTTGGGCGCGCCTATGCGCGGGACGGGGCTGAGGTGTTGGTCGTATCTGGCGGGATGCCCGCACCGCAACTGAACAGTGCGGGGCTGACGCTTTTCGGGCTGCCTCCCCTGCGGTCGGATGGAACGGACTTCACGCGACTTCTGACCGAAACAGGCTCTGTTGCGGACGACATATATCTGTCAGCCCGGATCGTCGCGCTGACGCAGGCCGTTCGGCGTTTTCAGCCGGATGTTCTGATCACCGAACTGTTTCCGTTTGGTCGGCGCTCGCTGGCCCGAGAGTTCACGGCTGCCCTTGAAGCAGCACATGGCCTGCCGCGCCGCCCGCTGATTCTGGGGTCGATCCGCGACATCCTTGCGCCGCCCTCCAAACCAGAGAAAGCTCATCGCGCACTTGCGATGGTGATGCGGTACTATGACGGCATCCTTGTCCACTCGGACCCAAAATTCACGAAACTGGATGTCAGTTGGCCTGTCACGGCTGAGCTGTCCGAGCGGTTGCACTACACCGGTTTTGTTGCCCCACCGGCACCGCAACCGCACGCGGACGGCGTCGGCCGGGACGAGGTCATCGTCAGCGCCGGTGGCGGATCGGTGGGCCAGCCGATCTTTCGCGCGGCCATCGAGGCCGCCCAAAAGATGCCAGACAGGCGCTGGCGCCTGCTGGTCGGCGGACGAGACGCAAGCGCGCGCATCGCCGATCTGTCGAAACAGGCCGAAGGCACCAACATCACGCTGGAACCGGTCCGGCCGGATTTTCGTGAAATGCTTCCAATTGCCGCCGCTTCGGTCAGCATGTGCGGTTACAACACTGCGCTGGATATTCTGCAAAGCGGAACGCCGGCGGTTTTCATACCCTTTGACGACGGCAATGAGGTCGAACAGGGTTTGCGCGCTCAAAGCCTTGCAGATCTTCTGGGCATCGGGGTGCTGCCCAGCGCCCGGTTAAGCGGCACTGCTCTGGCCGAGGCTGTCGGCACAGTCTTGTCAGACGGTGCACGCGTGGTTCCGACACAAGGGTTCGATGGCGCACGGAAAGCCGTCGAGATCACGAAAACGCTGCTGGAGCGGTGCCGATGACCGCAAACTGGAACCCTCTGACACACGAACTGAAACTCTGGTCGGATGCAGAGTTGACCCTGCCGCTTTGGTGGCGGGACGACGATGCGGTAACCGTGACGCCGCAGCTTGAAACCCTGTCGGCTCTGTCTTGCCGCATCGGCCTGCCCGTACATCTTGCCGTAATCCCCCGCGACGCAGACCAAGCCCTGGTCGATTATGTCGCGCAGCATTCCGAACTGGTCCCGGTGGTGCACGGGTGGTCCCATCAAAACCATGCGCCGACCACCGAGAAAAAAGCTGAATTCCGCCTGCATCGTCCAATGGCGCAAGTTGCGCAGGACGCGGGGGCTGGGTTTTCGACTCTGCACAAACTGTTCGGCGACCGGCTCAGGCGTGTTTTCGTTCCGCCATGGAACCGCATCACCCCCGAAGTGGCGCAGGTTTTGCCCGATCTCGGCTATCGCATTCTGTCAACGGCAACGCCGCGTGCGTCAAGGCTGGCCGCGCCTGGTCTGGAACAGGTGAATACCCATCTGGACCCGATCGACTGGCGTGGGACACGGGGACTTGTTGATCCGGACATACTGATCACCCGAACCGCAGGCTTCCTGCGCGACCGGCGCGAAGGTCGCGCGGACAATGCCGAACCGTTTGGCGTGCTGACCCACCACCTGGTGCACGATCCAGACATCTGGCGATTTACCGAAACCCTGCTGGCCAGATTGCTGGACGGACCCACAGAAATCTGGGTCGCCCCCCCCATCCGATACACCCACGGAGTACCCGATGAGCCGACTTGATTCCATGCTGCGCCGCCTGACCGCGCAACGCGACGGTCTGAACTGGGCTGCAGCCCGGATCGCCGAAACACCTGGGGATATTCTGGATATGGGACTTGGCAATGGCCGGACCTATGACCATTTGCGGGAGATCCTGCCCGACCGGCGCATCTGGGTCATGGATCGCGTGTTGCAATGCCATCCCTCCAGCACACCCCCGGCCGAAGATTTTCTGCAGGGCGAGGCAGAACCGATGCTGGAAAAGCTGGCAGAAAACGGCCCCTGCATCGCCATGGCCCACTATGATTTCGGACGCGGCATCAAGGAAGAGGATGTTGCCGAGGCCACCCGCCTCAGCCCGCTGATCGCGCGGGTCATGCTGCCGGGCGGATTGCTGATC
This sequence comes from Ruegeria sp. D4, assembly GCF_056534475.1. Lineage (NCBI taxonomy): Bacteria > Pseudomonadati > Pseudomonadota > Alphaproteobacteria > Rhodobacterales > Roseobacteraceae > Ruegeria > Ruegeria sp. D4. Next base: position 180,289 of record NZ_JBQFPJ010000003.1, read on the forward strand.
TCCGGCCAGCCCCTGGTGGGATTCAAGCAATTTGCCGGACCCGAGACCATAGCCCCGGACCGCTATCTGTTCTACAGGACCTGAGCGGCCTTTACCCTGCCGCTCTAAGCGACGCGGCGCCCTCGCGACCAAGCCGCGCTCAGCGCCGGAATACCATCGCGCAGGCGAAAGCGGATCAGATCGGCACGCAAACCCGCGCGCAGTTCACCCCGATCGGCCAGACCGGCGGCCTGCGCGGGGGTCTGTGTCACTGTCTTCAGGCCCTGCGCCATGTTGCCCCACAGCTCACCCAGCATCGTGGCGGACAGCAGCAGCGCCGACGGCACGTAGTCCGAAGACAGAATATCCAGATGTCCAAGTTCGGCCAGATCACGGGCGGCCACATTGCCCGAATGCGAACCACCCCGGATCACGTTCGGCGCGCCCATCATAACCTTGATGTCATGCGCATGGCAGGCCTGCGCCGCCTCGACCGTTGTGGGAAACTCGGCCAGACGAATGCCGTGACCGGCTGAGATACGAACCTGATCTGCTGTGGTGTCGTCATGGCTGGCAAGAACCGCACCGAACCTACGGGCGGCCTTGACCGCCTCGGTTTCGTGTTTGTCACCATTGCGTTCCCGCAGCCCCCTGAGCTGGGCCACGTGCCGCGTGAACATCGCGTCATCCATCGCGTATTTGCCCTTCAGATAGGCTTCAAGCTTGTTCATGTCCCGGAACTGCCGCTGCCCCGGCGTATGATCCATCAGCGAGACCAGCCCGACACGATCTTCGGGGCCGAATTCGGCCAACTCCTCGATCAGCGTTTCCGAACAGACCTCGGCCCGCAAATGCAGAAAATGGCTGATCTTCAATGCGTCCTGCTCGCGCAACTGCCACAGCTCGCGCGACAAACCCCGGGCATATTTTCCGTAACGCCCCGCGCCCGAAGGTATGGAACCCACGCGCATGGCATCAAAGACGGTCGTAATGCCGGTGCTAGCAAGTTCCGCATCATGGGCAATGATGGCCGCGGCGTGCGGCCAGTGTACGTTTGGACGCGGCTGAATGTGACGCTCCAGATTGTCGGTATGCAATTCGACAAGACCGGGGCTGACGTAATCGCCTTCGCAATCCGCCGCCCCCTTGGGGACTGCCACCCCAGTATCGACCTGAGCAATGGTTTCGCCGAGGATGCGAATGCTGCCCGTAACCGTTTCATCGGGCAAAACAAGCGTCGCATTGGCAAGGATCAATTCTTCTGTCATCTGAACTTCACGCAGTTTGGGCTATGGATCGGCCACACAGGTAGGAGGCCAATGTGACATTCACGCGATACGCGATCTATTTTGCGCCACCCGGCGACGCGGACTGGACAAGGTTCGCAACAAGCTGGTTGGGTTGGAACATGGAAACGGGCTCCGTGGCAGCGCATCCGTCCGTGGACGGCGTTGACGTAGCCACCGTCACCGAGGTTCCGCGCAAATACGGCCTGCATGCGACGATGAAACCGCCCTTCCGCCTGCACAAAACCCGAACAGCCGCAGAACTGCAGGACGCCTGCATACGACTGGCGGCATCCTACGCTCCGGTCAAGTTGGAGGGTCTGGAGATTGCGCGGCTCGGCCGCTTCCTCGCCCTGTGCCCCTTGGGAGACACCGCGAAACTTGGCGAACTGGCCGCCGCTTGTGTTCGCGATCTTGATACGTTCCGCGCCCCTGCGACCGACGCGGATCTGGCCCGCCGTCGTGGCAACGGCCTGACACCGGAACAGGACGCCAATCTGGTCAACTGGGGCTACCCTTACGTGTTGGATTCGTTCCGATTTCACATCACGCTTAGCGGCAAACTGGACAAACCCACCCTTCGCAGCGTTCAGGCAGCGCTTGCAACACACCTTGAACCGATGCTGCCAAACCCGTTTCGGATCGACGACTTGGCATTGGTGGGCGAGGCTGAAGACGGTCGGTTCCATCTGATCCATCGCTACGCTCTTTCCGGCTGAAGCCGGGACAGGATCTCATCCACTGTGGCATCAAGGGGCCCTGAGTTGTCGATTTCGATCACCCGGTTCAAACCTTCGGGCAGCGGAGCCTCCGCCCGACCCAGACGACGCGCTTGTTCCGCTGCACTTTCACGTCCGCGCGCCGACAGGCGTTGTGCCAGAACGTCCGGATCTGCGGTCAGCGTCACGACAATCAGCTCACCAAACACATCCTGCGCCTGCAACAGGACCGCACGCGACAGGTTGACCAGCAACGCCTCGGCCCTGCGGCGCTGATCCGCGACCCCGCCCGGAATTCCGTACTGCAACCCATGGGCGCACCAATGCAGCGCAAACGCGCCATCCTGTGCCATTAGTCGGAACATCTCGACCGGAACACGTTCGAAATCTTCACCGCCTTCGCCTTCGGGTCGCGTGATCACCCGCCGCACCCGCTGAATGCCGTCCACCCGCGCCTCCAACGCCTCCATCACACTGTCCTTGCCCACACCCGAAGGGCCAACAATCGCTATGACGGGGGCCAAGGTCATGCAGCCACCCCCGGCGTGAAATCCGAGACGTTGACCTCGCGATCGCACACCCGCTCCCGCGCCGCGACATCGTGGAAAATCCCGACAATCGCAGCGCCGCGCTCCTTCGCCTCCTGGATCAGCGACAGGACGGTTTCACGATTTTGCGCATCCAGACTGGCTGTAGGCTCGTCCAGCAGCATGGCAGGATATTCATGCGCAAGACCACGCGCGATGTTCACCCGCTGCTGTTCGCCGCCCGAAAATGTCGTCGGGCTGAGTGTCCAAAGGCGTTCGGGAATACTCAGACGCCGCAGCAACCCGGCCGCGCGGTCCAAGGCCGCCTGCCTGTCGCAGCCAACCGCCAACAACGGCTCGGCCACTACCTCAAGCGTCGGCACCCGGGGCACCACGCGCAGGAACTGGCTGACATAGCCCAACGTCTCTCGCCGTAACGCCAAAATCTCGCGCGGTTCAGCCCGCGCCACATCCACCCCGCCGACCCGCACCTGACCCGAGGCGGCCAGATAATTTCCGTAGATCAGCCGCATCAGGGTCGACTTGCCCGCTCCGGAGGCTCCGGTCAGGGCCACGCATTCACCCGGTCCGACTTGCAGACAGGCACCTTCCATCACCGGGATCACCGCGCCGCCCTGATTGTGCAGGGTGAAGCTCTTGCTCACGTTGACTAACTCAATCATCGCACTTCATCTTTTCCCAAATAGTCAAACCTGCAGAACGCTCGACACAAGCAGCTGCGTATAGGCGTGTTGCGGGTCGTCCAGCACCTGATCCGTCAACCCAGCTTCGACCACGCGACCATCCTTCATCACTATCAGCCGGTCTGCCAGCAGGCGCACCACGGCCAGATCATGGGTGACAATAATGGCGCTAAGCCCCATTTCACGCACAAGCCCACGCAGCAGATCCAGCAGACGCGCCTGAACCGAGACATCCAGTCCGCCGGTTGGCTCATCCATGAACACCAGCCGCGGTCCGGTCACCAGATTCCGCGCGATCTGCAACCGCTGCTGCATCCCGCCCGAAAACGCGGTCGGGCGGTCATCGACACGCTCTGCCTCGATTTCGACCCGGCCCAGCCAGTCGATGGCCTTGTGGCGGATATTGCCGTAGTGACGATCGCCGACCGCCATCAGCCGCTCGCCGATATTGCCGCCGGCACTGACCGACATGCGCAAACCATCCCGCGCATGCTGATGCACAAAAGCCCAGTCGGTACGGCCAAGCATCCGACGTTCGGGTTCCGACATGGTAACGGTGTCAACCGGTCCATTCGCCCGAGTTTCAAAGATCACCTGACCCGCATCCGGTTCCAGATGCCCCGCCAGGCAGTTCAGAAGGGTCGACTTGCCTGACCCGCTTTCGCCCACGATCCCCATCACCTCGCCAGGGTAGAGGTCGAAGCTTACATCCATGCACCCGATCCGTGCACCATAGCGTTTCCGGATGCCTTTGACCTGCAACAAAGGGGTCATGCCGCGCTCTCCTCAGCCAATCGGCCCACATGGCCTGCCTCACGGCGTGACCGGCAATAGTCAGTGTCAGAACAAACAAACATCCGGTTGCCCGCATCATCCATGATCACCTCGTCCAGATAGCTGTCCTCGGCCCCGCACAGATTGCACGGATGGTCGGCCTTCGTCGCTTCAAACGGATGGTCTTCGAAATCGAGGCTCACGACTTTGGTGTGCGGCGGGACCGCGTAAATCCGCTGCTCCCGGCCCGCGCCAAACAGCTGGATCGCATCCATTTCAAGCTTGGGGTTGTCGAATTTCGGGATCGGCGACGGGTCCATGACATAGCGGCCCGACACCTTGACCGGATAGGCATACGCGGTCGAAATCGCGCCGTGCTGGCTGATATCCTCATACAGCTTCACATGCATAAGCCCGTATTCCTCAAGGCTGTGCATCTTGCGCGTCTCTGTCTCGCGCGGCTCCAGAAAACGCAGCGGCTCCGGGATCGGCACCTGATAGACAAGTATCTGATCTTTGGTCAGCTTCGCCTCGGGGATGCGGTGGCGGGTCTGAATGACTGTGGCCTTGGCCGTCTCTTCGGTTGTCGCGACGCCCGCCGTATTCTCGAAGAACTTGCGGATCGACACCGCATTCGTCGTGTCATCCGCGCCCTGATCGATCACTTTGAACGTGTCATCAGGCGTCAACGTCGCCGCTGAAACCTGCACACCCCCGGTGCCCCAGCCGTAAGGCATCGGCATTTCACGGCTGGCAAACGGCACCTGATAGCCCGGAATGGCAAGGCCTTTGAGGATGGCCCGGCGTATCATTCGCTTGGTTTGTTCGTCCAGATATGCGAAGTTATACTCAGTCATTTGGCGTATCGTTTTGTTTTTTGGTGTTTTTGTGGACGTAATGTTAATTGGTTCGTTCTTATTGATCGTTTTCTTCTATTTGCTTTGGCACACCCGCCATGCAAAACGGCGACGTGAGGCGCAACAACGCGACCCAACAGACGAATGGAGCGCGATCGGCGCTCCGACGCAGACCTCTCTCGGCAAAAATCCGCCAGCCCGCGCGGATACACCGGAGCGTTCCCCAGCTCACTTCGCCCCGGACGGACAATCCTGAACCCCGTCACAGGAAACCCCTTTCGGTCAGTTCTGCCTCCAGCGCCCGCGGCGTCGTAAAGTGAATACCATCCATGCCAACCGCACGCGCGCCTTCGACATTGTGCAGACCGTCATCGATGAACACACACTCCTCGGGCGCAATACCGGCACGAGCGCAAAGCAGTTCGAAAATTCGCGCGTCGGGCTTCATCACGCCCTCCTGCCCCGAAACGACCAATGTTCCGAACACCTCGCCCAGACGCGGGTGCACCTTCAGTCCTTCTGGCCAGGTTTCGGCTGACCAGTTGGTGATGGCATGAACTGGAGTACCCTGCGCCCTGAGCCGGTCCAGAACATCCCAGGTTCCATGGATCGCGTTTTCAACGGTACGCGTGTACAATCCTACATATGCCGCAAAAAGGCGCTGGTCCTGCGGATCGTCAAGTTCCTGTGCCAGATCGGCAAAACGCTCGCCATTGTCTCCGCGCGCATTGCGCGCCAGGAAGTCCGTACGTTCGATAAACGCATGTGCGGCGTCTTCCGACCCAAGCGCCTCGGCCCAGGCCAGATGCGGTTTCCAGTCGACCAGTACACCGCCAATATCAAAAACAACCGCCTTCATTCTGCTGCCTCCTTCCCTGTAATCCGTTCTTCGGCTTCCCGGCGCAGTTTTCGCACCAATTCCAGTTCAGACTGGAAATCCACGTAGTGCGGCAACTTGATATGCTCGAGAAAGCCCGTGGCCTGAATGTTGTCCGCGTGGCTCAGAACAAACTCCTCGTCCTGGGCCGGGGCGCCCAGATCGTCCTCGCCCAGTTCTTTCCAGCGCAGGGCACGGTCAACCAGAGCCATTGCGATGGACTTTCGCTCGGACTGGCCGAAGACCAGACCATAGCCGCGCGTAAACTGCGGCGGTTCGGTTTTGGACCCTTTGAACTGGTTCACCGTTTCGCATTCGGTCAGTTCGACCTCGCCAATCTCGATGGAAAAGCCCAACTCTGGGATGTCCATCTCGACCGCGACCTTGCCAATCCGCAACTCTCCCACGAACGCATGATTGCGGGCATAGCCGCGCTGGGTCGAGTAAGCCATGCCCAGCACAAACCCCTCATCCCCGCGCGTTAGGGATTGCAGGCGCAGTGGCCGGTTAGACGGGAACTCCATCGGCTCGCGTGTCAGGTCTCCCGGTGTCTCGTCGCTGGGCGGTTCATCCTGAATGATATCCTCACCCTTCAGGAATTCGGTGATATGCGGTGTTGGTTCCTGCCTGGCAGACCCTTCGGGCGCAGCAGCCACCTCTCCGTCAGCGGCCAGTTTGAAATCCAGCAGACGGTGCGTGTAATCAAAAGTCGGCCCAAGAACTTGTCCACCCGGCGCATCCTTGAAGGTGGCCGAGATGCGGCGATCACATGCCATGCCACCCGTCTCAACCGGACTGGAATAACCAAACCGCGGCAGTGTCGTGCGATAGGCCCGGATCAGGAAAATCGCCTCGATCAGATCACCGCGCGCCTGTTTGATCGCCAGCGCCGCAAGATCTGGATCGAACAGGGACCCTTCGGCCATCACGCGGTTCACGGCGAGGCTCAGTTGTTCCCGGATCTGCGCAAGGCTCAGCTCGGTAACATCCGTTGATCCGCGCCGTTCCTCGGCCAACCAGGCATGGGCGTTTTCGATGGCTTTCTCGCCACCTTTGACAGCAACATACATCGCTTAACCCTCTGCCCTGATCTGCGTGCTGCGCGGCAACGCCGCGACCTGGGTGCCACAGGTGAAAAAGAAGTCACATCCCAGCGGGTAGAGCGCCGCATTGCCTTGCAAAGCCGAGACGTCCGGCAGCGACAGATGCGCCACCTCCTTGATGCCCGGCCCGCTGAGTGCCGCGCCCTGCTGTTCGAGCGCGTCGCATTCCACGATCAGCGTGGCAGACCGGTCGGGATATTCCGGCGTGCCAATCCGGTAGGAGTTCAGCGGCATGAGATCTTCCCAGCGGCCAACCGAGAAATCGGCCTCGGCCGCGGGAACAATCGGCGCTCCGGTATGGAAGGTCAGCCATTTCCGCACCGCTTCGGTATCAGCCTCCCCAGCAAGGTGAACGCGGGTTTCAGGATCACATAGGGTCAACAGCAACGTACCCGCCGCTATGGACAAAGGTGCAGGGGGTTCAGCACCAGTCAGGTCACGCACCTCTCCGGGTCGCGCCATGACGGTCATTGCCGCACGAAAGGCATGTGCGGCATCAATCGGCGCATTTAGGAACCCACCCGAGAATTGGGTTTGCGCGCTCATTGATTTTCTCCGCGTACCATGGTGAAGAACTCGACTTTGGTGGCCGCTGCCTTGGCCGCACGTGCCGTCTTGGTGGCCTGCATCTCCCGTGCGAGCGGATCAATCACTTTTGCCCGGACCATGTCGGCAGACCCGGTCTGCATCAGCGCATCGACCAGAGCCGCCGTTCGGGCCTTATCCCGGGATCGGCCCTGAACATAGCCGTGCCCGACCGTGCCATCCTCCAGCACCAGTGAGCATCGCGTCACTGTCATCTCACCCAGATTAAACGGGGCACCCGTGCCACCCGTGCGACCGCGCACCATGACGCCACCGATTTCGGGCGCACGCAGCCATTCATATGTCGGGTTCAGCTGCAGGCCGTCCCATAGCGCCATCAGGGCATCCTGCGGCGCCCGGGCCAGCACACCCATCCATGCCTGCCTGGTTTCGGCTGATTTATCTGTCTGTTCCACCATCAAAGCCTCTTGGCCAGGTTGTCTATTTTTACTATACAACTAGACAAATATTACACCTGTTGATCTCGAGTCGCAATCTCCGCAGCCGTGAAGTTTTTATGACATGAGCAAAACACCGATCTGGAAAAGCATCGCCCTGACCCTGACCTCGGACATAGCCGAGGGCCGCTACAACACCGGCGACCGCCTGCCGACCGAAGCGCAATTGGCCGCAACCCATGGCGTAAACCGGCATACCGTTCGACGGGCTTTGTCCGATCTGGCCGAGCATGGGTTGGTCCACGCCCGGCGCGGTGCAGGCGTGTTTGTTTCGGCCCGCCCCACCGACTACCCGATTGGCAAACGTGTCAGATATCACAAGAACATCTCGGCCAGCGGCAAGATCCCGGGCAAACGGGTACTGGCCCTGACGACCCGCACATCTGATGAGGCCGAAGCGGAAGCGCTCGGCCTGCAAACAGGTGACCCGGTTCATGTCTATGACGGCTTGTCTCTGGCTGACGGGCAACCTGTGGGTCTGTTTCAGAGCGTCTTTCCGGCAGAGCGATTTCCCGACCTACTGGACGCCCTGTCCGAAAACGCATCGGTGACAAAGGCCCTGCAAACCTGCGGTGTACCGGATTACACCCGTATTTCGACCCGCCTGACCGCGCGGTCCGCCAGCGCAACGCAGGCACTGCATTTGCATTTGACCGAAGGTGCCCCCGTGCTGCATTCGCTGGGGATAAACGCTGATCCTGACGGACAGCCCGTTGAATATGGCAAGACCGTATTCGCGGGTGAGCGCGTAACACTAACCCTAAGCGAAGAATAAAACGGGATTGCTCCCGCCCGTCTTCAACCTCCTGACGGAGGCCTCATCCCGTTGGGCATAGCGCCGCGCAATGCGCGGCGCCGGGCCCAAGGCCGCCAAGGGGCGTCGGCGCAGCCGATGTCCCCGCAGGCGCGGGAGCCGTCTTGGCTGACTTGATCACGCCTCGTGTTTTTCCAGAAATGCTTCGGCAGACATGGCACGGAAATCTGGCAGGGCAATACGAAGCCTGCTGTTGTCCCAATCCCACCAGGCCAGTGCCATCATGCGATCTGCAATATCCTCGGGAAAGCGACGACACACTGGTTGTGCAGTCACACCAGCAACAATCGTGTATGGCGCTACATCCTTGGTGACAATCGCACCAGAGGCGACGACCGCGCCATGGCCGATGGTAACCTCGGGCTTGATGATCGCGGCATGACCAATCCACGTGTCATGGCCGATAAACGCTGTGCGACCCGCGCGATGGGCAAACCAGTCGGCATCGTCCTCGGCATCGTCCCAATAGTCAGCTGACCGATAGTGGAAATGATGCAGCGAGGCTTTCTCCATCGGATGATCGGTCGCCCCGATCCGAGTGAAGCTGGCGATGTTCGCAAACTTGCCGATCCGGGCATTGGCGATGTCGCAGGTCCGGTCGCAATAGGAGTAATCGCCGAACTCGGAATTCGCCACGCGGGTACCGGCACCGATCTCGACAAACTCGCCAAAGGTGCTGCCGGCAATCTGGCAATCGGGATGGATGAACGGCTGGTCGGAACGCAGTCGCGCCATGGTCTTTTTGTCCTTGTTCTTAGGTCACGGCAATAGGAACGGCTTGCCCTTGCGATCCCGCGGTTTGCGCGTCTTTCCGGTTTCACCCTGGATCAGACGTCGGCGCAGCCAGCCCGAGAACCAATCCATCAACATCACCATCAGGATGATCAGGACGATGTAATAGGCGACCTCTTCCCAGTCTTTTTGCGTGATGATGGCCTGCGTCAGCAGCAGGCCGATCCCGCCGCCGGTGATCGCACCGATCACGGTAGCGCTGCGGGTGTTGGATTCGAGGAAGTAAAGCAACTGGCTCAACAACACCGGAGTGATCTGCGGGATCACCCCAAAGCGATAGCGCTGTGGCGCGTTCGCTCCGGTGGATTGCACGCCTTCGATCTGCTTCTGATCCACATTTTCCAACGCCTCCGAGAAAATCTTGCCGAATGTGCCTGTGTCCGTCACCAGAATGGCCAGTGCCCCCGTCAACGGGCCGGGACCAAAGGCCCGGGCCAGAACAACCGTCCAGATCAATGCGTCCACGCCACGGACAAAATCGAACACCCGGCGCGTGATAAAGCGTACCGACCGCAACGGATTGAAATTGCGCGTCGCCATGAAGGCCAGCGGCAATGCGATCAGGCCAGCCCCAAGGGTTCCCAGAAAGGCCATCAGAATGGTCTCAAAGATCGCCCAGGCCACATCTTGATGCCGCCACATCTTGTTGGTCCAGAAGTCATTGAAGATCGCACCGGCTTCACCTGATGCGGCACGCCCCATCAACTCCGAGAAGGATTTTCCGTAATACGGGCTATCCAGCGTGAACCAGAACAGCTCCCAACCAGTGAAATAGCGGAATACTTCTGATCGGTTGCGGGTAACCGTCAGACGGCCCGCATCCGTCGTGATCGCCAAACGGTTCTTGGAGACATTGATCCATTCAGGCACATCCTCTGACGGCAATTCCGCCTGCACGCCAGCGGATCGGCTGGGTGTCGCGCGTACCCTACCATAACCCGGGATGTCGTACTCGACCGTCTCAGGACCAAAGCGCACAACGTGTCCGTCTTCCAGATCGATTACGGTCGTCTCACCCAACGCGACCCAATCCGGCGCGGTCCCCTCGGGATAGGCACCCTTGCGCTCACCCTCGATGGCAACCGAAACTTCACCATTGCGGTTGTCGCGCTCGACATGGGTTTTGTAGCTGTAGCTATCCGAAACCAGCGTCTTGCCGTTTTCCCAATTGGCGCGTTCGGCCAGCCCTGGCACGTCAAAGGCAAAGAAGACATAGATCAGGTACAGGACAACCAATCCCGGCAATCCAAAGTTCACGATACGCTTGCGGCTGAACAGGCGGTCGGCCTCGGCCTTGAGGTCATCTATCGACAGGTCGGTGGCAAAGGTACTCATGCCGTAGCTCCTTTTTCCGACCCGTGGGTCAGGCGGTCGCGCAGCAGCCCGGACAGCTGATCCACGATAACGATGGTGACGAAAAGCAGGATGAAGATGGCCGCGGCCTCATCGTAACGCCCCTGCCCCCAGGACATGGCGTTGCGCAACTCGTAGCCCAGACCACCCGCACCGACGAAGCCCAGAATGGCCGAGGCGCGAATGTTGATCTCAAAACGCAGCAGGGCGTAGCTGACATAATTCGGACCGACTTGCGGGATCACGCCCAGATACATGCGTTGTGACCAGTTGGCTCCGACCGACTGCAATCCTTCCACCGGTTTGAGCGAGGCGTTTTCATTGACCTCCGAGAACAGCTTGCCCAGCGCACCCGCCGTGTGAATGGCAATGGCGATCATCGCCGGGATCGGGCCACCACCCAGAATGAAGATCAGAACCAGTGCAATCACGATCTCGGGAATGGCGCGGAAGATATCCGAGATCCGGCGGAAGACCGGGATCAGGGATGGCCAAAGCGCCATGCCCCGCGTCGACATCAGCGCCAGAAACGTTCCGCCGATGGTCCCAACCAAAGTTGCCGCCGCCGCGATGTTCAGTGTCTCGATCAATGCGGGAAAAAACTCGACAAGGTTCGCCGGCATAGCGCCGATCTTTTCCCAGGCTTCCGACAACACCTCGGCCGGATAGTCCAGAATGCGATGCCAGCCGTCGGTGAAGCTCCCCGCATTGCGGCTGTCGGCAGTGCGGAATCCCGCAGCCATCAAAGCCACGAACAAGATCAGAAGGATACCACCATAGACCCTCTTGCGTCGCGTCATCGCTGTATATTCGTCGCGGATCTGATCGACGCTTTGGGACCCTGCAGTCAGGTCTGTCATGGAATGCTCCTGAGGGGAAAACGGGGTCCGGTATCGAACCAGACCCCGATCATTGGATAGGCAGGCTTAGTTGGACTTAAGCTTGCGTGCTTCGATGATGATTTCGTAGGCGTCATGCGTGATCGGCTCGAACGCTTTTGCCTCACCCGCGGCAACACCGTAGAAGCATTCGCGGTCTTTCTCATGCAGGCCAGCCATCAGGGCAGTCATCTTTTCTTTGACATCCGCAGGCAGCGCGGTGCGCAGAACTACCGGACCTTCCGGGATCGGCTTGGATTTCCAGATTTCGACCATGTCGTTCATGTCGACCAGACCGGCATCAACAGCGCGGCGCAGGGCACCCGAGTTGTAGCCGTCTTCCCAGTTGCCCAGACCGTCAGCCCAGGTAACGCCACCGTCAACGTCGCCATTGTTGACTGCAACGATGGTCTGCTCGTGACCGCCGGTGAACTTCACTTCACCAAAGTAGTCGCCCGAATCCATGGTCGCACCAGTGGCCTGCGGGATTTCGATCGACGGGATCAGATAGCCCGAGGTCGAGTTCGGGTCACCAAAACCAAAGGTCTTGCCCTTCATGTCATCCAGCGAGGTGATGCCGCTGTCCTTGCGTGCAAACCCGATCGAATAGTAGCCGTAGCCGCCGTCGACATTCACTTTGACCAGAACCGGCTCAACCGCCTCAGGATCGCTCAGATAGGTTTTTGCGTAGCCCGACGCGCCCAACCATGCCATGTCGATGGTGCCGCCCAGCAGACCCTGAATAACGCCGTTATAGTCGGCAGGGGCAAACAGCTTGGTCTCAACGCCCAGCGCTTCTTCGGTGTATTCCCGCAGGCACTCGTTGTTGTTCAGACGGTCCTGAGCGTTTTCGCCGCCCAGAATACCGATGCGGAATTCGCTGATGTCCTGAGCCATTGCAGGTGCGGCCATGGCAGTGGTCGCAACAAGGGCAGCCATTAGTTTTTTCATCTGTCTCTCTCCAGTTTGATTGCCCCGACCTCTCATCGGGCCGGGCGATGAAAGGTCGTGGGGGTGGCTCAGATGGTGGCCTCGGCTTCCATCAGGGCCTTCTGGGTGGCGCCGAGCGTTTCGATCTCGGTCGATGTCGCCTCTTCCGAGAAGCTGGCGTCGGCGCCATAGATTTCGCGGGCAACCCCGGTGGTCAGCTGCTCGGGCAACCCGTCAAACACGATGCGCCCGTCACGCATGCCAACCACGCGGTCGCAATAGCGGCGCGCGGTGTCCAGCGTGTGAAGGTTTGCGATGACGGTGCGGCCGTCCTCTTCGTGGATACGGCGCAGGGCCTGCATCACGACCTGCGCATTCATCGGGTCCAGCGAGGCGATAGGTTCGTCGGCCAGAATAATCCTGGGATCCTGCATCAGGGCACGTGCGATGGCGACGCGTTGCTGCTGCCCCCCCGACAGGGCCTCAGCCCGCTTTGGCGCATGTTCGGCAATGCCAAGACGATCCATTATGTCGATGGCGCGATGGATATCCTCCATCGGGAACAGGTTGAATATCGTCGCCAGTGTCGAGTGTCGGTTCAGCGTCCCGTGCAGCACGTTCGACACGACATCCATGCGCGGCACCAGATTGAACTGCTGGAAAATCATCGCGCACTCGGCCTGCCAGGACCGTTTTTCCCGGCCTTTCAGTCGGGTAACATCGCGGCCTTCGTACAGAATGCGGCCATTGCTGGAATCGGTTAACCGGTTGAGCATTCGCAACAGCGTCGATTTACCCGCCCCGGACCGGCCGATGATCCCGATCATGCAAGGTTTGTCCACATCCAGCGTTGCCGCATCGACAGCAACGTTGTCACCAAATCGCTTGGTCAGTTTTTCGATACGCAGCACGTGCCACCCCCAAATCGTGTTGGTGGCCAGCTACAGACGGCACTCAACGGGGATGTGTCGGTTCGATGAAAGTTTTGTAACTGCGATCCGTGCTGCAAGTATCGGCCACCCGGCTCCAAGCCCCGCAAACGCGGGATTGGGCCTACCCTTTGGCATCAATCGCGGCTATATGCGCGGGCAACAAGTTACCTGCGCACGAGGCCAGCCATGAGCTTTGACCGTTCCATCAAGATTGCCCCATCCATCCTGTCCGCCGATTTCGCCAATTTCGGACAAGAAATTCAGGCGATCGAGGCCCAGGGCGCCGACTGGGTGCATGTCGATGTGATGGACGGTCATTTTGTGCCGAACCTGACCTTTGGTCCGCCTGCGGTAACGGCATTCCGCCCGCATGTGAAGACAGTGATGGACGTGCATCTGATGATCACGCCGGTCGACCCCTACATTCAGGCTTATGCCGATGCGGGTGCCGACATCCTGACCGCCCATGTCGAGGCAGGCCCACATACGCACCGCACCTTACAGGCGATCCGAGCCGCCGGGATGAAAGCGGGCGTTGCGCTGAACCCGGGAACTCCTGCCGAGGCGGTCGAGCATCTGCTGGACCTGACGGACCTCGTTTGCGTCATGACGGTGAACCCTGGATTTGGTGGCCAGAAATTCATCGATATGACCGCAAAGATCCGCCGCCTGCGGCAGATGATCGGTGATCGCCCGGTTCACATCGAGATTGATGGCGGCGTTGATCCCCAGACGGCACCGTTGGTCGCAGCCGCCGGGGCGGACGTACTGGTCGCCGGTTCCGCCGTATTCAAGGGCGGCTCGGTCTCCCGACCCGAAGTATACGGTGCAAACATTCAGGCAGTCCGGGCGGCCGCAAACTCCGCACTCTAGGCGTCATCGCGGCCAGAGAACCCTGGGGAACTCTTGGCAACGAAACCCAAGCCCGCATGTAACAGGCTTGGGACACCGGCATTCAGCCCTGATAGCAAGAGCCTTTACACAGGAAGGCTCTTGCAGGGTGATCAATCTGCGCCGAACGCTCCGATATAAGACACACCGTTCGCGCCAGTGGTCTGGAATGTTCCGCCAACTTCTTCCGCATTGGGGCCGTAGAAAACACCATGGGCCTGACCGCTGGTTCCCGAACCGGCGACATTCGCCACGAACCCCGAGTTCGAAACGCTGCCGGTACCTGCGAAATCCAGCTCTGGGGCGAGACCGGTGCCCCCTCCGACCAGCAGGCTGTCTGCCACGGTATTGGTGCTGCTCATCGAAACGGTGGAGAAATCTGTCGACACATTGACTTCGGAAACCGTCTGATAGTGGGTTCCATCGGCGCGCCGTGCAATCCCGGTGCTGGCACCCTGATAGCTGGCGGTCTGCCCGCGCGGCATGTCGGCGGTCGGCGTAACCGAGCCATAGGACCCGGCGCCCGCAGTACCGGACGGCTGGTTCCGGTCATGCAACCACGCGCCAAAGGTCTGATACTCGAACCGTGTCCGGGTTGGGTCCAGAATGGTTGCACCGGAATTCAAATCCGGAGAGTTGAAGGTGACCGCTGCCGTACCCTGATCAATCCTGTCACCATTGCGGCTGTCCAGATTGAAACTGGATCCCCCCGAAACAGCCGTCGCCGCAACGATGTTTCCGCCGCTTGTAATCAGCGTCAGATCCGATGGAATCGGGCCAGTCTGGTTTTGAACGATGACTTGACCATTCACCTGATTTGACGAATACGCCTGCACGACTGCCCTGCCATTCAAGGTTGCAGTGCCATCCTGCGGCAGATTGATTTTCTGCGCCAGCGTTGTTGAAATCGGCCCTTCGGCAGAATTTCCACCACCAGAGGACGAATCACCACCGCCGCCGCCATCAAAATCAAGACCGGCGGCTCCGCCGCATGCGCCAAGGAATAATACGGGGATGAATGCTGCAATCAGGCAACGTGTTTGGGAATTCATAACTGCTCCATAGTCAAATCTGAAACGGCACATTAGTTACTCACCCATAAGGCGCAAGTGATGCCGCCCGTGCAATCTATAGGATATGTTTTTGTTGTTGAAAATGCGACAGGCACCGTGGGCCGAATTGACGCAAAAGTTTGTTTTCACGGCAAAAATGCTTTCCCGCAACAACAATAATAGACCGCGCCGCTCAATTTCGTTCTGGCGCCGGATGACGTCCAAAAAGGCTTGTTCTTGACCCGTATTCTGCTTACCGCCCTCAGCTTTCTGTTTGTCCTGTTACCCAATACCGAGGTCCGCGCCCAGTCAGAAAACAAAGTTCCAGTCGCTGCGTTTGTCGACGAAACGGAAATCGAAGCTTTGTTTCTAAGTGGCCTTGCGGATCTGCAACGCGGACAACCGCAAGCTGCAATCGAAAAGTTCTCCTCGATACTGGCGGCCAATCCGAATCTCGTGCGGGTCAGGCTGGAACTTGCCCGCGCATTCTTTCTGGCCCATCAGTGGGACCGGGCACGAAACGAGTTCTTTGTCGTTCTTTCCGGCGATCTGCCGGACCCTGTGCGCGCCCGTGTTCTCAGCTACATCCGGCAGATCGACGCCCGCCGGGGGTTCGACTGGGATCTCAGCCTCGGCCTGACCACCGTCGGCAATCCGCGCAAATACGACACGGACCAGATCACACTGAACCTGTTCGGGCTGAAGCTGCCGTTCACGTTGGACCGCGACACCTCGACCGAGCTCGGCCTGCGCGTCACCGGAGCTGCGAATTTCCGCAAACCGGTCGACCTGTCCTTTTCCACCCTCGATACCGTTGCATTTGCATCATTGGCGTTTGACGTGACCGAGGCGCGAACCTCGAACTACGATGACTACATTTTTGTCGGAAGGTTCGGTCTGCGCACCCTCGCCTCGTTGACCACCGTGTCTTTCGGGCCGGCCCTCTCGACCCGACTTGTCGGCGGCAATGTGTTCGAAAACCGCATCGCTCTGGAAACTGCGTTCGAACGCAGAAACCTGCTCGGGGGATCTGTCTTTGGCCTTGTATCCGCGTCGCGCCTGCACAACCCGACAAACAGCGCGCTGGACGGTCATGAGTTTCAGGCCGAACTTGGTGTCCGCCGGTCCATCGGCGGGCGGGGATCCATCGGGTTGAGCGCGCTGATCCAGGACAAGTCAGTCGAAGGCGATCTGGACAATTACTTGCGCAAGCGATTGACCCTGTTTGGTCAGGTCGACACACGCGGCGGCTTCACGTTTCGTCCGTCCGTCTATCTTGAAAACAGGATATTCCAATCACCCAGCCCGATCCTCACCGCCTCGCCGGACGAGACGTCGTGGGGTACGGCAGTCAGGGTCGAAAAAAACGATCTGTTTTTTGGCAACGGCTTCTCGCCGTTCATGCAACTGGAATACAACCGAACTCAGTCTGATATCAGGGCCTACAGCTATATGGAAACCGAGTTTGAGCTGGGCTTCGAGCGGCGTTTCTGAAAACGGGCGGTCCGGTCCGCAGGGCAAACCGCTTGCAGGAGTGGAACGGCCTTATGTTCAGCAGAGTCCGCACCCCGAGATCATTCGCGAAGAAGTCTCGGCCGTGTACGAAGCAAAAAAGGGCGTCCCGCAGGGCGCCCTTTCCGTAGCATTTCGCAGATGCGATTTACTCGATGATCTTCGACAAAAAGCCTCAGCTTTCCGCGAAAAAACTCATGTTAATTCCGCACGAGCCATGGGGTTTCGACCTTCATCCCTTGATAAACCGCATGCAGAAAAAGGTGCGCGATTACTGGATCATTCGAAAACGGCGAGAATTGCAGATTGCCTTCCCTGATACCGTCTTCGGCCTCATAGACAACTTCGTCCCCCTTTATGGTCACAAGTACTTCAAGTTCGGCCAGCTTCTCGGGATCAACAGCAGTTGGATCGTCGGACAAAATGACGAAATCGGCGACTTTTCCAACTTCGATTGAGCCCTTCTGATCTTCTTCGAAATGTTGCCAGGCGGGCCAAATTGTCATGGCTTTCAACGCAGTCATCACATCAACCCTCTGGTGCGGCCCAAGAATGTCACCAGACCGTGTTCGACGTGTAACCGTCGCCGCAAGGACACGCATACTGTCCGGAAAGGCGACCGGGGCATCGTGATGCGTGCCGAACATCATGGCCCGCTCACGCAGCCACCCTGTTGGAGAGATATTGTCGGCATTCACTGGACCGACTGTGTGTTCCCGGTGCCAATCACCCCAGTAAAATGTGTGCATAGGGAAAAGCGTCGGGAACACTCCCAACCGTTTTATGCTGGCAACCTGGTCCTCTCGCAGAAACTGACCGTGAACCAGAACAGGGCGGTTGCCCGGATCCCCATACTTTATCTGCGCCTCTTCGAGGGCCGCAATCAGCATGTCAGATGCCCCTTCACCGTTGGAATGCACGAGGATCTGGAAACCGTTCTCGAAACACCAGTTCACGGCATCCTGGAGTTGCTCCATCGTGATGGCGGAGTATCCTGCATACCCAGCTGCATAGTTGCCAACCGGATCGTAATAGGGTCGATCCCGCAAAGCCGTGAAGCCCTGCGGCGATCCGTCAATTGTCAGCTTGCAGCCACCTACCCGAACCCTGTTGTCATAATCCGCCGAGGTGTTTGCGCCAATATACTCCCTCGACTCAAGAACATCTGGAAACGCGACAACGTCGATAGGAAGTCCTTCTTCGGCGGCAACTTTCTTGAGAGCTTCGACGATTTCACCCGATGACCGGCCTTCTTGCCCGGTCGTATACCCAAACTTTGCCCAAAGTTTGGTTCCGGCTCGGGCAAATGCTGCCAGACCTTCCTCGCCCAGACTCCCCAATATCGGCACCAGAACCGAAAAGAACGCGTATTCTTCCAGAACACCATTTGGTTCCCCGGCCTCATCGCGTTGAATGACACCGCCCGGAGGAGCCTCTGAGGCCGCTGTGATACCTGCCAACTCCAGGGCTTTCGAGTTTGCCACACCCAGGTGCCCAGACTGATGAATAATGACAACGGGCAGGTCCTCGGACACCACGTCCAACTCTTGTCGTGTTGGGTGACGCAGTTCCTTTAGTTGCGCATTGTCGTAACCGAAGCCGATAATCATTTTGACCTTTTCAACGGCCTGCGCATTCTCCTCGGCCCAGTCAGTCAGTGTGGATTGCAGACTGGCGATATCAGTGACCTCCCCGTCCGGTGGCGCAAGAAGGTTAGCGGACAAAGCCTGCACCCCGCCCAAAACGACATGCCCGTGGCTATCGACGAAACCTGGAAGCATCGCGCGCCCTTCCAGATCATAGGTTTCGGTTTCTTCACCCTGATGCGCCGACAAGTCAGACAGCGACCCAACGGCAAGAATGCGCCCATCTTTAACTGCGACGGCTTCGGCGGACGGGGCCGCGTCGTTCATCGTAACGATTGGCCCGCCGAGATAAATCCTGTCCGCGATTTGTTGTGAGGACGCCGAGGTAGCTGAGAGAGCAACTGCTGCGACAAGACAAACTGAACGCGCCGAAAAGTGCATCTTAGGACCTCTTTCTAATTGCAATGTCTCAATACGAAAGAAGTTAGCATTACAGAAGGCTCTGGAAAAACACAAAAAGGGCGCCCCGAAGGACGCCCTTTCCGTAGCTTTTCGCAGATGCGAATTACTCGATGATCTTCGACACAACGCCGGCGCCGACGGTGCGGCCGCCTTCGCGGATGGCGAAACGCAGACCGTTCTCCATCGCGATCGGTGCGATCAGCTCAACGCCGAACGACACGTTGTCGCCGGGCATGACCATCTCGGTGCCTTCCGCCAGGGTCACGGTGCCGGTCACGTCCGTCGTACGGAAGTAGAACTGCGGACGGTAGTTCGCGAAGAACGGGGTGTGACGGCCGCCTTCTTCCTTGGTCAGGATGTAGGCTTCGGCTTCGAACTTGGTGTGCGGTGTCACCGAACCCGGCTTACACAGAACCTGGCCACGCTCGACACCGTCACGGTCAACACCGCGCAGCAGGGCGCCGATGTTGTCGCCGGCTTCACCACGGTCCAGCAGCTTGCGGAACATTTCCACACCGGTGCAGGTGGTTTTCGCGGTGTCGCGGATACCAACGATTTCGATCTCGTCGCCAACGTTGATCACGCCACGCTCAACACGGCCGGTCACAACGGTACCACGGCCCGAGATCGAGAACACGTCTTCGATCGGCATCAGGAACGGCTGATCAACAGCGCGCTCGGGGGTGTCGATATACTCATCAACAGCCGCCATCAGTTCGCGGATCTTCGCTTCGCCGATTTCCGGGTTGTTGCCTTCCATCGCCGCCAGAGCCGAACCTGCGATGATCGGAATGTCGTCGCCGGGGTAGTCGTAGCTGGACAGCAGTTCACGAACTTCCATCTCAACCAGTTCCAGCAGCTCTTCGTCGTCGACCTGGTCAACCTTGTTCATGAACACGACCATCTTCGGGATGCCAACCTGGCGGCCCAGCAGGATGTGCTCGCGGGTCTGCGGCATAGGGCCGTCAGCAGCGTTCACAACCAGGATCGCGCCGTCCATCTGGGCAGCACCGGTGATCATGTTCTTGACGTAGTCGGCGTGGCCGGGGCAGTCAACGTGCGCATAGTGGCGCGCATCGGTCTCGTATTCCACGTGGGCGGTCGAGATGGTGATGCCGCGCGCTTTCTCTTCCGGCGCACCGTCAATCTGGTCATACGCTTTGAAGTCACCGAAATACTTGGTGATTGCCGCCGTCAGCGTGGTCTTACCATGGTCAACGTGGCCAATCGTGCCGATGTTGACGTGCGGTTTTGTACGCTCAAATTTTTCCTTTGCCATGATGGCCTCCTTTTTCGGTAATGAAGGGAGCCCGTTACCCGAGCTCCCTCAAATCTTCGCTTATGCGTATTTCGCCTGGATCTCTTCCGAGATGTTTTGCGGAACCGGATCGTAGTGGTCGAACTGCATGGTGAACTGGGCACGGCCCGACGACATCGAACGCAGGGTGTTGATGTAGCCGAACATGTTCGCCAGCGGAACAAACGCGTCGATCGCGATTGCGTTGCCGCGCGGCTCTTGTCCAGACACCTGGCCACGACGCGAGGTCAGGTCACCGATGATACCGCCGGTGTATTCTTCCGGGGTGATCACTTCGACCTTCATGATCGGTTCCAGCAGTTTCGCGCCGGCTTTGCGCATGCCTTCACGCATACACATCCGCGATGCGATTTCGAACGCCAGAACGCTCGAGTCAACGTCGTGGAACTTACCGTCCAGCAGGGCAACCTTGAAGTCGATCACGGGGAAGCCAGCCAGCGGGCCGCTGTCCATGACCGAGTTGATGCCTTTTTCAACGCCGGGGATGTATTCCTTCGGAACGGCACCACCAACGATGCGGCTTTCGAACGAATAGCCTTCGCCCGCCTCAGTGGGTTGGATCTCCAGCTTGACTTCCGCGAACTGACCCGAACCACCCGACTGTTTCTTGTGGGTGTAGGTGTGCTCGACAGGCATCGAGATGGTTTCACGGTAGGCCACCTGCGGTGCACCAATGTTCGCTTCAACCTTGAACTCACGCTTCAGACGGTCGACCAGGATATCCAGGTGAAGTTCGCCCATGCCCTTCATGATGGTCTGACCCGATTCCAGGTCGGTTTCCACGCGGAAGGACGGGTCTTCGGCGGCCAGACGGGCCAGACCCTGGGACATCTTCTCCTGGTCGCCCTTGGTTTTGGGCTCGACCGCGATCTCGATTACCGGATCGGGGAAGGTCATGGTTTCCAGAACCACCGGATCCTTCGCGTCACACAGGGTGTCACCGGTGGTGGTGTCTTTCAGACCCGCCAGCGCGATGATGTCGCCTGCAAACGCTTCTTCGATCTCTTCCCGGTTGTTCGAGTGCATCATCATCATACGACCGATGCGCTCTTTTTTGCCTTTGGTCGAGTTCAGGATCGAGTCGCCCTTGTTCATGACACCCGAATAGATCCGGGTGAAGGTCAGCGAACCGACGAAGGGGTCGTTCATGATTTTGAACGCCAGGCCCGAGAAGGCCATGTTGTCGTCGGCACGACGTGCGATGTTACGAACTTCTTCCTCGTCACCGGGTTTGAAGCCCATGTAATCGACAACGTCCAGCGGGCTGGGCAGATAATCGATCACAGCGTTGAGCAGCGGCTGAACACCTTTGTTCTTGAACGCCGAACCACCCAGAACCGGAACGAAGTGCAGCGCCAGCGTGCCCTTGCGCAGAAGATTGCGCAGGGTCGGAACATCGGGCTCTTCGCCTTCCAGGTAGGCCATCATCGCGTCGTCGTCTTCTTCGACGGCCGCTTCGATCATCTTGCCGCGCCATTCGTCAGCCATGTCTTTCAGGCTGTCACGGATCGGGGCCTTGACCCAGCTTGCGCCAAGGTCTTCACCCTGCCACAGCCACTCTTCCATGGTGACCAGGTCGATCAGGCCTTCCAGTTCGGACTCGGCGCCGATCGGAATACCAACCGGAACAGCGCGTGCGCCGGTGCGGTCTTCGATCATGCGAACGCAGTTGAAGAAGTCTGCGCCGATCTTGTCCATCTTGTTGACGAAAACCATACGCGGAACCTTGTAGCGGTCAGCCTGACGCCACACGGTTTCGGTCTGGGGCTCAACACCGGCGTTTGCGTCCAGAACGCAGACGGCACCGTCGAGAACCGCCAGCGAACGCTCAACTTCAATGGTGAAGTCAACGTGGCCGGGGGTGTCGATGATGTTCAGGCGGTGCTTTGGGGTATCGGCGGTCTGACCGTCCTCGGTGCGCTCCCAGAAGGTGGTGGTCGCAGCCGAAGTGATGGTGATGCCGCGTTCCTGCTCCTGCTCCATCCAGTCCATGGTGGCTGCACCATCGTGCACCTCACCGATGTTGTGGGATTTACCAGTGTAATACAGGATACGCTCCGAGCAGGTGGTCTTACCTGCGTCGATGTGCGCCATGATACCGAAGTTGCGGTATAGTTCGAGCGGATATTCGCGTGCCATTTGGATAAGCCTCTGGGATTACCAACGGTAATGGCTGAAGGCTTTGTTCGCCTCGGCCATCTTGTGGGTGTCTTCGCGTTTCTTGACGGCGGTACCGCGGGACTGAACGGCGTCCAACAGTTCGCCTGCAAGGCGCTCTTCCATGGTGTTTTCATTGCGGCCACGGGCGGCGGTGATCAGCCAGCGGATGGCCAGAGCTTCGCGGCGCTCGGGGCGCACTTCGACCGGAACCTGATAGGTTGCACCACCAACCCGGCGCGAGCGAACCTCGACCGACGGTTTGATGTTGTCGAGCGCTTCGTGAAACACTTCGACCGGGGCGCGCTTGATCTTGTTCTCAACGCGGTCAAACGCGTTGTAGACGATGCGCTCTGCGACCGACTTCTTGCCGTCGATCATCAGGTTGTTCATGAATTTGGTCAGCACCTTGTCGCCAAATTTGGCGTCAGGCAGGACTTCGCGTTTTTCGGCGGCGTGTCGACGTGACATATCAGCCTCTCCTTCTTACTTGGGACGCTTCGCGCCGTATTTCGAACGGCGTTGCTTACGATCTTTGACGCCCTGAGTATCCAGAACACCGCGCAGGATGTGGTAACGCACACCGGGAAGGTCTTTCACACGGCCGCCACGGATCAGAACAACCGAGTGCTCCTGCAGGTTGTGGCTTTCACCCGGGATGTACGAGATGACCTCGAACCCGTTGGTCAGGCGCACCTTGGCAACCTTACGCATAGCCGAGTTCGGCTTCTTCGGTGTGGTGGTGTAAACACGTGTGCAGACACCGCGTTTCTGCGGGCACTGCTCCAGGTGCATGGACTTCGAGCGTTTTACTTTCGGCTGCCGCGGCTTGCGGATCAGCTGTTGAATAGTTGGCATTCCGGTTTCTTCCCCGTTTTGCAACACACATGACATGCACGCGCGTTGCGTGCGGTTAAACTTGCTGCACTCATGCGTCCACAAGCGCAAAACCCGCGAGCGTTCCCATTCCGAGGTGAACGTCGCGGTTTGTTATCAGAGGGCGCGAACTGCAAAATTGTCCGGGCCTTGACCAGTTCATTACTGAAATCGGTTATGGGGCGGCCCCCGGTACCGAGATGACGCGCGTAATAGGGGGAGTCGGCCCAAGTGTCAACAGTGCCCTGTCAAACCGGCTTTCGCGGCCGCGACAAAGGAGCGGTCTGCCGCTTGCGATGCACCTAATGCAGGGGCATAGTCCCGGCAAGACCCTAGCTTCCGGACATCCAATGCAAGTCATCGGCCTGTGCCGCTTTTCCTATCCTGCCCTCGGCGGTTTTCAGATCGAACACAAGACCCCGGAGGACAGGCGGCGTTATCTTTACAGTCCCAGGCGGCTGGAAGAACGGTTCAGGCTGTTCGAATCCAGCACCCTGCCCTGTTTTCGGGAACAGACCGATGAAGATTTCCAGCTTCTGATCGTGATCGGGGACTGCATGCCCACACAGGACCGTGACCGGCTGCAAGACCTGACGGCCAACATTCGTCAGGTCCGGATCATCGAAAGAAAGCCTGCCCGACATCGCAGGGTCATGCAGGATATCCTGAACGCTGCACGTCAGGACCCGGACCAACCCTGCCTGCAGTTTCGCCATGATGACGATGACGCCGTTTCCGTCGACTTCGTCGAACGGCTTCGTCTTGCGGCGCAGGATTGCCGGGTACTTTTTGAAAACAACCCTGCGGTCGGCATTGATTTCAACAACGGATTTCTGGCCCGCATGGACGCGATAGGTATTCGGGCGTTGAATGTATACAGCGATCTCGTCACCGCCGGATTGGGAATGCACGTTCAGGGCGGTTGCCCGCTGACGATCATGAATTTCGCCCACAACAAGATCGCTCGGCGCATGCCCGTTGTCAGCTATCCGGACGCGCCCATGTGGGTGCGTTCACTGAATCAGTTCAACGACTCGCCCCAGACCCGCAACAGCAAGGCCGGTCTGTCAGACCTCAGCCCCGAACAGGAAGGCGAGTTCATTGCGCGCTTTGCCATTGACCAAAACGTCGTTCGGAGGGTTCATTCCGCCGGTTGATGCGACCGCTCGCGGAACAGTGTAAACAGGCCCGCGCCCACGACCAAAGCCGCGCCAAGCATTGTCACGGCATCCGGCCAGTCGCCGAAAACGGTCCAGCCTAACCCCAGCGCCCAGATCAGGCTGGAATACCGGAAGGGCGCAACAAATCCGACCTCACCAACCCGCATCACCATGACGCTCAACAAATACCCCATCAGAACAAACACCGCGGCCGATGCAACCAGCAGGCCAGAGCCGGCCGTGACTGGCACCCATCCTTCAACGACCGAAGCAACCGCGGCCGCGGTCGTGATCGAAAACGATGTCGCCAATGTCACAACCATCGATGGCACATCCGCCGACATACGCCGCGTGATCAGATCGCGCGCCGTGACCGAAGCAACAGCGATCAGCGCATAAAGCGCATAGATACTGAACCCGTCCGGGCCGGGACGGACGATCAGCAACATTCCGGCAAAGCCCATGGCAATCGCGGTAATACGCCGCCAACCGATATGTTCGGAAAAGAAAAGCGCGGCACCCAGGGTGACCGTCAGCGGAAGCGCCTGCAGCACGGCAGTGACATTCGCCAGCGGCATATGCTTCAGCGCGGTCAGGAAAAAGAACGTTGCCGACAATTCGCTGAGACAGCGCAGCGCGACCAGCCACTTGTCATGGTGCGAGAAATTCAGGTGCAACGCCCCAAGATGCCGGGCGAGAATGAACACCAGACACGAGGCCAGCAACCCGCGCAACGCAACCAGTTGAAACAGCGGCAAATCATCAAGCGCCACCTTCACCAGCGTGTCATTCACGGTAAACGCGGCCATGCTGCCCATCATCAGCAAGGCGCCTTTTAGGTTTGGGGTCATTTCAATCAGGCCCGGTCTCAAATCAATCGAGGCATTGGCGCTTTTGGGACCAGTTTTGTCAACTCATACCAGTGACGCCGAAAGGTCATCGGGCTGCGTTGGCAACCAGGGTTCAGCATTCCCCTGCGGAGGCTTGAAAAACACACCAATTGATTGCAGCCCAAAGTTGGCGGCCGCTTATCGAAGTTCATGTTCATGCGACGACCGCGCGCGCTCGCACTCAATTTCACGGTTCAGCTTGATTTCCGCGCCACGACAACAAACTGCGAAACCGAAAAGAAAAAGCGACCCTGCTCCGCAAGTCTGACTTGTTCGTCGAACCAAGCTTGTGCGACAGCTGACTCAATTTTTGCACTGTTCACTACAAATTGCTTCATGAGATGCATCATCATGATAGCAATCCCATCCGGCTTTAACTGATGATCCGTCATCGTGATCGATACGACATCCTCCACACTATGCCCGCTTTCCCTGATTAGGGCTGGCAGTCGTTCCGGAACTGTTCCACTGGCGAAGTGTTCGTTCCAGATGGAAAGCACAAGCTGCATTCTTTCCGGTTCATCGCTGAACCAAATGAGACTGCCGAAATGAAGATCGCTGATCACAAACCGCCCTGCAGGTTTGAGGCAACGCATCGCCTCGCCGAAGGCCGCCCCTATATCTTCAACATACTCAAATACTTGAACAGAAACAGCTTTATCAGCGATTTCATCCGCTAGTGGCAGATTACCGGCAACACCTTCAAGAAACTCAACGCAGGAGTAATCCAGGCATCTGTTCTTTCCGACCGCCAGCATATCTTTACTTGGATCCACGCCCACGATCCGACCCGACGGGCCAACTGCGCGCGCGAGCTCTGCGGTCAGCAGACCATTTCCGCAACCAATATCCAAGATGGTCTCGCCCGGACTTGGATTGAGAGCATCAAAAGAAGCGCGTCTTCTTCGAATAATGTCGGCACCCTGATAGGCAACGTCCAATATCTTGGCGGTTTCCCGGTCAAACTTGAGCATTTTCGCCCCCAGCATCAAGTCTTAAGCTTACCACATTGCAGCGCGGCCTTATTGAATATCTGCAAGACCACCCAAAACTTAGGAAAATTTTGCCAGCGCCAAAGCCCGACGCGTTCTTGAGACTTAAGAAAAATGGCGGTGGTGGCCTCACAAAGAAAAAGGCCCCGCGATTTCGCGGGGCCTGATCTTCAGCATTTTATGGCGCTCACTCGCGGCTTTCCGGTGTTTCCACCAGCACGTCCAGCTCGTCGCCAACCATGTCGTCGTCGATCATCGGCGCTGCCAGGGCAGCGGCCGCTTCGGCCTCTTCCCGGCGGGCTTCGATCACGACATTGTCGCGCGACTGGGCAACCTGACGCACTGCCTGGGTGGCACCACCGGTACCGGCCGGGATCAGGCGGCCGACGATGACGTTCTCTTTCAGGCCAACCAGCTTGTCCTTCTTGCCCTGAACCGAGGCTTCGGTCAGCACGCGGGTGGTTTCCTGGAACGACGCCGCCGAGATGAACGAACGCGTCTGCAGCGAGGCCTTGGTGATCCCCAAGAGGATCGGCTCGCCCTGTGCCGGACGACCACCGCGGGCGATGGTCTTCTCGTTCGCCGCGTCGAACTCCTGCTTGTCGACATGCTCGCCCTTCAGCAGGGTGGTGTCGCCTGAATCCAGGATCTCCCACTTCTGCAGCATCTGGCGCACGATAACCTCGATGTGCTTGTCGTTGATCTTCACGCCCTGCAGACGATAAACGTCCTGCACTTCGTCGATCATGTAGTTCGCCAGAGCCTCGACACCCATAATGGACAGGATGTCATGAGGTGCCGGGTTGCCGTCCATGATGTAGTCACCCTTCTGGACGAAGTCACCTTCCACAACCGGGATGTGCTTGCCCTTGGGCACCATGTACTCGATCGGCTCCAGTGACTCATCAGCCGGTTCGATGCTGATGCGGCGCTTGTTCTTGTAGTCGCGTCCAAAGCGCACGTAACCATCGGCTTCTGCGATGATCGCGTGATCTTTCGGACGACGGGCTTCGAACAGTTCGGCCACACGCGGCAGACCACCGGTGATGTCCTTGGTCTTGGCGCCTTCACGCGGGATACGCGCAACGACGTCACCGGCTTCGATCTTCTGACCATCTTCGACCGACAGGATCGCATCCACCGACATCGGATAGTGAACCGGGTTGCCCGCATCGTTGCGGACCGGCTCGCCATCTTCACCGACCAGAATGATCTCGGGCTTGAGGTCGCTGCCTTTGGGGGCCGCGCGCCAGTCGATCACGATCTTCTGGGTCATGCCGGTTGCTTCGTCGGTCTCGTCGCGGACGGCAAGGCCCGAAACCAGATCGACGTATTTTGCAGTACCGGCTTTCTCGGCGATGATCGGCAGGGTGTACGGATCCCACTCGAACAGCTTGTCGCCACGAGCCACCTTGGTGCCGTCCTTGACGAACAGCTTCGAGCCGTAGCCCAGTTTGAAGCTGGCACGCTCTTCGCCATGTTCGTCGTTGATCAACAGCTTCATGTTCCGGCCCATGACCAGGCTTTCACCTGCGGCATTGATCAGAATCTGCGGGTTCTCAAATGTGACAACACCTTCCTGGTTGGCTTCCTGGAACGACTGCTGGCCACCTTGCGCAACACCACCGATGTGGAAGGTCCGCATCGTCAGCTGCGTACCGGGTTCACCGATGGACTGGGCTGCGATGATGCCGACAGCTTCGCCAGTGTTCACCATCGTACCGCGCGCCAGGTCACGACCATAGCAGGTGGCACAAACGCCTTCCTCGGACTCACAGGTCAGAGGCGAGCGGATGCGGGTCGACTGAACACCGGCCTCATCAATGGTGTCGGCCATACGCTCGTCGATCAGCTGACCAGCAGCCACGATCACCTCTTCCGTACCCGGACGCAGGATATCGTCAGCGGCCACACGGCCCAGAATACGCTCGGCCAGCGAGGCGACGACCTCACCATCGTTGACGGCCGCTTCGGCAGTGATCGCACGGTCGGTGCCGCAATCGATCTCGCGCACGATGCAGTCCTGCGCCACGTCCACCAGACGACGGGTCAGGTAACCCGAGTTCGCCGTCTTCAGAGCGGTATCCGACAGACCCTTACGGGCACCATGGGTCGAGTTGAAGTATTCAAGAACGGTCAGACCTTCCTTGAAGTTCGAGATGATAGGCGTCTCGATGATGTCACCGTTCGGCTTGGCCATCAGGCCGCGCATACCGCCCAGCTGTTTCATCTGAGTGACCGAGCCACGCGCGCCCGAGTGGGCCATCATGTAGACCGAGTTCGGCTCCATGTCCGACCCGTCTTCGGCCTTGGCGACGTCCGAGATGGTGCTCATCATTGCCTCAGTCACGCGGTCGTTACACTTCGACCAGGCATCGACAACCTTGTTGTACTTTTCGCCCTGAGTGATCAGGCCGTCCATGTACTGCTGTTCAAAGTCTTTCACCTGGTTGCGGGTGTCATCAACGATGCCCCACTTGTCGTTCGGGATGACCATGTCGTCCTTACCGAACGAGATGCCCGCCTTGAACGCTTCCTTGAAGCCCATCGACATGATCTGGTCACAAAAAATGACCGACTCTTTCTGACCGCAGTAACGGTAGACGGTGTCGATCACCTGCTGCACTTCTTTCTTCCGCAGCAGGCGGTTGACCAGCTCGAACGGCGCCTTGTTGTTCATCGGCAGCAACGCACCCAGACGCAGACGGCCCGGAGTGGTTTCATAGCGCTTCTGAACTTCGTTGCCTTCGTCGTCGATCTGCGTGATCCGCGCGGTGATTTTCGAGTGCAGGTGCACTTCACCCGCGTCCAGCGCATGCTGAACCTCGTCGATCGAACCAAAGACCTTGCCTTCGCCCGGCATGCCTTCGCGTTCCAGGGTCACATAGTACAGACCCAAGATCATGTCCTGCGACGGAACGATGATCGGTGCGCCGTTTGCAGGCGACAGAACGTTGTTCGTCGACATCATCAAAACACGGGCTTCCAGCTGGGCCTCAAGGCTAAGCGGGACGTGAACGGCCATCTGGTCCCCGTCAAAGTCGGCGTTAAAGGCCGAACAGACCAGCGGGTGAAGCTGGATGGCTTTACCTTCGATCAGGACCGGCTCGAACGCCTGAATGCCAAGACGGTGCAGCGTCGGCGCACGGTTCAGCATGACAGGGTGTTCGCGGATCACCTCGTCGAGGATATCCCACACTTCGGGACGCTCTTTCTCGACCAGTTTCTTCGCCTGTTTCACGGTCGAAGACAGACCCTTGGCTTCAAGGCGCGAGTAGATGAACGGCTTGAACAGTTCCAGCGCCATCTTCTTGGGCAGACCACACTGGTGCAGCTTGAGTTCCGGACCGGTCACGATGACCGAACGGCCCGAGAAGTCGACGCGTTTACCCAGAAGGTTCTGACGGAAGCGGCCCTGTTTCCCTTTCAGCATGTCCGACAGCGATTTCAGCGGGCGCTTGTTGGCGCCGGTGATCACGCGGCCACGACGGCCGTTGTCGAACAGAGCATCCACGGATTCCTGCAGCATCCGCTTTTCGTTGCGGACGATGATGTCAGGTGCACGCAGTTCGATCAGACGCTTCAGACGGTTGTTCCGGTTGATGACGCGGCGATACAGATCGTTCAGATCCGAGGTCGCGAAACGGCCACCATCCAGCGGAACCAGCGGACGCAGTTCCGGCGGGATAACCGGGATCACGGTCATCACCATCCACTCGGGGCGGTTGCCCGACTCGAGGAAGGATTCAACAACCTTCAGACGCTTGATGATCTTCTTGGGCTTCAGCTCGCCGGTTGCTTCGGCCAGATCAGCGCGCAGCTGCTCGGCTTCGGCTTCCAGATCAATCTGGGCCAGCATCTCACGGATGGCTTCGGCACCGATATTCGCGGTGAACGCGTCCATGCCATAGGCATCCTGCGCATCCATGTACTCTTCTTCGGTCAGCATCTGGCCGTAGGTCAGGTCGGTCAGACCTGGCTCGATGACGACATAGTTTTCAAAGTACAGAACGCGTTCCAGATCGCGCAGCGTCATGTCCAGCATCAGACCGATGCGGGACGGCAGCGATTTCAAGAACCAGATATGCGCAACAGGCGCGGCCAGTTCGATGTGGCCCATACGCTCGCGGCGGACTTTCTGCAGGGTGACTTCCACACCGCATTTCTCGCAGACAACGCCGCGATACTTCATCCGCTTATATTTGCCGCACAGACATTCGTAATCTTTGATCGGGCCAAAGATACGCGCGCAGAACAGGCCGTCACGCTCGGGTTTGAACGTCCGGTAGTTGATGGTTTCGGGTTTCTTGATCTCGCCATAGGACCAAGACAGGATCCGCTCGGGCGACGCCAGCGAGACCTTGATCTCGTCGAAAACCTTCGGCGGAGTCAGCGGGTTGAACGGGTTGTTGGTGATTTCCTGGTTCATTTGTTACCTCAAATCTTGCGGAAGGGGGGACGGGAGAAAGGGCAGCGCCCTTACTCCTCAACCTCCGCATCCAGGAGTTCCATATTCAGGCCGAGGCCACGGACTTCTTTCACCAGAACGTTGAACGATTCCGGTACGCCCGCTTCAAAATTATCCTCGCCCTTGACGATCGACTCATAGACCTTGGTCCGGCCGGCGACGTCATCCGATTTCACGGTGAGCATCTCCTGCAGGGTGTAGGCGGCGCCGTAAGCTTCCAGAGCCCAGACTTCCATCTCACCAAAGCGCTGACCACCGAACTGCGCCTTACCACCCAGCGGCTGCTGGGTCACCAGGCTGTACGGCCCGGTCGAACGCGCGTGGATCTTGTCGTCCACAAGGTGGTGCAGTTTCAGCAGGTACTTGATGCCTACAGTGACCGGACGCGCGAATTGCTCACCGGTACGACCGTCGAACAGAACCGACTGACCGCTTTCCGAGAAGCCCGCACGCACCAGCGCGTCGTTGACGTCAGCCTCTTTGGCACCGTCGAAGACCGGGGTTGCGATCGGAACACCGCGGGTCACGTTGCCCGCAGCCTCGATCAGGCCATCCTCGTCCAGACCGGTGATGCCTTCTTCGTAGACATCCTCGCCATAAGCCAGCTTCATCGCTTCGCGAACCGGGGTCAGGTCGCCGGAACGGCGGTATTCACCCAGAGCTTCGTCGATGTTCAGACCCAGACCGCGTGCGGCCCAACCCATGTGGGTTTCAAGGATCTGACCAACGTTCATACGCGAAGGCACACCCAGCGGGTTCAGACAGAAGTCAACCGGCGTACCATCGGCCAGGAACGGCATGTCTTCCATCGGAACAACCTTGGAGATCACACCTTTGTTCCCGTGACGACCGGCCATCTTGTCACCCGGCTGCAGCTTACGCTTCACCGCGATGAAGACCTTGACCATCTTCATCACACCCGGCGGCAGGTCGTCGCCACGACGGACTTTCTCGACCTTGTCCTCGAAACGGGCGTCCAGAGCACGCTTTTGCACTTCGTATTGTTCGTTCAGAGCTTCAACGATCTGTGCGTCCTGCTCACCTTCCAGCGCCAGCTGCCACCACTGACCACGGGTCAGAGTTTCCAGCAGTTCCTCGGTGATCACCGACCCTGCCTTGACGCCTTTCGGGCCTTTGACAGCGGTTTTACCCAGGATCAGACCTTGCAGACGCGCATAGATGTTGCGGTCCAGGATCGCCAACTCGTCGTCCCGGTCACGGGCCAGACGTTCGACTTCCTCACGCTCGATCTGCAGCGCACGCTCGTCTTTTTCAACGCCGTGACGGTTGAAGACGCGGACCTCAACGACCGTACCGTAATCGCCCGGCTTCACGCGCAGCGAGGTGTCGCGCACGTCAGATGCTTTCTCACCAAAGATGGCGCGCAGCAGCTTTTCTTCCGGGGTCATCGGGCTTTCGCCCTTCGGAGTGATCTTGCCGACCAGAATATCGCCCGGCTCAACATCCGCGCCGATGTAAACGATGCCCGCCTCGTCGAGGTTGCGCAGCGCTTCTTCACCGACGTTCGGGATGTCGCGGGTGATCTCTTCCGGGCCCAGCTTGGTGTCACGGGCGGCGACTTCGAATTCCTCGATATGGACCGAGGTAAAGACGTCGTCACGCGCGATACGTTCCGAGATCAGGATCGAGTCTTCGTAGTTGTAACCGTTCCACGGCATGAACGCGACGACCACGTTCTTACCAAGGGCCAGTTCACCCATATCGGTCGACGGACCATCAGCAATAACCTCGCCCTTCTGGACGGTGTCACCCACCTTGATCAGCGGACGCTGGTTGATGCAGGTGTTCTGGTTCGAACGCTGGAACTTGCGCAGACGATAAATGTCAACGCCAGCGTCGCCCAGTTCCAGATCTTCAGTGGCACGGATAACGATACGCTGGGCATCGACCTGGTCGATGATACCGGCGCGCTTCGCCTGAATCGCAGCGCCTGAGTCGATCGCGACCTTTTCCTCGATCCCGGTACCGACCAGCGGTGCCTCGGCGCGCAGCAGCGGAACCGCCTGACGTTGCATGTTCGAGCCCATCAGAGCGCGGTTGGCGTCGTCATTTTCAAGGAACGGGATCAGCGATGCAGCGACCGAGACCAGCTGTTTCGGCGACACGTCGATCAGGTCCACATTCTCGCGCGGGGCGAGGGTGTAGTCACCGGCCTGACGGGTCGAAACCAGATCGTTGATGAACTTGCCGTTCTCATCCAGCGTCGCGTTCGCCTGCGCCACGGTGTGGCGCATTTCCTCGGTCGCGGACATGTAGTGAACCTCATCGGTCACCTCAGCGTCTTTGACGACGCGGTAAGGTGTTTCGATGAAGCCATATTTGTTTACGCGGGCAAAGGTGGCCAACGAGTTGATCAGACCGATGTTCGGACCTTCCGGTGTTTCAATCGGGCACATCCGGCCATAGTGGGTCGGGTGTACGTCACGAACCTCAAAGCCCGCACGCTCACGTGTCAGACCACCGGGGCCAAGCGCCGAGAGACGGCGTTTGTGGGTGACTTCCGACAGCGGGTTGGTCTGGTCCATGAACTGCGACAGCTGCGACGAGCCGAAGAATTCACGAACAGCAGCCGCAGCCGGTTTCGCG
The DNA here is from genome assembly GCF_056534475.1 of Ruegeria sp. D4. Classification (NCBI taxonomy): domain Bacteria; kingdom Pseudomonadati; phylum Pseudomonadota; class Alphaproteobacteria; order Rhodobacterales; family Roseobacteraceae; genus Ruegeria; species Ruegeria sp. D4. Next base: position 213,828 of record NZ_JBQFPJ010000003.1, read on the forward strand.
TTGATCAGGTCCTGCGGCATGACGGTGTCGATCTCGACCGACGACATACGCTCTTTGATCGCGCGCTCCATGCGAAGCAGCCCAACGCGGTACTGGTTTTCCATCAGTTCACCGACGGAACGCACACGACGGTTGCCGAGGTGGTCGATATCGTCCACGTCGCCCTTGCCATCACGCAGTTCAACCAGCGCCTTGATGCAGGCCACGATGTCTTCGCGGCGCAGGGTGCGCAGGGTGTCCGGCGCATCCAGAGCCAAACGCATGTTCATCTTCACACGGCCAACGGCGGACAGGTCGTAACGCTCGCTGTCGAAGAACAGTGTGTCGAACAGGGCCGACGCAGCTTCGACGGTGGGCGGCTCGCCCGGACGCATGACGCGGTAGATGTCCATCAGCGCGCTTTCGCGGCCCATGTTCTTGTCCTGCGCCATGGTGTTGCGCATGTAGGGGCCAACGTTGACGTTGTCGATGTCCAGAACCGGGATGTCTTTGAAGCCCGCATCCAGCAGTTCCTTGACGGTACCGCCGATCAGGTCGCCGTCCTTGTCATATTCCAGGGTCAGTTCATCACCGGCTTCGACATAGATCGCACCGGTTTCTTCGTTGATGATGTCCTTGGCGACGAATTTGCCAACGATATGATCGAACGGAACCAGCAGGTCGGTGACGGCACCCTCGTCAATCAGTTTCTTGACCGCGCGCGGCGTGACTTTCTTGCCCGCTTCTGCAATCACCTCACCGGATTTCGCGTCGATCAGGTCATAGGTCGGACGGGTGCCACGTACACGCTCGGGGAAGAACGGCGCGATCCAGCCCTTTTTCTTGTCCAGCTTATAGGACACGGTGTTGTAATACGCGTCCATGATCGCTTCCTGATCCAGACCCAGCGCATACAGCAGGGTTGTCACAGGCAGTTTGCGGCGGCGGTCGATACGGGCGAACACGATGTCCTTGGCGTCGAACTCGAAGTCCAGCCAGCTGCCGCGATACGGGATGATGCGGCAGGCAAACAGCAGCTTGCCCGAGGAGTGGGTCTTGCCCTTGTCGTGGTCAAAGAACACACCGGGCGAACGGTGCATCTGGGACACGATCACACGCTCGGTACCGTTCACGATGAACGTTCCGTTCGGCGTCATCAGGGGCATGTCGCCCATGAACACGTCCTGTTCCTTGATGTCCTTGACCGACTTGGCGCCAGTGTCCTCGTCGACATCAAACACGATCAGGCGCAGGGTTACCTTCAGCGGAGCGCTGTAGGTCATGTCGCGCTGCATGCACTCTTCGACGTCGTATTTGGGTTTTTCCAGATCGTATTTCACGAACTCCAGAACGGAGGTTTCGTTGAAATCCTTGATCGGGAAGACCGACTGGAACACACCTTTGATGCCTTCGCCGTCTGTGGGCTGCTCTGCATCGCCGGAGCGCAGGAAAAGATCATAAGAAGATTTCTGCACCTCAATGAGGTTCGGCATCTCCAGCACTTCGCGGATTTTGCCGTAATATTTACGAAGACGTTTCTGGCCAAGGAACGTTTGAGCCATGTCAGATGTCACCTTTCGATGTTCTCAGCGGGCAAAGACACCGTCGGGCCCCGGCATCTTGCACATTCGAGACGACACGTCCGGATCAATTCATGGCCACCGTCCCGAAGGCGGCCTCCCGATCCGACAACCGTGTCTTAGAAAACGCCCCAACCCATGAGGCCCTTTCTAAGACAGGTTCGGCTGGACCCGGATTTCTCCGGACCCAGCCAAATTTTCAGGCGCATCAGCGACGCACCAGACAAAGGGCTTAGGCCAGTTCGACCTCTGCGCCAGCTGCTTCCAGCTTGCCTTTGACTTCTTCGGCTTCGTCTTTCGACACGCCTTCTTTGATCTTGCCGCCGGCTTCGACCAGTTCCTTGGCTTCTTTCAGGCCCAGACCGGTGATGCCGCGAACTTCTTTGATCACGTTGATTTTCGAAGCGCCGGCGTTCTTCAGAACGACGTCGAATTCGGTTTTTTCTTCCTCAGCTGCGCCACCGGCGGCGTCGCCACCAGCTGCCATGACAACTGCGCCGCCTGCTGCGGGCTCGATGCCGTACTCGTCTTTGAGGATGGTTTTCAGTTCTTGTGCTTCCAGCAGGGTCAGACCCACGATGCTTTCTGCGAGTGCTTTCAGATCAGCCATTGTATTAGCTCTTTCCGTTTTACAGTGTGTGTTCCAACGTCAGGGCAAATGCCCCACGCAGATCATTCAGTGCCAACCGCTTACGCAGCTTCCGCCTTCTCTTCGATGGTGGAAAGGATGCTTGCGATGTTGCTTGCAGGTGCGCCAATCGCGCCGGCGATGTTCGAAGCAGGTGCGCCAATGCAGCCCACGATCGAAGCAATAAGCTCCTCACGCGACGGCATTTTCGAAACGGCTTCAACGCCTTTGCGGTCCAGAGCGTTCTCGCCCATTGCACCGCCGAGGATTTCAAAATTCTTGTTATCCTTGGCGAAGTCCTCGGCCACCTTGGCTGCTGCCACGGGGTCCTCGGAATAGGTCAGAACGGTCATCCCTGTCAGCAGGTCGGCCATGCTTGCACACGGCTTACCCTCAAGGGCGATTTTGGCGAGCCTGTTCTTGGCAACACGCACGGAGCCACCCGCGTCACGAGCACGTGCGCGAAGGTCCTGCATCTCGGCAACTGTCAGACCGGCGTAGTGCGAAACCACTACGACGCCAGAGCTTTCGAAGATTTGGCCGAGTTCCTCGACCACTTTCTCTTTCTGGGCTCTATCCACAGTTCTCTCCAAGTTAGGGATGTCAGACATCCCGGCTCATATTTGCCGCGGCTTGCGCCCCGGCGTTCAGGTCCGTTGTTACGGGATTGGCCAAAACTCGCCCGAGGGTGGGACCCTCAGAATTCTTTGGTCTTACCCGTCTCAGGCAGGGAATTAAGGAACCGTATGGCCCCACCCACCGTCTTGGACGAAACAAAATAAAGCGCACGACGAATCGCACGCTTTACTTCGTAGTCCTACTTAGGGCAGACACGCTCGGTTTCCAAGAGGTAAATTGCACGAAAAACGGGTTTCCCGGGCGTGTCTGCACCGGTTCTAACAAGGATAAATCGCGCCAACCGCACATTGACACCAAGGACGCACTGCGGTCCTGTCAAAGTCTATAACCCCGATCCCGATCCGAACTGGCGCGCGTCCTTAAAATGCTGATCCTTTCTCAACAAGAGCGCGACCGGACATCCCAATATCTGGATCAGCTTTCCCGAAGTGGCAAGATCGACCCCATCCGCGAACATTCCTGTATCTACCGGTCTCACGATTTCCCCGAAACACGGCTTGTTCTTAAGCTTGAAACCCAAGGGGCGATGTACGCGCTGAAGGCCGACACCCAAGCCCCCATAACCGACCGGCTACGCAAGGAGTATAATTTGCTCTGTCAGCTTGCCGAATACTTCGACGACAAGAAGACGTCGCAGGTTGTGCGTCCGATCTACCTCTCCTCCGCAGGTGACTTCATGGTCACCGAATACATCAAACGCCCCACCGCCGTCGATCTGATCTACAACGGCCCCGACAACGATCAGGTCGCCCAGGTCTATCGCCGCGCCGGAGCATGGCTGAACGATCTGCACGGGTTTCGCCCGCCAAAAGACTATGGGTTCCGGCCCAAATGGATGACCGACAGCATCCGGGACCTGTCGGAAAACCTGCCCGCCAATCTTGCCGGCACAAGTCAGCGAATGATCAACACGATGCTGGCCGAGGCCGCGCGCCTGAAAGGGACGCCGGATATTCAGGTGTTCGCGCATGGCGATTTTCACGGTCTCAACCTGATCATGGGGCAAGGGAAAACCATCGGGCTGGATTTCACCGAGGCACGCGAAAAGCTGGCCGTATACGACATCGTCGACTTCCTGAAGGCCGACATATTCCGCGACAGTCAGCCGTCAGATGTGGATCGCAGCGGCATCCTGAAACGAAACAAGGACATGTTCTTCCGCCAGTACCGCCATCCAATCAATATGGACATTCTGGATTTCTGCATTCGCGGACGCCTGCTCAAGGACTGGCTGTTTCTTAGCCAGCCAAGCCATGTTTGCAGCGAATTCGAAGACCACCGGCGCACCCGGCTGGTGATACGGCTGAAACAGGCATTCAACCTGCCCCGAAGTTCAGGTTGATCCGGCATCTACTGGAATTCAAGCGACCCAAAAACGAAAGAACCCGGATGGCTGGCACCACCCGGGTTATTTCGTGTTTTTGCAGAGGCTGAGGCTTATTCGCCCGAAGCCTGCGCAACATCAACAGTCACGCCCGGGCCCATGGTCGAACTCAGCGCGATTTTCTTCATGTAGGTGCCTTTGGCGCCCGACGGCTTGGCTTTGGCAACAGCCGAGACAAATGCGCGGACGTTTTCGACCAGCTTGGCTTCGTCGAACGAAGCTTTGCCAACACCGGCGTGCACAACGCCGCCTTTTTCCGCCTTGAACTGAACTTCACCGCCCTTGGCTGCTTCCACGGCCGCTTTCACGTCCATGGTCACGGTGCCGACCTTCGGGTTCGGCATCAGGTTGCGAGGACCCAGAACCTTACCCAGACGGCCAACGATCGGCATCATGTCCGGGGTTGCGATGCAGCGGTCGAATTCGATGGTGCCGCCCTGAATGGTTTCCATCAGGTCTTCTGCACCGACGATATCTGCGCCTGCTTCTTTCGCTTCGTCAGCCTTGGGGCCACGAGCGAAAACAGCAACGCGCATGTCTTTGCCGGTGCCGTTCGGCAGGCCGACAACGCCGCGCACCATCTGGTCTGCGTGACGGGTGTCAACGCCCAGGTTCAGAGCGATTTCGATGGTCTCGTCGAATTTCGAGGTTGCATTGCCTTTGACCAGGGCAACGGCTTCTTCGACCGACAGGTTTTCCTTGCCGGCGACAGCTTCGCGCGCAGCGCGGGTACGTTTACCGAGTTTTGCCATCTTATTTCACCTCGATGCCCATGGAGCGGGCCGAGCCCAGGATAATCTGCATTGCGCCTTCGACATCGTTGGCGTTCAGATCTTTCATTTTGGCTTCGGCGATTTCACGAACCTGCTTCGAGGTCACGGTTGCCACGGTCTCACGACCTGGGTTTTCCGCGCCGCGGGGACGGTTACGCTTGCCAACCGGCTTAAGGCCAGCCGCTTTTTTCAGGTAGTAAGACGCGGGCGGCGTCTTGATGTCCATGGTGAAGGACTTGTCCTGATAGTAGGTGATCACGGTCGGGCACGGAGCGCCGGGCTCCATGTCTGCGGTCTTGGCGTTGAACGCCTTGCAGAATTCCATGATGTTGATGCCGCGCTGACCCAGCGCCGGACCAACTGGCGGCGACGGGTTCGCCTGACCTGCAGGAACCTGCAGCTTCATTGTACCAGCAAGCTTCTTGGCCATTTGGTTTTCCTTTCAACTTAGGTGAAACGCGTCTCACCCAGATTATGTTGCGTGGTCCGATCCGGGATCGCGATCCCTGCAATCTCCCACGAGAGAATCTCGCCCGAAGACGATAGAGGCGGCATGTACAGCGGAACGGAGGGGTTGGCAAGTGGCTGGCACCCTATTCCCAAGTGACCCATTTGTATACCAGTCGGGCTTCGGTGAGGCCAGGGAACTGACGGAACAAAATGATTTTGTTGAATACATAAGTTGCGTCGGAGACGCAGGTGGGTATCTTGGTGAAACTTGGACACAAAAGAGGTGGTCAGGGATGGGATCATCTCGGCTGAACAAGGGATTACTGATCTGCGTTCTTTTTGCCATGCTGCCGGGCTGTGGCAGCAGGGCTCAGGATCAGGGCGAAGGGTCTGGATCGGCAACCCAAACCGACGGCATCAACAGCACGGCGTCCTCCGGCGCAACAGGGATCGACCCCGCCAATTACGCCGGTCGGTTTCAGATCAAGTTCACCAAGGAAGTCCCCGTTCGCGACATTCCGGTGCCTTTCACGGTCTACAGCGGCCTAGAAGAAGCCAGCCCTACCCGCTTGCGGTTGAGGGCGTTCATGGACTTGCGCGGCTTGCAGGAAAAGGCCCCCCAGATACTGACGGGCCCGCTTGAAGAAAGCTGCAAACGCCAAATCTACCTCGAGATTCGGGATGTCACTGCCAAGGATGACACCGTCAGGGTCGAAGGCTCGGCCCGTGCACGGTTTACAACCTGCAACCGGCGCCAGGAACCGGGCTTTCGTTATTTCGGGGGAACCGTGGACGCGGTTGCGGTCGCCAAGGCAGAGGTGAAAGGCCAGTGCCTTACATTCAGTATCGAAGACGTTGATCTGAACCCGCGCGGGTTCATCGGCGCTGTCTCCAACCTCTTCGGCCTGACCAGCCGCATCAATGAAGCCGTCCTTGAAAAGGGTGGCGAGTTTTTGGCGGCCAATCCGGTCTGTCCGCCCTTGCCCGAAGAATTCACGGTTCTCGACCCGAATTACGAATCCGGAGGCACGCGCGAGATTGCGCCCGGCGGGCTGGGCGCAGCCATCACCGGATCGGCTGATGTCAGCGCAGAGACCATCGTCAAAGTCCTTGGTGGGCTGCAGGACCTCGGCGTATTGGAGTTTGCCAAATGAGACGTTGGTTGGTTTTCCCGGCCCTGATGGCCGCTGCGCTGGGTGCCCATTCGTCCGGCGCACAAGAAGTGACTTTTGTCATCGATGCAACCCAGCAGGTCCGGGAAACCGAACTGCCATACAAGCTTGATCTGAGCCTGAACGCTGTTGCGCCCACTCGGATCGGGGTGGGCGCCCTTCTCGATCTTCGCGAAATCCAAAAAACGGTGCCCGAGCGATTGGCGGACAATGCCATAATCGACAATTGTGGTCTGCAAGTGCGCCTGGACGATTTGAGCCTGCAAGCTCTGGACGATGCGATCAATCTGGATGGCGACGTGACCATCACGATTTTCGAATGCAGCCGGACCAGTGAACGCGACTTTCAGCGGGGTGAACAGAAAAGGGCAATCCTGGCGAACATGGCCACCCAAGCGACCGTCGAACTGCGTGACAATTGTGCCTACTTCAAACTCATCGATCTGACGCTTGCGGCCCCGGAAGAACAGCGCGAACAGCTTCTGGAGGATGACACGCTCGAATCTGCCAAGGAACTTATGCTGGCCGCTGTTGACCTTGTATTGAACGAAACCCCCTTGTGCCCGGAATTACCCCCCGAACTCGCGTCCCTTGACCCCACTTACGACAATGGCGGTCCAAAGGAGATCGGAGAGGGTGGGCTTGGTGTTTTTCTGGAAGGATCGGTGGATGTCAGCCCTTCGACCATTCTCGACATTCTGACGGTTCTTCAGGAACAACAACTGATCCCCGGCCGACCATAACCGAAAAGCGCTTTCATTGCCGGGGAAGTAACCTGCAGTTTTTGCCTGGGCCTGATTCACTGGCCCGGCACAACAAAAAAGCGCCACGTTGCCCAAGGCATCGCGGCGCTTCGAAACGCGTTGGCGAGCTTGTCAGCTCTGCTTGGTCACCTGTGTGAAGTCCAGCTCGACCGGGGTTTCCCGGCCAAAGATCGAGACCGAGACCTTCAGCTTCTGGTTCTCGTCGTCCACGCCTTCGACCATGCCGTCGAAATCCTCGAACGGGCCGTCGTTGACCTTGACCTTTTCGCCGATCTCGAAAGTGATCATCAGCTTGGGCGCTTCTTCACCTTCCTGAACACGGTTCAGAATCTGGTTCACCTCGGCGTCGCGCATCGGCATCGGGCGGCCCTGCGGACCGAGGAAACCGGTGACGCGGTTGATCGAGTTAACCAGGTGGTAGCCCTGATCGGACATTTCCATATGCACCAGCACATAGCCGGGCATGAAGCGGCGCTCGGTCGTAACCTTCTTGCCCCGGCGCACTTCGATCACCTCTTCGGTGGGCACCAGAACTTCGTCGATATCGTCCTCAAGGCCCTGCTCGGCCACCGACGTGCGGATCTGCTCTGCGATCTTCTTTTCGAAATTCGAAAGAACGCTGACCGAGTACCACCGTTTCGCCATGAACCTGTCGTCCTTGTTTGCCTTAGGTCGCATCCGCACATCCGGATGTACCGTCATTGAAATTCTGTCGCGAGACCCGGAACAAAAAGCGGCGCGCAGCCCGAATCGCCGCACGCCCATTCCGGATAGTTCCGCGTGAACTACTCTGACATTGCGCGCGGCGCAAGGGGGCAGCCGCGTTTCCGCACTGCCCGTCCCGTCTTAGCTGAACGCGCCCAGAATCAGCTGCAGCCCGCCGCGAATGCCAAGATCCACCAGCGCAAAGAACACGGCCGTCAACGCCGCCATGATGAACACCATGACCGTGGTCAACAGCACCTCGCGCCGGGTCGGCCAGACGACCTTGGATACTTCGGCACGGACCTGCTGGATGAACTGGATCGGGTTTGTGGTGGCCATGAGGCTTTGTCTCTCTGCTAGCGGATGCGCCCGACATAGCCGGGCATTGCGGCAATTTCAAGGGCGGTTAGGGCTTGGGCTTGTCGTCCCATTCGTCGCTCAGAATCCGCCGGGCATCGCCTTCGGGATCGTCGTACTGGTTCGACCGCACGGTATAGACAAAGGCTACAAGACCGACACCGCCCAAAAGCAGCGAAATCGGAATGAGATAGGCCAGAACTTCCATCAGATCACCTCAGCCGCAAGGCGTTCAGGGACACGGTGATGGACGAGGTCGACATCGCCAGCGCCGCGATCAGCGGCGTTGCCAGCCCGGCCACCGCCAGGGGCACCGCGATGACATTATACACGGTTGCAATCTGGAAGTTTTCACGAATCCGCCTGGTCGCTTTTGTGGCCGTGTCGCAGGCATCGGCGATGGGCGACAGGTCGTTGCCCAACAGCACGATATCCGAGGCAACCCGCGCCGCATCCAGCGCCGAGGCGGGCGAGATCGACACATGCGCCGCCGCAAGGGCGGCGGTATCGTTCAGGCCATCCCCCACCATCAGAACCTTTTTCCCGTTGTCGCGCAGGTCCTGAACACGCTGCGCCTTGTCCTGTGGCAGCGCTTCGGCCACCCAGTTTGCGATACCCAGATTTCCAGCCAGCTTTTCCACTGCAGCCCGTGTATCGCCTGAAATCAGGATCACATCCTTGCCCGCTTTCCTAAACGCCTCAACCGCGCTGGCCGCGCCCGGTCGCAGAGCGTCCGCGAACACGAACGGCACGGGTTTACAGCTCCCGACCGCAAGCCATGCTGACGTCTGGGTGCCGGGTTCGGCTCCGACCCAATTCGCCCGGCCCAGCCGAACGCGCTGTCCTTTATGTTCGCCTTCGGTGCCAAAACCTGGCACTTCGACCACAGCGTCAAGGCAGGCCGGCCTGATACCCGCGTCACGCGCCGCTTTGGCCAGCGCGACGGAAAGCGGATGCGCCGACGCCTCGGCCAGCGCCAGCGCAACTTCCAGATCGGAACGGGTATGATCCGCCAGATTGGTCAGTTCAGGCGCACCCGATGTCAGCGTGCCGGTCTTGTCGAAGACAACAGTATCCACCTCGGCCAGACGCTCCAGCGCTGTAGCGTGTTTGATCAACATACCCTTACGGAACAGCCGCCCCGATGCCGCCGTCGTCACCGCAGGCACCGCCAGCCCCAGCGCACAGGGGCAGGTGATGATCAGAACCGCCGCCGCAATGTTCAGCGCCGTGCGGATATCGCCGGAATAGATGTACCAGCCCATAAAACTGAGCGCCGATAGGACGTGCACCCCGGGCGCATACAGCTTGGCCGCCTTGTCAGCCAGCGAGGTATACCGCGACCGGCCCGATTCAGCGATGGCCACCAGATCGGCCATCCGGTGCAGCGAGGTGTCCTCGCCCACCGCTGTCGCCCGGATCGTCAGCGGACCGGTCAGATTGACCTCGCCCGCGCTGACTGTCAGCCCAGCTTCGGCAAAAACCGGCAGGGTTTCCCCGGTCAGCAACGAGCGGTCAAGTTCCGACCGGCCCGAAACGATCTCTCCGTCCACGGGCATACGGCCACCGGGCCGAACGAGGATCAGGTCACCGACGGCCAGCGTCGCGACGGCCACCTCCTCTTCCGTGCCGTCGACCAGCCGGATGGCGCGCGGCACTTCAAGCGCCGTCAGTTCCTCGGCCGCGGACCGGGCAGCGGCGCGCGTGCGATAATCCAGATACCGTCCGGCCAGCAGGAAGAATGTCAGCGTCAGCGCAGCGTCGAAATAGGCATGTTTGCCGCTCAGCGCAGTTTCCCAAAGCGAGGTGATCAACGCCAGCAGGATGGCCAGCACGATCGGCACATCCATGTTCAGACGGCGCACGCGCAGGGCGCTCCAGGCATTGGCGAAGAACGGCTGCGCTGAAAAGGCGATGGCAGGCAACGCAATGGCCGCCGAAATCCAGTGGAACATGTCGCGCGTCGCGTCCGTGGCCCCGGACCAGACCGACACCGACAGCAGCATCACGTTCATCGACGCAAACCCGGCCACCGCCAGCCGCATCAGCAAATCCCGGCCCGCCTTGTCCGTCTGCGTGGCCGACAGCGCACCGGTATCCAGTTCATGCGCCTCAAACCCCGCCTGTTTCAGCACCGGGATCAGATCGGCGGCGCGGATCTCAGGCGCGGCCTTAATCATCGCCCGTTTCAGGGTCAGGTTGACCCGCGCATCCTCGACGCCCGGAAGCGCGTTCAGTTCCCGCTCGATCGTCGAGATGCAGGCCGAACAGTGAATGCCAGGCAGGGACAGGGCGATCTGGACATCCTCGGGAACCGTACGCGCAGGCTCGGCCGGGGCCGCGACGCAGCCGGGACAGGCCATGGTTCCGGGTGAGGGTTGCGCCGTCATCAGCCTAGCCTTTGACGTAAAGCGGAATACGCTGCGAGAAGGTCGCCCCTTCGCCATCCTTGGCGACAAGCCGGATGTTCCAGTTGCCCTCTCCAAGGGTCGCCGGGGTGGAATATGCGGTTCCGTCAAACACAAAGTCGGGGGTGAAATCCTCGCGCACATGGGTCGCCCGCCCCACAACGGCCTGCAATTGATCGACCCTGACCGGCTCGCCTTGCGCGTCGTTGATGTGCAGGATCAGCAAGCCGCCCTTGGTCTCGGCCCGCACGTCCCAACCCAGCGCCTGCTGTTCCTGCAGACGCTCGTTGAACTCCTGGCTGGCGACATACGAGTTTTTGACCTCGAGCCCGGGAAAGGTTTTGACCGCACTGTAGGCCAGTACAAGATTAACACCGATGATCACGCCGAAGGCGGCGACAAACACGGCCAGCGCGTGCTTTCCGGTAAACTGTCGTTCTGCCATTCTCAGTTCCCTCGTCCGTTGAACGTGGTGTCCTTGTACGCGCGTTCACCGCTGATCAGATCCTCGACCCAGATACGAACCGGCGTCGCGTCGGTGTTGGCTGGGTCGGTGTCCTTCAGGGCGGTTATGTAAACGCGGCTCAATTGTGCCGTATCCGCGCTGACATTCACAGTGTCTATGATCGTTCCTTCAATCTCCAGCCGCATGGCCGGGTCTCCGGTCAGGGACAGTTTAAACAACCGATCCTCGCCATGTTTGTTGCGCAGACGCACGTCGTAGGTATTGCGGATCGTGCCGTCTGACAGGGTGACAAAGGTCGGATTGCGTACCGGCGCCACGGTCAGGTCGATGTCGGAACGGATGAACAGGGCAAACAACAGGCCTAACCCAACCAGCGCCCACAGCGCGGTGTACATGATCGTGCGCGGGCGCAGAATGTGCTTCCAAACATTCTTGGCCGGCTGCCCCGAGCGTTCATGCGCCTCGTCGCTCAGCGCCATATAATCGATCAGGCCGCGCGGCTTGCCGATTTTGGCCATCATGTCATCACAGGCATCAATGCAGAGCGCGCAGGTGATGCACTCCAATTGCTGACCGTCGCGGATGTCGATGCCAACCGGGCAGACATTCACGCAAGCCATGCAGTCGATACAATCGCCCAATTCCGTGTCAGCGGTCCGCTTGCCCTTGCCGCGCGGCTCGCCCCGCCATTCGCGGTAGCCGACGACCAGCGTGTCTTCATCCATCATTGCCGCCTGAATACGGGGCCAGGGGCAGGCGTAAATGCAGATCTGTTCACGGGCAAACCCGCCGAACAGAAAAGTCGTACCTGTCAGGATCAACATGGTTGTGTAGGCGATCGGATGCGCGTTGCCCGTCACCAGATCCCGCGCCAGTGTCGGTGCATCCGCGAAGTAAAAGATCCAGGCCCCGCCGGTGGCCAGTCCGATCAGAAACCACGCCCCCCATTTCGTCGCCCGCAGGCGGGCCTTGCGGAAATCCAGTTTCTTCTGCCGATGCAGCCGCAAACGTGCGTTCCGGTCGCCCTCGATCCAGCGCTCGACCAGAATGAACAGGTCGGTCCACACCGTCTGCGGGCAGGCATATCCGCACCAGACCCGGCCCAGGGCCGAGGTGAACAGGAACAGTCCAAGCCCCGCCATGATCAGCAAGCCGGCGACAAAATAGAACTCGTGCGGCCAGATTTCGATCCAGAAGAAATAGAATCGCCGGTTCGCAAGATCCAGCAACACGGCCTGATCCGGCAGGCTGGGACCCCGGTCCCATCTGAACCATGGGGTGATGTAATAAATCCCCAGGGTCACAGCCATGATGATCCATTTCAGGTTACGGAATGGACCCGACACGCGCCGCGGGAAAATCGGCTCACGTGCTGCATAAAGGCTGGGGGCAGGGTCGGAATCGCTCACGGGCTGGCTCCACGTCTGGCTTTGATCAGGCGTCTTTTCCCAGATCATGCGCTGACCAACTTTGACATGTGTCAAATGCGCATCGGGCAGACACCTTTTGTCACACCTAGCACATTTTCGGTCGGTTTCAGCGAAGAAAGGATAGGCCGCAAACCGGAAAACCGGCAGGTTAATCGGTGACATCCGACGAAGATGGCCACACCGGAAACTGGACCCGGGCAAGTCCTGGTTCTATTCTCGGGAAAGTCGGCACCGGCTGTTCAGGAAACGCGCGAACAGATGGAACAGCCGGTGCCTAAGCCTTCGGGCGGCGAACCGCCCGAAGGTGTTCACTTATCTTTATTGACCGCCACCCAGCTGGTGGACGTAAGCCGAAACGGCGCGGATCTGTGCCTCGGTCAGGCGGTTTTCCCACGCGGGCATGACCCCGAAGCGGCTGTACGTAACCGTCTCGGTCAGCGCCTCTTCCGAGCCGCCGAACAGCCAGATCGCGTCGGTCAGGTTCGGTGCACCTTGCGTGACGTCGCCGGTCCCGTCCTCGCCATGGCAGGACGCGCAGTTGTCCTCGAACACGACCTTGCCAGCCTGTGCCGAAGCATCGTCGGTCTGGGCGTTGGTCAGGGACATGACATACTGAACCACCTGCGTGATCTCTTCCGCTTCGAGGATTTCACCAAAGGCAGGCATTTCGGAATAGCGCGCATCGTCGCTTTCTTCGTTTCGAATGCCATAGGCCACAGTGTACTCGATATCCTCGAGCGAACCGCCCCACAACCAGGCGTCATCCAACAGGTTCGGGAAACCCGGCGCACCCTGCGCACCCGAGCCGTGGCACTGCGCGCACCACGTGCGGAACACAGCGCCACCCGAATTGACGGCGTATTGCTGCAACTCGGCATCCTTGGCGATGTCTTCCAGCGGCGTTTCCACCAGCTTCGCGTTCCAGGGCGCATTGGCTTCTTCGAACGCAACCATCTCCTGCTGAACCAGCGCCCGAGAAGACCAGCCCATGACACCGGCGGTTGCCGACTGTACCAGAGGCCATGCCGGATACATGATCGTGTAGATCACACCCCAGACGATGGTGGCGTAGAAGGTCCACAGCCACCAGCGCGGCATCGGATTGTCGAATTCCTCAATCCCGTCCCAGCTGTGGCCGGTGGTGTTCGGATCACCCGGCTGTTTTTCAGGTGTCTTGCTCATTGCCGCGCCTCCTTGGATGTGGCGGGTTTGTCTTGATGCCGGAAGGGGATGTTGGCGGTGTCATTGTATTCCTTGCTGGCACCGGGGCGGAAAACCCAGATGATGATGCCCACAAAGAAGACAAACAGCACAAGCAGCATCCAGCTGTCCGCGAACTGCCTGAGAAGGGTGTACTCTTCCATCACGATCCTCCCTTAGCGGCTTGCGTCCGGGGTGAAGGTCGAGAAATCGACCAGCGTTCCCAGCATCTGCAGATAGGCGACCAGCGCATCGGCTTCGGTCAGTTCGGGCTGACCGTCGAAGTTCCGCACGTTGACCTTGTCGCCATAGCGTTCCAGCAGCCCGTCATAGTCGCTGTCCGGATCGGCCTGAGCGCGGAAGTCCGCCACGGCGTTTTCCAACATCTCGTCGGTGTAGGGCGTGCCGACCATCGCGTTCGCTTTCATGATGTCGCCAATGTATTTGCCATCGATCTTGCGATGCTCGAGGAAGCCGTATTTCGGCATCACCGATTCCGGCACCACCGACTGCGGATCACGCAGGTGGTCCACCTGCCACTGATCCGAATACCGGCCGCCGACACGGGCCAGATCGGGCCCGGTGCGCTTCGACCCCCACTGGAAGGGATGGTCATACATCGATTCAGCCGCCAGCGAGTAGTGGCCATAGCGTTCGACCTCGTCCCGCATCGGACGGATCATCTGGCTGTGGCAGGTATAGCAGCCTTCGCGGATGTAGATCTCACGCCCCGCCATCTCGAGAGGGGTGTAAGGACGCATGCCCTCCACCTTCTCGATGGTGTTCTCAAGGTAGAACAGGGGCGCGATCTGCACGATGCCGCCGATGGTCACGACCAGAAAGCTGAAGATCAGCAGGAGGGTCGCGTTGGTCTCGAGGATCTTGTGTTTGTCGAGAATTGCCATAGCTCCGGCCCTCCTTATTCAGCCGGGACCGAGACGGTCAGGCTGGCCTCTTTGGCCGGCGCTTTCCGCACAGTCATCCACAGGTTGTAGCACATGATCACAGCGCCAGCGACGAACAGAACGCCACCCAGAGCACGAACCACATACATCGGGAACTTGGCGGCCACGGTGTCGGCGAACGAGTTCACTAGGAAGCCGTTGGCATCCACTTCACGCCACATCAGGCCTTCCATGATACCGGTCACCCACATCGACGCGGCGTAGAGCACGATGCCGATAGTCGCGAGCCAGAAGTGCCAGCTGACCATCTGCAGCGAGTACAGGCGTTCCCGCTTCCACAGAACAGGCACCAGGAAGTACAGCGCACCAAAGGTGATCATGCCGTTCCAACCCAGCGCACCCGAGTGCACGTGACCAATGGTCCAGTCGGTATAGTGAGACAGGCTGTTCACGGCGCGGATCGACATCATCGGGCCTTCAAAGGTGGACATGCCGTAGAAACCGACCGAGATCACCATCATGCGGATCACCGGGTCTGTACGCAACTTGTCCCATGCACCCGACAGGGTCATCAGACCGTTGATCATGCCACCCCAGGACGGCATCCACAGGATCACCGAGAACACCATACCCAGCGTCGACGCCCAGTCAGGCAGCGCCGTATAGTGCAGGTGGTGCGGACCGGCCCAGATATACAGGAAGATCAGCGCCCAGAAGTGGATGATCGACAGCTTGTACGAGAACACGGGGCGCTCGGCCTGTTTCGGGATGAAGTAGTACATCATGCCCAGGAAGCCCGCAGTCAGGAAGAAGCCCACGGCGTTGTGGCCATACCACCACTGGATCATGGCGTCCTGAACACCCGACCAGACGATGACCGATTTCGAACCCCAGATGCTGACAGGGATGGTCATGTTGTTCACCAGGTGCAGCATTGCGACAGTGACGATGAACGCCAGATAGAACCAGTTGGCCACGTAGATATGGGGCTCTTTCCGCTTGATGATCGTGCCCAGATAAACGGCCAGATAGGCGACCCAGACAATTGTCAGCCACAGGTCAACATACCACTCGGGTTCGGCGTATTCCTTGGATTGCGTACCGCCAAGGACATAGCCGGTTGCCGCCAGCACGATGAACAGCTGATAGCCCCAGAAGACGAACCACGCCAGATTGCCACCCCACAGGCGCGCGGCGCTGGTGCGCTGCACAACATAGAACGAGGTTGCGATCAAGGCGTTGCCACCAAAGGCAAAAATCACCGCCGATGTGTGCAGCGGACGCAAACGGCCGAAGTTCAGATATCCTTGGGCCCATTCGAAATTCAGTGCCGGAAAGGCCAACTGAAACGCAATGAAAGTTCCTGCAATAAACCCGACCACGCCCCAGAAGGCAGTTGCGATCACGCCATAGCGGATCACGTCATCCATGTACTCGGCCGAGCGGTCTACGAGAATATCTGGCTCATCTGTGTTTCGAAGCGTCCAGATGAACAATCCAACGGCGATCAGCATCACCAGAATCGCGTGCACCTGATACGCCAAATCCCGTGCATAGTTGGACCCGATCGCGGCAAAAATCACGATCAGACCAAGCACGATCAGCTTGATGTAATTTGACATATTGCGTCCCTTTGCATGCCCCGTGCGATTCTTGACGCCGCACGAAACCCATTTGACTGGCCGCTGTTCTGTCTGACAAGGGCCATAGCTGCTTTGATCTGTGTCAAGACAATAGCCTGTTTTCCGTGGCAGTGATAAACAATTGAGTGGGTTAACTGGTCGCAGCTTGCCCCCCGCGCACATCGAGTGAGGTCAAAATGGCTTACAAATCCCTTCTAACAGTCATGACAGAGACAAAGCAGGCGAACGCGGCACTGGCCCAGCTTGTAGCTCTGGCAAACGCGCAGGACGCGCATGTCGAAGCGCTGTGTCTCGGCGTTGATCGTAGCCAGACCGGCTACTATTACGCTGGCGCAAACGCCTTGATCCTTCAGGAGACGCTCAGCCGCGCCAATGCCGATTCCGACGCTGTTCTGGAGTATGCAAAGAACTACCTGGGCAAAACCGGGATCCGCTGGTCCGCGGAAAACGGCGTGGCCCAGATTGCCGATATCGGCCGCCACGTGGCCCATCGCGCACGGTTTTCCGATCTGGTTGTGCTGCCGCAGCCTTATGGCGAAGATCGCGCGGCCGAGGCCGAGCCCATCATAGAAGCCGCCATGTTCGAAGGCCACGCACCGGTTCTGGTTGTGCCCGATGATGTGACGCCGTTCGAGAAACCCAAAACCGTTCTGATCGGATGGAATGAAAGCGTCGAGGCCATGCGGGCCATCCGCCGCGCCCTGCCCTTCCTGAAACAGGCGGACCTGGTGCGCATCGTCGTCATCGATCCGCCGCGCCACGGACCAGACCGCTCGGACCCGGGCGGATTGTTGTCACAAATGCTGGCCCGGCACGGGGTGAAATGCGAAATTGACGTGCTGAGCAAAACCATGACCCGCGTCTCGGACATCCTCAACCGCCATGCTGGCGATACCGAGGCTGACCTGATCGTCATGGGCGCTTATGGCCATTCGCGGTTCCGCGAGGCCATTTTGGGCGGTGCCACCCGCAACATGCTGGAACAATCCGTTGTGCCGGTCTTTTTGGCCCATTGATCCGAAGGGACGTGCGGCTTGCAGATACTGCCCCTTTCATTGGGGCAGTATTCTAAACTAGTTGCGCCGGATCAGGCCGATCACGAACAGCAGGATCACCGCACCGATGGTTGCGAAAAAGATCGACGAGAATAGCCCACCGCCAACCGAAAAGCCCAAGGCCGGGAAAATCGCGCCCGCAAGAAACGCGCCGACGATCCCGATGATGATATTGCCGAACAGGCCAAAACCCCGGCCTTCCATGATCTTGCCTGAAAGCCATCCGGCGATTGCGCCGATGAACAGCATTGCAAGCAGGCTGGTGAACTCCATCCGAATCTCCTTTTGCGTATCGGGTGTCAGACCAGAAAACCGCCGTCCGCATCATCGCCGGCCTCATCCATGAGGCGCGCCATGTCCGGAATGGTCACGTGGCGTTTTCCGTCCAGTGTAATGACGCCGTCTTTTTTCAGCGCCGACATCTGACGGCTGACCGTTTCCAGTGTAAGCCCCAGATAGTCCGCCATCGCCTCACGCGTGAGCGGCAGATCAAACACCATTGGACCGGAGTTGCTTTTCTGGGCCACCGAAGCATCGCGCCGCGCGATGATCGACAACAGGCTGGCAATCTTCTCGCGCGCGGTTTTGCGCCCAAGGACAAGCATCCACTCGCGGGCCGCGTCCAGCTCATCCAGCGTCATCTGCAGCAGCCGGTGCGCGATATGCGGGGTTGTGCTCATCAATTCTTCGAACGGTTTCTTGCGGAAACAGCACATCACCAGATCAGTTGTGGCCTGAACGTCATAGGGCGCAGTTTCGCGTCCCGGACGGCCCACAAAGTCGCTGGGCAGCAACAGGCCCACCATCTGGGTCCGGCCATCTTCCATCGTCTGCGTCAGCGAGGCGATGCCCGAAACCACGGAGCCGACAAAATTCATCTGATCGCCGGACCAGATGATTGTCTGCCCGGCCTCGAAACTGCGGTAGAACTTGATCTCTTCCAGTTCCACAAGCTCGTCGGGTTCGCAATGGGCACACACGGCACGGTGCCGGATCGGGCAGTCCGCACAATTCGAGTGGTCAAATTGGGAATTCAGGTTCATTCGCGTTTCCACTTGATCTCAGTCAAGGTCTTGTTGAAGGCCGTCCCTTAACGGTATCGCCATGATAGTGAAACCACAATTAGCACAGCTTGGACTATTTGACGCTAAAGTTCCGCGTTACACAAGCTACCCGACAGCGCCCCACTTCAGCAACGATGTGGGATCAGGCATGTTTGGCGACTGGATTTCGGGCATTCAGCCCGGAAGCGCCGTGTCCCTTTACATCCATGTCCCCTTTTGCCGCAGACTGTGCTGGTTCTGCGCCTGCCGAACCCAGGGAACACAGACCGACAACCCCGTCATCGCTTATGTTGACGTTCTGAAGGCCGAGCTTGATCTGCTGGCCGCGCGCCTGCCCGAGGGCGTCACCCTGTCGCGGCTGCACTGGGGCGGCGGCACGCCAACCCTGCTGAACGCCGATTTGATGCGCGATCTGGCAGCGCGGATTCTGGACATCGTGCCGCTGGGCCCGGACGCCGAGTACTCGGTCGAGATCGACCCGAACGAAATCGACGAAGCACGGCTGGACGCCCTGGCCGAGGCCGGCATGAATCGCGCCTCGATCGGGGTGCAGGATTTCGACGACGAAATCCAGAAAACCATCGGCCGCATCCAAAGCTATGACACCACGCGCAAGGCAATCGACATGATCCGCGCACGCGGCATCACCAGCCTGAACGCCGATATCCTGTATGGGCTGCCGCATCAGACCAAGACCCGGATGACCGAAAGCGTACAAAAGCTGCTGTCGCTCAGCCCGGACCGCGTGGCGCTCTATGGCTATGCCCATGTGCCTTGGATGGCCAAACGCCAGCAGCTTATCCCCTCGGACGCGCTGCCGACGCCGGAACAGCGGCTTGACCTGTTCGATACCGCGCGCCGGCTGTTCATGTGGGACGATTACGCCGAGATTGGTATCGACCATTTCGCGACGCAGGATGACGGGCTGACCCGTGCACTGCAGACCGGAAAGCTCAAACGGAACTTTCAAGGCTATACCGACGATCAGGCCGAGGTTCTGATCGGCGTTGGTGCCAGCTCGATCTCAAAGTTTCCGCAAGGGTACGCCCAGAACGCGCCAGCGACGTCAGCGCATACCAAGGCCATCCGGAACGGCCAGTTCTCGACCTCGCGCGGGCACCTGTTCAAGGGGCAGGACATCCTGCGCGCCCGCCTGATCGAGGCGCTGATGTGTGATTTCCGGATCGATTCGGCTGAAATCCTGCGTGACCACGACATCTCGGTCGGGGAACTGCAGGGCATGTTCAACACGGCCAACGATGCGTTCGACGGGTTGCTGCAGGTGACCGGGGACGGTCTTTTCATCCCGCCCGAGGCCCGTGCCCTGACCCGGATGATCGCCCGCAGCTTTGACGCCTATGACCTCAGCAAGGCAGGCCACAGTTCGGCCATCTGATTGACTTCGGACAGAGGGGGGGTTGACGCAGACAGGGGGTATTCCGCAAACTTAAGAACGCGGGCGGCAAGCCGCCCCAACCCCGAGGCAGATCCGTTTTCAGGCAATTGACCCCTGCGCGTCAGCGCAAGGCAGCCGATATCGCGCAGTCGTTCTTAAACCTGAAAGAGGGACAGCACTCATGCGCGTTTTCACCGTCCTCGGCCCCAGTCAATCGGGCAAATCCACCCTGGTCGAGGCCATCAGCCGCCTTGATGGTCGGCCAACGACATTCGACGTATCCGGAACCGTGCATCTGCACGGTTTTTCTTATTTGGACGAGCCGTGGTGCGCCATCGACGTGGATGGCGGCGGGGATTCCCTGGCCTATGTCGGTCCTGCCATGGCAATCTCGGACGCGGCGGTTGTGGTGGTTCCGCCTGACCCGGACGCCGCGGTGCTGTGCGCCCCCTATCTCAGACTGGTCGAAGAAGCAGGGATTCCCTGCTTCCTGTTCATCAACCGGATGGACAACCCCAACGGCCGCATCCGCGATATCATCGCGGCCCTGCAAACCTATTGCACCCATCATATCGCGCTACGGCAGGTGCCCATTCGCGACGGCGAGGCCATCATCGGCGCGGTTGATCTGATATCCGAGCGGGCGTGGAAATATCAGGAAGGCCAGCCCTCGGCCCTGATCGAACTGCCTCAATCGGTCGAGGACCGCGAACAGGAAGCGCGCACGGAATTGCTAGAAACCCTGTCCGACTTCGACGACAAGCTGCTGGAACAGCTGATTGAGGACAAGCAGCCCCCCAACGAAGAGGTTTTTGAACTGGCCGCACAGGTTCTGCAGAACCACCAGCTGATCCCCGCTTGCCTGGGCGCCGCCAGCCACGGCAACGGCCTGACCCGCCTGATGAAAGCCCTGCGCCACGAAGCGCCCGAGTTCGACATCGCCGCCGGGCGGGATGAGGCCGCAGACAATGCCCGCGCCATTGCCGGGTTCGCCGACGTGAAAAAACACATTGGCAAGATCATCGTGCTGCGCGGCCTTGGCGAAGGCGTCACCGCGCATGAGGCGTTGGGCGGCGAAACCGTCGGCAACCTGACCACGCTGGACGCCAAGACCCAGATCGGCGCGCTTGAGGCCGGTCAGATCGGTCTCGCCGTCAAGTCCGATCACCTCAATCCGGGCAACATTTACGACAGTTCCTCCGCCACGCCTCTGCCGGACTGGGCCACCTCGCGTCCCGCGGCGCATCGGCAGATCGTCTCACCGGCGCATGAACGGGACGACGTACGCCTGTCCAACGCGCTGAGCCGCCTGGTCGAAATCGACCCCGGCCTGACCCTCGAACAGGACGAACTGAGCGGTCACGCGATTCTAGGCTCGCAGGGCCCTCAGCATATGCGGCGCGTCACCGCCAAGCTGGCAGAAGACTTCGGGATCGAAATCGAGGCGGATCAGGTCGAAACTGCCTATCGCGAAACCATCCGGACACCGGTTGAACATCGTCACAGACACCGCAAGCAATCGGGCGGTGCCGGTCAGTTCGCTGACGTCGTGATCACGGTCGCGCCCATGCCGCGCGGATCGGGCTTTCAGTTCGAAGAGGTTGTCAAAGGCGGCGCGGTCCCAAAGAACTACATTCCGTCGGTTGAACACGGCGCGAAAGACGCGCTGGTTGAAGGCCCCGAAGGCTTTCCCGTTGTCGATGTCAAAGTCACGCTGAGCGATGGCAAGCACCACAACGTGGACAGTTCGGACTATGCCTTCCGCACTGCGGGCAAGAATGCCGTGCGCGAGGCACTGCCGCAGGGCAAACCCGTTGTCCTGCAACCGATCCTGAACGCCGAGATCCACCTGCCGTCGGATTTTGTGGGCGACCTGGTGCCGACGATCAGCTCGCTCCAGGGGCAGGTTCTGGGTTTCGAAGGCAACCCAAATGCCTCGGGCTGGGAGATCTTCAACGCCCAGCTTCCCGCCGTGGCCGAGGATGAGCTGCACCGCACCCTTGCCAGTGCCACGCGCGGTACCGGCTGGGTCAAACTCAGCTTCGATCACTATCAGGAACTGCGCGGACCGGTGCCGAAATCGGCATCGCGTGAAACGGCCAACGCCTGACGCACCTTTGCGGGCTGCTCTCAGCCCGCCGCCGCGATCAGTTCTCGGGTGTAATCGGTCTGGGCATTCTCGAACAGGTCCTCGGCCCGGCCCATCTCGACCACGTCGCCATTTCGCATAACGATAACGTTGTGCGACATGGCGCGCACCACCTTCAGGTCGTGACTGATGAACAGATAGGCCAGCCCGTATTTCTTTTGCAGATCGCGCAGCAGATCGACGATCTGCACCTGCACCGTCATGTCCAGCGCGCTGGTCGGCTCATCCAGCACCAGCAGTTTGGGCCGCAGCACCATGGCCCGCGCGATGGCGATGCGCTGACGCTGACCGCCGGAAAACTCGTGCGGATACCGGTCCATCGCCGCCGGGTCCAGACCGACTTCGGTCATCACTTCGGCCACCAGTTCGCGCGGCGCGCGGTGCGGGTCAACGTTGTGGATCGCCAAGCCCTCGGCAATGATCTGCTGGCAGGTCATGCGGGGGCTGAGGCTGCCGAACGGGTCCTGAAACACGATCTGCATATCCTTGCGCAGACGGCGCAATTCACGCGTGGACCAGCGGCGCACGTCCTGATCGCGGAATGTAATCCCGCCTTCAGAGGCAATCAGCCGCATGATCGCCAGTGCCAGCGTGGTCTTGCCCGACCCGCTTTCGCCCACGATCCCCAGCGTCTCACCCGCGCGCACCGACAGCGTCGCATCGTTGACGGCCTTCACATGGCCCACCGTCCGCTTGAAGAACCCGCGCTGAATCGGAAACCACACTTTCAGGTGGTTCGTCCGCGCCACTTCCTCGGCATCGGCGGCCACCGGATCGGGTTCGCCCGACGGTTCCGCCGCCAGCAGCTTGCGCGTGTAGGGGTGCTGCGGGTTGTCGAAGATTTCGGCGGTCACGCCGGTTTCGACAATCTCGCCGTCCTTCATCACGCACACCCGGTCGGCGATCCGCCGCACGATACCCAGATCGTGGGTGATGAACAGCATCCCCATGTTTTCGGACTTCTGCAGGTCAGCCAGCAACTCCAGGATCTGCGCCTGAATTGTGACATCCAGCGCGGTTGTCGGCTCATCCGCAATCAGGATGTCCGGCTTGTTGGCCAGCGCCATCGCGATCATCACCCGCTGGCGCTGTCCGCCGGACAACTGGTGCGGATAACTGTCCAGCCGATCCCTCGGGTCGCGGATGCCAACCTTGATCAGCAGTTCCACAATCCGTTCGCGCGCTTCGTCGCCGGTTACACCCTGATGCAGGGCCAGCGACTCGGCCATCTGCTTCTGGATCGTGTGCAGCGGGTTGAGCGAGGTCATCGGCTCCTGAAAGATGAAACTGATATCGTTGCCGCGCACATCCATCAGCCTGTCCTCGGACGCGCCGATCATTTCCTGACCTTCATACGTGACCGAACCTTCGACAATCGCGCTGTCACCCAAAAGTGAAACCGTGCTCAGCGCCGTTACAGACTTGCCCGACCCCGATTCCCCAACCAGCGCGACCGTTTCGCCCCGGTCGACGGTGAAGGACACACCCCTGACCGCCGCGGAAACCTGCCCGTCCTGCCGGAACGAGACCCTGAGGTTATTCACATCCAACAAGCTCATGAAAACGTCTTTCTGGGGTCAAACGCATCCCGCACGCCTTCAAAGATGAAAACCAGCAGCGACAGCATGATGGCAAAGGTGAAGAACGCGGTGAAGGCCAGCCACGGCGCCTGCAGGTTCTGTTTTGCCTGCAAGGTCAGTTCGCCCAGTGACGGGGCCGAGGACGGCAGGCCGAAACCCAGAAAATCAAGGCTGGCCAGCCCCGCGATGGTGCCGGTCACGATAAATGGCATGAAGGTCAGCATGGCCACCATCGCGTTGGGCAACATGTGCCGGAACATGATCGTCATGTTGCCGACGCCGAGCGCCTTGGCCGCGCGGACATATTCAAGGTTGCGCGCACGCAGGAATTCCGCCCGCACAACCCCGACCAGCCCGGTCCAGCTGAACAGGATCATCAGGATGACCAGCAACCAGAAACTTCGCCCGAGAACCGCAAACATGATTATGATGACATAGAGCGACGGTGTCGCGGACCAGATTTCGATGATCCGCTGAAAGATCAGATCCAGCCAGCCGCCGAAATAGCCCTGGATGGCCCCTGCAAACACCCCGATCAGGCTGGCCGCGCCGGTGACGACCAGCGTGAACAGGATAGACAGCCGGAACCCGTAGATTACGCGCGCCAGAACATCACGTTTGGTGTCGTCGGTGCCCAGCAGATTCTGCCCGTTCGGCGGCAGCGGTGCCGCACCCGGCCGGTCGACACTGGTATTGTAGGAGTACGGAATTGGCGGCCAGATCGCCCAGCCCCGCTCGAACCCGTCCGCCTGAAAAGTGCCGGCATCGATTTCTTCGATGATCCGCTCGGGATCGTCAAAACACTGATCAAGACCACCGCTGTCGATCAGGCATCTCACCTCGGGGTCGCGATAAATGGCTTCGGTCTGGAAATCCCCGCCAAATTCGGTTTCGGCGTAGAAATTGAACACCGGCGTGAAGAACTCGCCCCGGTATTTCACCAGAATCGGTTTGTCGTTGGCGATGAACTCGGCGAACAGCGACAGGCCGAACAGAACCGAGAAGATGATCAGCGACCAGAACGCGCGACCATTGCGCCGGAAGTTGCGCCAGCGGCGCTGGTTGAGTGGGGACAGCGCCATTTACCCCTCCCGCTTTTCGAAATCGATGCGCGGGTCGACCACCACGTACATCAGATCGCTGATGATGCCGACCACCAGCCCCATCAGACCAAAGATGAACAGCGTGCCGAATATTACCGGGTAATCACGCGCCACCGCGGCCTCGAACCCCAACCGTCCCAGCCCGTCCAGCGAGAATATGGTCTCAATGATGATCGAGCCGCCAAAGAACACCCCGATGAACACCGCCGGAAAGCCCGCAATCACGATAAGCATCGCATTGCGGAACACATGACCGTACAGAACCTTGCGCTCGCTCAGGCCCTTGGCGCGGGCGGTCATCACATATTGCTTCTTGATTTCATCCAGGAACGAGTTCTTGGTCAGCAGCGTCAGCGTTGCAAACGCCGAAATCGTCAGCGCAATGATCGGCAGGGCAATGTGCCAGAAATAGTCCGCAATCTTGCCAATCAGGCTGAGGCTGTCCCAATTGTCCGATGTCAGCCCCCGCAGCGGGAAAATCTGCCAGTAGGATCCGCCCGCAAACAGCACCAGCAGCAGGATGGCGAACAGGAAACCGGGAATGGCGTAGGCCACAATGATGGTTCCGCTGGTCCAGGTATCAAAGGTCGATCCGTCCTTGATGGCTTTGCGGATGCCCAGCGGGATCGACACCAGATAGGCGATCAGGGTCGACCAAAGACCCAGCGAGATCGAAACCGGCATCTTTTCCAGCACCAGATCGATGACGCTGATGGACCGGAAATAGCTCTCGCCGAAATCCAGCGTCAGGTAGTTGCCCATCATGCTCAGAAAGCGCTGGAGCGGAGGCTTGTCGAAGCCGAACTCTTTCTCCAGTTCGGCAATGAATTCAGGCGGCAGCCCCCGCGCGCCGACATATTTGTCGTCAAAGGCGCCCCCGGCAGGTTCCGAGGCCGCCCCGGAATCGCCACCGCCTGCAAATCCGGCAAACACATCGCCCTGCCCTTCGATCTGGGCGATGATCTGTTCAACCGGCCCGCCCGGCACGAACTGCACCAGCGTGAAGTTAACAATCATGATGCCCAGAAGGGTCGGAATGACCAGCAACAGGCGTCTTAGAATATACGCGCCCATGTTATCGCAGCGCGCCTTTCGCTTTCAGAGCCGCCTCTTTTTCCGGATTGATCCACCACAAATCCAGATAACCAAGGCTGAACGGAGGCAGGTTTTCCGGGTATTCATACATGTCGTAGTAAGCCGTCCAATAGTCCGCAACGTATCCATCCGGGATCACGAAAAACTCATACCGCAACACGCGGTCAAGCGCCATCAACGCCGCGTCCTGTTCTGCCTGATTCGTGGTATCGAACGAGGCTTCGATCACCGCATCCACCAATGGGCTGGCCAGACCGGCCGGATTGAAAAGGCTGAACGCAGCCTCTTTCGAGCCGTACATCTGGCTGAGCCCGCCACCCGTGGACAGGAATGCCCCGTACTGGGTGGAATGGATCATGTCATAGTCCCGCTCGCGCCGGCGCAGCGTGTATTGCGACGGATCCACCTTTTCCGCCGTTGCATCCACACCAATGGCCTGCAGGTTCTGAACAAAGGTCTCGATCATCGTCGCGGTCGAGGTCGGAATGCTGGAAGAATAAGGAATGTTCACCTTCAGCGTCTGACCCTGTTCGTTTCGGCGCAGATTGCCATCTCCAACCGGCCAGCCAGCCTCATCCAGCAGCTTCGAGGCCGCCCGCATGTTTCGCCGATCGTTCAGGCGCGCCGAACTGGACTCGTGCATTACCAGGGCCGGTTCGCTCAGAACCTCATCCGGCACGATATCGCCAAGGTTTTCCAGAAAGGCCAGTTCAGCCCCCTCCGGCGGCCCCTTGGCCTCAATATGGGTGTCCTGAACAAAGGAATTGCGCGGTGCGTTCAAGCCGAACATCAGCGATTCATTGGCCCATTCAAAGTTAAAGGCCAGCGCCAGCGCCTGCCGCACCTTTTTGTCTTCGAATTGCGGTTTACCCAGATTGAACACAAACCCGGAAGGCGTCGGAGGGCTGCCATCCGCAATCTCATCGCGGACGACCGTTCCTTGGGTCAGCTTCGGAAAATCATAGCTCGAGGCCCAAAGCTTGGGGTCACTTTCGATCCGCATGGTGTATTCACCAGCCTTGAACCCCTCGAACGCGGCAGTCTGATCGGCGAAATACTCGATACGAATGGTGTCGTAGTTGTTGCGGCCAACGTTGATCGGCAGATCCTTGCCCCAGTAATCGTCCCGGCGTTTGTAGACGATGCGCCGGTTGATGTCGTAACTGTCCAGTTTGTAAGGCCCGGACCCCACGGCAACCTCAAGCCGGGGCTCGTCCAGACGGCGGGATTCGTCAGCCTCGAACCAGGCTTTCGAGAATACCGGCGTCGACCCGACCGTTTCGATCAGCCCGCGGCGCGTCACTTCCGGGCTAAAGGAAAATTTCACCGTGTAATCGTCCAGCGCTTCGGCCCCTGTCACCATGCGACCGACGGCCTGCGCATAAGATGGCAACCCCTGCTCGATGAACAGGCGATGGCTGTAGACCACATCCTCGGCTGTCACCGGTGTTCCATCCCAAAACGTCGCCTCCGGTCGCATGTGGAAAATCACGTAATTGCGCCCTTCATCATACTCCATGCTGTGTGCAAGCAGACCGTAATACTGCCCCACACTGTCTGACGCGCTGTCGATCAGCGCATCATACTGGATCGACGTCAGCGCCCCGGCGCGGCCCTTGCGCGAATAAGGATTAAGCGAGTCGAAGGTGCCAGACCCCGCCAGCGACAGCTCGCCCCCCTTGGGGGC
Source organism: Ruegeria sp. D4 (assembly GCF_056534475.1). NCBI lineage: Bacteria > Pseudomonadati > Pseudomonadota > Alphaproteobacteria > Rhodobacterales > Roseobacteraceae > Ruegeria > Ruegeria sp. D4. The sequence goes on from NZ_JBQFPJ010000003.1 coordinate 241,440, forward strand.
TTCGGGATTGACATAGTTCAGATGCGGATAATCGGGCGGGTAGTCGAGATTGCCAAAATAGGAATACCCGTGGCTGCGCGTCACGCCCTCCTCAACGGCCCCGGCCAGATTCGCGGCCCCCACGACCAGAGCGGCAGAAACCCCCACAACGGCAGCCCAGGACCGGGCGTGCAATTTGAGATTACTGGACAGAAGGGATTTCATGGTGCTCATCCTCTTGGTCGTTTCCGTCTTCATTGTTGTGACCGACAGCTAAAAGGCCAGAACTGTAAGTTGCAAGTTTAGAACGCGTGAACGGATTGTGAAGTTGTCCTTAGACAAAAAATAAAGCCGCTGCACGGGGCAGCGGCTTTGAATTCGGTTCATCCGATCGGCCGATCAGTTGCCGATGGTCTGCAGATAGGCAATCAGGTCGGCACGTTCCTGCGGCTTCTTCAGGCCGGCAAAGCTCATCGAGGTGCCGGAAATGTAGCTGCTGGGTCTTGTCAGGAAGGCATCCAGCGCCTCTGGCGTCCAGTTGCCGCCATGGGCCTGCATGGATGCGGAATAGCCGGTAAAGCCCTTGGCGGACGCAACCGGACGATCCACAATCGCGTACAGATATGGGCCAGTGCCGTTGGCGCCGTCTTCCAGCTTGTGGCAGGCGGTGCACTTGCGGAATACCTTCGCACCCTTTTCAGGATCGGCCGCTGCCAGCATGTCCTCGAATACCACTTCTTCGCCGTCGGCGCTTTCGCCCGAGCTTTCGGTTTCGATGACATAGGCGGCTTCGGCGCCATGGGCATCTACACTATAGAGAACATCTGCCCCCCATTTGGCCAGAAGAAGCACCAGGAAGGTGCCGAACAGGCCTGCGGCGGCCTTGGTAACTGTCATCGTGTCGAACATTGATCGCGAGTCCATTTCAGCTGTCTGCGGGGTGTCTAAGGCTTCCCCTTGCAAGAGGCAAGGTATAGACACCGCGACTAAACGCCCAAATCAAGAACTTGTTGCACGGAATCGACCAAATGACCAATCGCATCGCATTTCAGGGTGAGCCCGGCGCCTACAGCCACGAAGCTTGCCGCAACGCGCGCCCCGATATGGAGGCCCTGCCTTGCCGCACTTTCGAGGATGTGATCGAATCGGTTCGCGCCGGTGACGCGGATCTGGCGATGTTGCCGGTCGAGAACACGACCTATGGCCGGGTGGCCGACATTCACCGGCTGCTGCCGCACAGCGGGCTGCACATCATCGATGAGGCCTTCGTGCGCGTCCACATCAACCTTTTGGGCGTTCCGGGCGCAAAGCTTGAAGACATCACCGAGGCGCATTCGCATCTGGTGCTGCTTCCGCAATGCGCGGAATTTCTGAAGGAACATGGCATTCGCGGCCGCGTCAGCCCCGACAACGCCCGTGCCGCGCGCGAGGTTTCAGAACAGGCCGAGCTGCATTCGGCGGCCCTTGCCAGCGAGCTTGCGGCAGAAATCTACGGCCTGAACGTGCTGGCCCGCCATATCGAGGACCGCGACAACAACACCACCCGGTTTCTGGTCATGTCTCGGCAGTCCGACCTGACGCCACGCGGGGATCACGGCATGATCACCAGCTTCGTGTTTCAGGTGCGCAACATCCCGGCCGCCCTTTACAAGGCGATGGGCGGTTTTGCGACAAACGGCATCAACATGACCAAGCTGGAAAGCTATATGATCGACGGCTCGTTCACCGCGACCCAGTTCTACGCCGACATCGTTGGGCACCCCGAGGACCGCAACGTGCAATTGGCCATGGACGAGCTGGAACACTTCACGACCAACGTTGAAATTCTGGGCGTCTACCCGGCGGCACAGCCGCGCGGCTAAACGTCAAGCCCCCCAACGCTAGATCGCGAATTCTGATTTGCGCGTGCCGCTGCGCCACGCCGCAAGGATCGCGTCCACGTTGGCATCCACCCCGTCCATCGCGTCGACCTCCAGATCGTATTGCCGGCCTTTGTGAATTGTCCGCTGGTCCTGTTCCGCGCTGCCGGGCGGACGGTCACCGCGGGCTGCCTCTCTGCGGATCAGCTCAGGCACCGGGCAGTGCACGCCGACAAACAGCATGTCATGGTGTCTCAGCCCCTGTTTCATGGCTTCGGCCCAGTCCGGCGGGTGCAGAATATGATCTGCGACATTTCTGGGGACCAAGCTTGTTGGGTTCGATCCTGAAGAGCGGTATCCCGGGACACCACTCAGATGCGACTTGCGCAGAACACCGGCCATTGCGCAAGCCCGGGCAAACCTGATCGCAGGACGCCAAAACCCTTAGACGATGGCCGCAACCGCCTTTGCCACCGCCGCACGTGTGTGTTCCAGATCAGCCTCGGTCACGGCCAGCGACGGGTACAGCTTGCCCGGCGCCTTGAAGATACCCGCCTCGCGCAAGGCGGCGTTGTAGACGACGTTGCGCTGGGGATCATCATGTTTCGCGCTGCGGTAGTCCCGGCAAGTGTTGGCGGTGAAATAGATGTCGAACAGTGTCTCATCGCCGCAAATCCGGTGTGGGATACCGGCGGCGCTCAGCGCTTCAGACTGCATGGTCTGTAGCGCCTTTCCGGTTGCGCGCAGCTTGTCATAGACACCGTCGCGGCGCAGAACCTCCATGGTTTTCAAACCGGCCACGGACGCGATCGGATTGCCGGACAGCGTGCCCAACTGCATGAGCCAGCCCTCTTCGCCCACCTTCGCCTTGTCGAAATGCTTCATGATCTCGGCGCTGGCACCAAGAGCCGCCAGGGGAAAACCGCCACCGGTGATCTTGCCCAGCGTGCAGATATCGGGCGTCACACCGTATTTCTCCTGCGCACCGCCATAGGCCAGACGAAACCCGGTCACGATCTCATCGAAGATCAGCAGAACACTGTGCTTGTCGCACAGATCGCGCAGCCCCTGCAGATATCCCGGTTCAGGCGGGATGATCCGCTGCAGCGGCTCGACCATGATGGCCGCAATGTCGTCATGTTCATTCAACAGGTTCGACACCGCCTCCAGATCATTGAAAGGCGCGATCAGCATCTGGTCGGCCACGCCCTGCGGGATACCGGCGCTGTCGGGCACGGCCTGTGGGAAGTTGACCTCGCGGCTGGGTGCCAGGCTCATCTGCGCCTCGGCGCTCATACCGTGATAACCGCCTTCGAATTTCAGGATCTTGTCGCGACCGGTATAGGCGCGGGCCAGCCGGATCGCATACATATCCGCCTCACCGCCCGAGGCGACAAAGCGGATCTGCTCGCAACACGGCACCGCATCGACAATCGCTTCGGCCAGCTCGACACCCTTTGCATTGTTGGCAAAAAAGGTCATACCCTTGGGCAATTGCTCCAGCACCGCCTCCATCACCTCGGGGTGGCCATGGCCCAGCAGCATCGGCCCCGAGCCGATCAGGTAATCGACATATTCCTTGCCATCCTCATCCCAGACGCGGCTGCCTTCGCCGCGGGCGATGATGATACCCGGATCGAAATTGCCAAACCCGCCGGCGGGAAGAACCTCGTTCGCGCGGGCGATCCATTCGGATTGCGTATTGATTTTCAGCATCTCAAACGATCTCCAATATTGGGGAGCCAAGAACCTCCGGGTCCGGTGTAACACCTAACCCCGGACCCTCAGGCGGGGCAATCCGGCCATTTTCACGGTTTGGTGCGTCCGGGCAGACGCGCGGGGAGACATAGGAAGACAGGTCGCAGGTATTCATCAGCGACGCAGCCGGTGTCGACGCCGCGAAATGCAGCGCTGCCGCCGTCACGATATCCGACCCCCAGGTGCATTCGGCGCAAATCTCGGCCCCCAGATGCACGGTCAGATCCCGCGCCCGGCGCATGGCCGACAGCCCGCCGAATTTCGAGATTTTCAAAGCGACGGCATCCATGCAGCCCAGCGCATGCGCCTGCAACAGCGAGGCCAGATCATGAGCGTTTTCGTCGATCTTCATCGGCAGGCCGGTGGCCTGGCGCACCGCCGCGCAGTCCTCTAGCGTTTTGCAGGGCTGTTCCAGCATCACATCCAGATGCGCCACCGCCCGGCCCGTGCGCGTCGCCTGCAGCCGCGATGCCCCGCAATTCCAGTCGCCATAAACCAGCGGTCCCGACCCCACGGCCTCGCGCACCTTGATCAGCCGCTCGGCGTCAGCCTGCCAGTCGCCTTCGACGCCCAGCTTGACCTGAAACTGGCGAATGCCGGTCTGGTAAGCGGTCTTGGCGATCCGCGCCATGTCATCTGGCGCGATGCAGGTAATCGAGTGGTACAGCGGCATATCCGCCTGTGTCCGCCCGCCCAGCAGCGCATAGACCGGCTGACCCGAGGCCTTGCCAAACAGGTCCCACAGCGCCAGATCCACGATGGATTTGGCATAGAGATGCCCCTGCAGAAACCCATCCAGCTTGCGCATGGGCGCATCGACCCCGAAAGGAGACATGCCAAGAATTTCCGACCCCATCTCGGCCACAGCTGCGGGAACCCCATCGGCATAGGCGGGAAGGTAATGCGGGATCGGGCAGACCTCGCCCCAGCCTTTCAAGCCGGTATCCGTTTCCAGACACAGGATATGACTTTTGACTGTCGCGCAGGTCTTGCCCTCGGCCATGTGATAGGTTTCGTGACTTGTCAGGTCGACAGACCAGAGCGTTATCTTGGTGATCCTCATTGGTAGGCTCCGACCGGATCGCCTAGCGCATCCTCGTCCGGCGAAACACCAAGGCCGGGCGTTTCGGGCAGATGCAGGTAGCCATCAATGTTACGCGGACCGCGCCCGCCAGCGATGTCGAGGGTGATCATATCCTGACAGGCCCAGACCGCGTGGCAGTTGTCATCCGGGATGGTCGCGGCCAGATGCAGCGCTTCGGTGTCCGCCAGAACCGACCCGCCCGTGGCCATCACGAACATGTCGATACCATGGGCCAGCGCGATATCACGAATCCGCGCCGCCTTGGTCAGGCCGCCGACACGGTTCAGCTTGATCCCGAACACCTCGGCCAGGCCATCGCGGGCAATGCGGGCGGCGTCCTGCAGGGTGACGAGGCTTTCGTCGACTGACACGGGCGAGGCATGACGGCCCGAGATAGCGGCGATATCATCCAGCGTCTCGCCGGGTTGTTCGAACGTGACGTTCAGGTCCTCGCAGGCACTCATCACCCGCAGCGCCTGTTGCCGGGTCCAACCCCGGTTGACGTCATAAAGGATGATCTCACCCGGTCGCCGGATGCTTTCGACATCGCGAACACGGGCAATGTCGCGTTCGACATCTCCACCAATTTTCACCGAATGGGCGATGTAGCCCCGGCTGCGATAGCGCTCGATCACCGCGCGGGTTTCCTCCACGGTCTTCGCACCCACGGACGAAGCAATCGGACGCGGTGTTCGTGATCCGCCGCCCATAAGGTCGGCAATGGGCAGGCCCGCCGCCTGACCGGCGATGTCCCAGCAGGCCATGTCGATCGGGCTTTTTGCATAGAGATGTCCGGGTAAGGCAAGATCCATGGCACGTTCCACATCCAACACTTTGCGCGGATCCAGGCCCAGAACGAAGGGCGCCATCGTCTCGATTCCCGCGCGGATACCCGGCCCGTGCGCGGGCACGTACGTGTGGCCCCAGGGCGTGCCCTCGCCCCAGCCGGTCAGGCCCTCATCCGTTTCGACTTTGACCAGCGTTGCATCCAGCACCTCGAACTTGAGCCGCCCGCCGGACAACCAATAGGGATGCTCCAACGGCAGATCGACGTGATAGACCGATATCCGGGTGATCTTCATTTCAGTTCCACTTCGACAAAGGACATGGGGCTGTCCCCGATATTGATAACGTTATGCTCGACCCCTTCATCGCGCCGATACGCGGATCCGGCCGGGACCGTCACGTCATTGACCGAGCCATCGGGCAATTCCAGCCGCATGTGGCAATCGGAGATGGCGGTGATGACATAATCCATCTCGTGCCGATGCCATCCGGTTTCCCCACCGGGCGCAAAGTCAAATCGCGTCACCCGAACACGGGCGTCGTCAATCATTTGAGTAGCCGTTGCTTGTGGTCTCATAGGCGGAACTCCTCTATCGGCGCGCCGAGGCTTTCGAAATCAGGGGTTACGCCCAGTCCTGGCGTATCAGAGGCGTAAAGCTTGCCATCCCGCGACGCCGGACCGCCGATTCCGGTCGACCTGGTGTTGTAATTCATCAGATCGGTGGTGTTCTGCAGATACTCTGCCGGGGTCGAGGCCGCGAAATGCGCCAGGACCGAGGATGTGATCTCGCCACCCCAGGTATCCTCACTGACCACCGGAATTCGGTTATCGACCAGATAATCCCGCACGCGCCGCGCCTTGCTGAGCCCCCCGAGGTTCGAGATCTTCAGACAGCAGATCTCGGCCCCGCGATCCGCCACGATCCGCTGCGCCATGTGGATGCCGGTCAGACATTCGTCCAGCTTCATCGGCTGTTCGGCGACACGGCGCACCTGCTGGCATTCTTCATAGGTGCGGCAGGGCTGTTCCAGAATGAAATCCAGATCACGCGTGGCACGCGCCACCCGGATCGCATTGTCCACGCGCCAGCCTTGGTTGGCATCGGCCATGGCCTTTTCGCCCGGTTTCAGCAAAGGCACTGTACTGCGTATGCGGTCGATGTCGCTGGCCCAATCGCCCCCGACTTTGACCTGAAACTGGCGATAGCCCTGATCCCGGTAGCGAGCCATCTCGGCCACGGTCTCGTCCACCGCCTTTTGTGGGGCCACCCGGTACATCGGCGCACCGTCGGTTAGCTTACCGCCCAGCAGCATCCACACCGGTTGATCACAGGCCTGCCCCAGAATATCCCAGCATGCGGCATCGAACGGGGCCTTGGCATAGCCGTGCCCCTGCACCAGATGATCCAGAAGCCGTTCGATCCGCCCGACCTGACGCGGGTCTTCCCCCAGCAGCTTTGGTGCCACCAGACGTGCGAGTGCAGGAACACCTTCGGAATGCGCCACCATGTAGTTCTCGCCACAGGGCGTGAACTCCCCACAGCCCTGCAATCCGGCATCGGTGTCGATCACGACCACCGACGCAATAGCGGTTTCAATCGCGTTGCCCGCACCCCAGACATACGTGCCACCTACATAGGGCAGCCCGGTCTGGAAGACGCGGATACGGTTGATCTTCATGCAGCGTCCATTCTGGGCAGATCGCCCATCCCGTCGCCGCGCCACAGGACAAAGGTCAGGATCGGCTGTTCTGTCGTGGTCATGGCGTGGCTTTGCCAGCTTTCGTGATGCCGCGTTTCGTTAGAGCCGACGAAGGCCTCGTTTCCGTCGACCCGGAACACCGCCCCGCCCGCCAGGGTCAGATACAGCTCCTCAGCCTGATGGCTATGCCAGTCATAGTTCAGGCCGGCACCCCAATACGCGACGTAGCCCCGCAGCTGAGTCGAGTGGAAATGCCCTGTCGGACCAAAGAGTTCGTAGTACCCAAAGCGGTTCAGGAAATCCGCGCCGACCTCCTCTTCGGTATAGGTCAGCTTCCACTGCGCCAGATGCGCCGTCGCCTTGATCGCCGCGACCAGATCGCGGGTCGGCTCCCCGACGTCCTCGGCAAAGTCACGCACCAGATCGGTCGCCGGTATCGGCGCAGGCTGCAGACCTGTGGGAGTCAGATCATCGGGCCAGGCCCCGAAAGCGGCAAGATCAGGATGCGCCTGATGCTCCAACCGGGCCGCTTCCAGTACGTCATCAAGCGTCATGGGATCACCACAATATTGCCGGTGTGTTGTTTGGCGATGAAGGCGGCCTGCGCCTCGCGCAACTTTTCCAGCGGAAAGGTCGCGGCCAGCGCGGGCTTGATCTCTCCGGCTTCGATATACTTCACGAGGTTCCGCATTACCTGCGGGTCGATCACGGTCGAGCCGGTAAAGGTCAGGTCGCGCAAATAGAAAGTCCGCAGGTCAAACTCGACCATCGGGCCCGCAATGGCGCCGGAACAGGTATACCGACCACCTCGTTCCAAAATGTCGATCAGGGTCGGCCAGTAGGGCCCGCCCACCACATCGGCAACCACGGTGATCTTCTCGTCGCCCAGCGCCGCCCGCAGGTTTTCCGGCGCGCGCGGCAGGATCACATCGGGCCCCAGTTCGGCCACATCGGCATGCTTCGCCTCGGACGCCAGCGCGATCACGCGCGCACCGCGGCGCTTGGCCAACTGGACCAAAGCGCCCCCAACACCGCCGGACGCGCCGGGCACCAGCACCGTGTCTTTTTCGGTCACGTTGGCGCGGGTCAGCATGCCTTCGGCGGTGGAGTAAGAACACGAGAACGTCGCCAATTCGGCATCCGAAAGGCCCGAGTTGATCGGCACAGCGTTAACCGCAAGCGTGGTCGCGTATTCGGCAAATCCGCCATCGCGTTCCGAACCGAAATAGCCGGTTTTGTCCATGTTTTCCGGGTCGGCAGGGTCCCGCAACCAGCCATCGGTGATGACACGTTGGCCAATACGGGCAGGGTCAACGCCTTCACCGACGGCCACGATTTCACCGCAGATATCGGCCCCTTGAATGCGGGGGAAGGTGATCGGCGCGCCGCCCCATGTCGGGTCGTCCTCACTGACTTCTTCGAAAGCACCTCCGGTGGTCGCCTCAGAGACGGTTTTGGAGTACCAGCCGGATCGCGTGTTCACGTCAGTGTTGTTCAGACCGCAGGCGGCGACCTTGATCAGAACTTCTCCGGCGGCGGGGTCCGGGCGCGGCCAGTCCGTGTGCAGCACCATCTGCTCCAGCCCGCCGTGACCCATCGTGACCATGGCTTTCATCGTATCGGGCAGGCTCATCACGCGGTCTCCATTATTGCGTCTGTGCGGGGCAACAGGCTTTCGGGGTCATAGGCCGGCTGACCAAGAATCCGGCCCGCGCGGGGCTTGCCGTGGATCACGACCTCTACTGCGGTTCCGGGCGCGGCCGCGTCGGGTTTGACATAGGCAAAGGCCAGGATCTTACCGACTGTGTGACCATAGACCACCGAAGCGGTCGACCCCACGACACGCCCGTCCAGCACCACAGCTTCTCCACCATGGCCATCCGCAACACCATCCGGCTCGATTTCGAGATATGCACACACCCAGGGCAGGTCAGTGTTCAGGGTCTTGTCCTTACCCAGATAGTCCTTGTCCGTCTGGGCAAAGCGCAGCACGCCTGCCTCGGCCAACGTGACCTCGTTGGTCAGTTCACCCGCGCCCTTGAAGGCCTTCTCCATCCGCATCACGTTCATGGCAAAGCTGCCATAATCGGTGATGCCATGGGCCTCGCCTGCCACCCACAACGCGTTGTAGACATCCAGGCAGGCGGCGTTGGGCATGTGCAGTTCCCAGCCCAGCTCACCGGCATAGGACATACGGAAGGCCCAGACCTTGTGGCCCGCTATGGTGATTTCCTGCGCGGACAGCCAGCGGAACCCGGCATTGGACAGATCGGCGTCGGTGCAACGCGCCAACACGTCCCGCGAGCGGGGGCCGTTCAGCGACAGGGCCGACCAGTCTGCGGACAATGCGGTGATCTGCACATCCTCAACTGCGCGCTGTTGCGCCAGATGATCCAGCAGGCGCTGTTCGAAGAACGCCGCGCAGACCAGATAGAACCGATCCTCGGCCATACGGACAATAGTCGTCTCCAACTCGATCCGCCCACGCCGGTTCAACATATGGGTCAACGTGATCGAGCCGACCTTCTGCGGCATCCGGTTGGCGGTCAGCCGGTCCAGCAGGGCGTAGGCATCTGGCCCCGAAACCTCGACCTTGGTGAAGGCGGTGACATCCATGATACCCACGCGTTCGCGCACCGCTTTGACTTCAGCCGCGACCATGTCATCGGCAGGTGTACGGCGGAAGGAATAGTGATCGCGCTGCTCCACGCCGTCCCGCGCGAACCAGCGGGGGCGTTCGAAACCATAGACCTCCTCGTGCACCGCGCCTTTGGATTTCAGCAACTCATACAAAGGGGACGGCTTGATCGGGCGCCCCGCCAGACGGTTGAAATGCGGAAAGGGTACTTCGTGACGCAGGCAATAGTCCTCTTCCGCCTTGATCACCTGCCAGTCCTTGTTGGCATAGCTGCCAAACCGTCGCGGGTCATACTCGCGCATCGAAATATCAGCAGCGCCATGCACCATCCAGCGCGCCAGTTCGCGGGTCAGACCCGGCCCCCAGCCGATCCCGATCTGGGTCCCGCAGCAACACCAGTAGTTCCGAACACCGGGCGCGGGCCCGATCAGAGGGTTGCCATCCGGCGGATGCGAGATCGCCCCATGCACATCGCGCTGAATACCCAGCTCGGCAAAAATCGGCATCCGGTTCAGGCTTTCCTCTAGCCACGGCATCACCCGGTCGTAATCCGCGTCGAACAGCCAGTTCTCGTATTCCCACGGGCAATGATCGTGCCAGACCGAGTTCGGGTTTTCCTTCTCATAGATCCCGATCAGCCCGCGCTGCTGCTCCATCCGGATATAGCCCGAGACCTTGCGGTCATCGCGGATCACCGGCAGCTCCTTATCCAGGTTCTGGAACTCCGGCACCGGCTCGGTCACGAAGTAATGGTGGGTCATCGAGGTCATCGGCAGTTGCAAACCGGACCATTCACCCATCTGCCGGGCATAGGTACCGCCCGCGTTCACCACATGCTCGCAGGTGATTGCGCCCAACTCGGTCTCGACCACCCACTCGCCATTTTCGGCCTGCGTGATGTTGGTGGCGCGGCAATTGCGGAAGATTCGCACGCCTTTCTGACGCGCGCCGGTCGCCATCGCCATTGTTACATTGGTCGGATCCACATGCCCGTCATCTGGCGTATAGAGCGCACCCAGAACGCCCTCGAGATTATAGAACGGATGCAGCTCGGCGACCTTCTCGGGGCCGACCAGCTCGATGTTGAACCCCAGCGACCGGCCCACCGACAACGTGTGGCGCAACCAGTCCATCTCGTCCTCGGTATAGGCCAGCCGGAACGAGCCGCAGCCATGCCATGTGACGGGTTGGCCGGCCTCAGCCTCCAGCTGGCCGGAATACAGGCCGATGTTGTAGTCCACGCATTTGCCCAGCCCAAAGCTCGAGGTCGAATGCGTGATCTGGCCCGCCGCATGCCAGGTGCTGCCGCTGGTCAGTTCAGCCTTCTCCAGCAGGACGGTATCACCGCCCCACCCTTCATGCGCCAGATGATAGGCCAGACCGACCCCCATAACACCGCCTCCGACGATGACCACACGGGCCTGTGACGGCAATTCATTCCCGGACATGATTTTTCCTCTTCCCGAGTCGCGTTTCTGCTCGACAGGCTAATTCCACAAATGTACCATCGTCAATCATGAATGACACAAATGTATCATCAATCGTTCTGAACCGCCTGAGTCAGGAGTGGGACGCCCTCACCCCCGAGGCGCAGAAAGCCGCGCGTTATGTGCTGGAAAACCCAAGCGACGTTGGGGTCTCGACCGTGCGCGAGATTGCCGAAGCGGCAAAAGTGAAGCCCAACACCTTTGTCCGCATGGCGCGTCAGGTCGGCTTCGATGGGTACGAGGATTTCCGCGCGCCCTTCCGCGAAGCGATTCGCAAGGGCAGCGTGTCGTTTCCCGACCGTGCCCGCTGGTTGCAGGACATTGGCAAGTCGGGCGAACTGGGCGGGCTTTACGCCGATATGGTCGGCGCCGCGATTCGCAACATCGAAGAAACCTTTGCCGGTATCGACGCCACAAAGCTGAAAGCTGCCGCAGAAGACATCTGGAACAGCCGCCAGATCTTCACGCTGGGCGTCGGCGTCAACAACTCGAACGCGCGCAATTTCACCTATCTGGCCTCGACAGGGATGAAACAGTTCCACGCCATCCCGCGACCCGGCTCGACCCCGGTGGATGATCTGGCCTGGGCCGATGAACAGGACGTTTTGATCGCGATCACCTGCCGCCCCTACCGGACCGAGGTGATCGAAGCGATCAAGCTGGCCCGCCAGCAAGGCCTGACCGTCGTTGGCATCTCGGACAGCCCGGCCAGCCCGGTGATCCTGAACGCACATCACGGTTTTGTCGTCGCCGCCGACACACCACAGTTCTTCCCGTCCTCCGTTTCAACCATCGCGCTTCTGGAAACGCTGCTGTCCTTCGTGATCGCGGTGTCCAGCGATGAGATCGTTGAACGGGTGGAACGGTTTCACCAACGCAGACACCAACTTGGCCTCTACGCGGAGGAGCCCGAATGAACGCCCCCCTGACCCATTCCCTTGACGCCCGATACTATACCGATCCCGCCATATTCGGGCAGGAGTTGCAGGGTCTGCTGGCCCGAACGTGGCAGTTCGCGGGCCACATCGCGCAGGTCCGCGAGACCGGGGATTACTTCGCCTTCGAGATCGCCGGGCAAAACCTGTTCTGCATCCGCGGCCGCGATGGCGAAATCCGCACCTTTTACAACGTCTGCCAGCATCGTGCGCACGAGATGGTCACCGGAGCGGGCAACACCCGCGTCGTTGTCTGCCCCTATCACGCCTGGACCTATGAGCTGTCCGGCCAGTTGCGCGCGGGCCCCAACATCAAATCCGTCCCCGGCTTTGACCGCAGCGCCATCTGCCTGACCTCTGTCCGGACCGAGGTGTTTAACGGTTTCATCTTCGTCAACCTCGATGATGACGCCGCGCCTATGGATGAATGGTATCCCGGTGTGCGCGAAGAAATCCGCGCCTTTGTTCCGAACATCGACAATCTGGAACCACTGGAATGGGTGGAAATTCCGGAAAACTGCAACTGGAAGGTCAGCATCGAAAACTACTCGGAATGCTATCACTGCCCGACCAATCACCCGACCTTTGCGGAAGGCGTGGTCAAGCCCGAGACCTATGACATCCAGCCCGACGCAAGCGACGGCTATGTGCTGCGTCACACGACCGAATGTCAGAGCCTGGAAAAGATGACCTACCCTATTGACCTGTCAGTACCGCATGCGGGCGATTACCAGTCATGGTTTCTGTGGCCGATGTTCTCGTTCCAGTGCTACCCGGGCAACGTGCTGAACACCTATCACTGGCGCGCCAACGATGCCGATCACTGCACCGTCTGGCGGGGCTGGTATACCGAGGGCGGTTCGGAAAGCGCAGTGATCCGACAACTGGCCGTACAGGACCGGGAAACTACGGTCGAGGAAGACATCCGCCTTGTCGAATCCGTGCACCGCGGGCTCAAGTCGCGCGGCTATCGTCCCGGCCCGCTGGTGCTGGACCCGGGTTGCGGCGTGATGTCGGAACATTCGATCGCCAAATTGCAACAATGGATGCGCGAGGCCGTCGAATGACGCCGGTGCCTCTGTCCCAGGGAAGGCGTCAAATTTTCTCAGTCTTCGAAAGGAAAGGCCGATTATGCTGATGCCCGGAGAATGGCGGCCTGAACACAAGCTTTTTCCTTATCAGGTCGGCTTCACCTCTCCGCCGTTCGATTTCGATGCCGCGCCATCGGACTTCCTGCGCATGTGCCCCGAAACCGTCGGCGTTCATGGCTGGATGCTGCATGTCCCGGATTACGTCCACGGGCTGGATCAGCGGAAAAAGAACTTCGGCATGCTCGAAGATTTCGTGCATTGCATGTCACGCAATGGCGTGGATGTCTGCGGTCAGGTCGGGTCGAACTGGGTCCATGCCTGCGGGCTGGGCGCCGACGGGGTGCGGCAGCACTGTGCTGATTTGTCCGACAAACACGGCACGGAGTTTCACATGGCAGGCTATGCCATGGTCGAAGCGCTTCGGGACATGAACATCGAGAAGGTCGCCCTTAACGCGGCCTATCACTGGCCCGAATGGTGGCAGGGCACTGTCGGCTTCCTGCGCGAGGCCGGGTTTGACGTGGTCTGGGCCGGCAATTTTCACGATCAGGGTTGGTTTTCCAGCCAGGAAGAGGTCAACAGCCATCGCTGGGTGTTCGACGGCGATCTGGCCCGCCGCAGTTTCGAATATGTTGCCGACAAAGCCCCGAAGGCCGACGCGATCCTGATCAACGGCATGTGCAATTTCCGAACCGGTCCGGGCGGTCTTCCGCAACGTCCCTTGCATCTGGCCGATGATCTCGAGGCCGCAATCGGCAAGCCCGTGATCGGCCACGACATCGCGCTGTACTGGCGCATCTTCAAATCGCTTGGCATCGCACCCCAAACACCTCACGGGCAGCTTCTGCGGCGTCTGTAGCCGGGACTTTGCCTTGTACAAAGACAAGAATGGCAGTCGAAAGGTCGTTCAAATGCACCAAATCTTCGCGCTCTGGGCTGTACCCCGGTCAACCTCGACGGCCTTCGAGTGGATGATGCGCCAGCGCGGCGATCTTGATTGCCTGCACGAACCCTTCGGTGAAGCGTGGTATCAGGGCGAAGAACCGCTTTGGCATCGCTTTCGGCCGGGCGAAAAGACCACGCCGGGCCTGACCCTTGAAAGTGTCTGGGAAGTCATCCAGACGCGCGCGCGCAAGGGGCCGGTGTTCCTCAAGGATTTTCCGCATTATATCAACCACATGTGGGATGCTGAGCTGCTGTCTCATTTCACTCACGCTTTCCTGATCCGCGATCCTGCCAAAACGATCACTTCCATGTACCGGCAATGGCCAGACTTTGCCGAAGGCGAAGTCGGCTTCCCCGAACAACGCGCCCTTTTTGATCTGCTGACAGCGCTGAACGGCACCCCGCCGCCCGTGATCGACAGCGACGACTTGCTGGAAGATCCGCATAGCATGACGCAAAAGTTTTGCGATTCCATAGGCATACCATTCATTGAAGACGCTCTGACCTGGGAAGCTGGCGGCGATCCGTCTGCCCACAGCTGGTGGGATGGCGGATCGTTTCACGCCAATCTGGCCAACTCCACCGGCCTTGCGCCACAGCCACGCAAGCACATCTCGATCGAAGATGCACCCGAAAGGGTCCGGCAGGTTCATCGCCGGATGAAGCCGCATTATGATCACCTGTACAGGCATCGCTTGAAGCCCTGAATTCACCCAAACCAACCGGAGGTTCCGAATGGCGAACATCTTTGACGAAGACCTTTTTCTGATAGGATTGGAACAGCGAAAAGCAACGCTGGGCGCTGAATATGTCGAGAAAAATCTGGCAGCCGCCGACGATTTCACCCGCCCTTTTCAGGAAGCCATGACCGCGTGGTGCTGGGGGTTTGGTTGGGGCGATGACGTCATCGACGCAAAGACGCGTTCGATGATGAACCTGTCAATGATCGGCGCGCTCGGCAAGATGCATGAATGGGAAATCCACTGCCGGGGCGCCATCAACAACGGAGTCACCACCGAAGAAATCCGGGCAATCATTCACGTGATCGGCATCTATTGCGGCGTACCGCAGGCGCTGGAGTGTTTCCGGGTGGCCCGCAAAGTCATTGAACAAGGCTAAGGCCGTCAACGGTGTGGGGCCGGTTTGCCCCGCGCCTTCGACACTGGGGCATTTACGCTGCGGCCAGGTTTTTCTGACGACAGTAGCAGGACGCGCGGATCGGAACGTCCGCACGCGCAACCGCCTTGTCGAGTTGCAGCTTGATATGCGCTGCCTCCACCGTTTCACCACGCCGCGTCAAACATTCATGCAAACCATGCAGGCTCCAGACATTGCCCGGATGCTGACAGGCCCGGCTGAGCGTTGCATCAAGCCCCAAATCGGCACGATAAACCGCCTCGGCTTCTTCGACCTGCCCCTGTTCAAGTAACAGCGCGCCCAGCGCATGGCGGGTCGGCTGCATCCAGCCCCACGGCTCGTCGTATGGCAGGTTATCGTCGATCCCGACCGATTTGCGCAGGTGTTCAAAGGCCGTTTCAAACTGACCCTGATGATAGGCCAACTCGCCCAGCATCATCTGTTCGGCCACCTTCAGGATATCGCGGCAGGTGTTGTTGAACAGCATCCGGCTGTCCGGCACCCGATGCAGCGCCTGATAGAACAGATCGCGTTCGGTCTCTGCTTCGTCCAGACGCTGAGTATTGGCCAGCGCCACCGTTCGCGCGTACCGCATCATAGCGCGCGTGACGCTGTACAGCTCTTCATCGTCGGGCAAAGACTGATCCAGAATATCCTGCCATCGCCCGAACCGGATCAACACGTGCTGTTTCATCGGGATGAAACCCTCGAACCAGTCTGCCATCGGGCGCAGCGTTTCTGACGGCAGGGTCGCGATCAGTTCATCGGCCGCTTCCAGCGCGGCAGAGGGCTGACCCAGAAACATCGCGCCGTAGATTTTAAAATGGTAGTTGTGACACCGGTAGACCGAATAGAAATTGTCCGCTCCTTCGCGTTTCAGAAACTTCCGGTCCGCCACAATTGCCGCTTCGTTGCGCAGCACCACATTCATGTAATCCCCGCAAAGCACGTCCACGTGGGTCGGCATATGCAGCAGATGGCCCGCATCAGGCACCAAAGTGCTCAGCGCATCGCCATGGCGCAATGCCCGCTCGGGGTGCGGGGACATCTCCATAAGGTGAATATACATGTGCAACAGCCCGGCATGTGCCCAGGCACCCGGAAGCGTTTCGAATGCCTTGTCGAGAACGGCGATGGCCTCTTCGGTGTCTGCACCCTCGGCCGGTTGTCCTGTCGGCAAATCCCAAAGCTGCCAGGGTGTGCGGTTCATGATCGCCTCGGCAAAAATCGCGCAGATATCCGGATCGTTTGGGTGTTTTGCATGGACCTCGCGCATGGCATTGGCAAAGGCGTCATTCCAAGGCGCAAAGTCCGCAATCTCTGCCGTCTCGGGATAGCGCACCGACAACGCTTCGATCAGGGCACGTTCGGCCGGAGTAACGTCATCCAGCAACGCCAAGGCGGTCTTGACCGAGGCACCGGCCACATCGATGCAGTCAGGCTTTTCCTCTTCCTCGAAAGCCTCCCAGGGTTTGTTGTAGTTGGGGCCGATACAATAGGCGATGCCCCAATGTGCCATGGCGCAACCGGGATCAGCGCCCACGGCTTTACGAAAACACGCGATTGCTTCTTCGTGATTGTAGGCATACGTCCAGGCCAGGCCCCGGTCGAACCAAAGTTGCGCCTCGTTTGACGTGGTCGAAACCGGCCGGGAGTAGTTTCCAAGGTCGTAGTAGTCCATTGCAGCGGCCTCCTTCTTCCCATTGGCGCAGACTACTACATCGGGCGTTTTGAAGAAAGTGAGCCGCCAGACGCGCGCTAACGCTCCGGTCGATCGCAACTTGTCGATGGTTCCGCGCTGCCCAGATACTGTCCCCTGCGCCTCTTGTCGAAAGTCGGGCCGCCCAGCGCACAGGCAATCTCCAGGCTCAGCCTGTCCCAGATACGGACGGTTCCCTCTTCACCCGATGTCGCAAAGGTCTGGCCGCCGGGCGCCAGAGCGATACGCCAGCTTGGTCCCTTATGTACCCTTTGGACAGGCATGAGCCGCCAATTGGCAACCGTATCCCACCAATGAAGCTCACCGGATCTGTCGATGGCGACCAATGTTGCGCCATCCGCCAGAAAGGCAAGATCGGTCGCGCCGCCCTTATGGCCACCAAATGATGCCAGTTCAGCGCCGGTTTGCACGTCCCAGATCTTGACCACCTCGTCGCTCGAGGCGGATGCGATCCGCGCGCTGTCGGCACTGAAAGCAACGCTCCACACGGTATTATCGTCCGCTTCGATAACCCGTTCCAACTGATTACTGGCCGTTATCCAGATGTAGAGTTTTCCGTCCGGTGACGCGGCAGCAACGCGGGTTTCGTCGGGCGAAACCGCGACGCGGTTCAGGGCGATTTCGCCCGGTTCAACCGGGTTGACGGCGATGCTCTCAGACACATCCAAGCGAAACAGTCCGGACCCAGTTGCCGCGAAGAACGCAGAAGGTCCCGCAGCCGCTACCGACCAGACCGGCGTCTTGCCCAGATTAAAACGCTGCTTTGACTGCATGGTCGCAGTGTCCCAGACACGAATGTCGCCGTCTCTGTCACCTGTCACAAGCATTTGGCCATCAGCTGAAAACGCCGCGGCCCAGACCTGATTGCCGTGCTCCCTTAGCAACATGGGTTTCATCGCCGACCCGACATGCCAGATCCAGACTTTGCCGTTGTCGTCGCCCACGGCAATCGACGTGCCATTCGGGCTGTACGCTACCCCCAGCGCTTTCGTCCCGTCCGGCAAGGCCAGCATATCGCCATCGCCCGGTTCCGGGTTGACCCGCCACAGACGAACCTGCTGATCCCGGCCTAGTGTCGCCAACACCGGCATTTCGCGCGCCACTCCGATATCCAAGATACTCTGACTGTGCGCCTGCACCACGTCACCCAATGGCGACAGGGCCGCACTTTCCATGCGCAGGGTTCCATCGGCACTGGCGCCAATCAAAACGTTTTCAGGACCCGAGAAAGTGGCTGCAACTATGGGTCCCGCATCTGGGAACCGTTCGATGATCGGCGCGCCTTGCGGAAACCCGATTGTCGAAACCTTGCCGTTGGTGTGTGATACGGCGAAGGAACTTCCGGTGCTGTCAAAGGACAGATGATCCGGATCAGGTCCAAGCGGGCCGCCCGGGATGGGCAGAAACGCCGGGGCACCTTCCTGGTCCACCCAGCCGAAAATGGCACCATCCACATTACCCGCGACCAACCCGTCGGACACAGGCGAAAACGCCACCCTTTTGAACCCCAGCGGCATTTTTGCCAGCGGTGCGCCGATCTGCATCCCCGTCAAGACATCCCACAGCCGGACAGTGCCGTCGCCGGTGGCCGAGGCGACCCGTTGGCCGCTTGCATCGAAAGCCACGCCAAATGCCACGTCATCGCCGGAAAACAGTGTCGTGACCGGGCCGGTCCGGGATGGGGTGACATTCCACAGGCGGACATCCCCATCGGTCGCCGCAGAAACAAGCAACGTTCCGTCGGGTGAAAAGGCGAGGTCTCTGATTCCACCCGAATGCCCCACAAGTTCCGCCAGAACACCCTCGTCTGCGCTGGAACTGTGGAGAACGATACGCCCGTCGCGCAGCCCCACGGCAACTCTCAGGCCCGAAGGGTCAAAGGCCATGGTCTGAGCATCGCCAACTGTCAGCGGGCTGCCCAACGGGATCAGGCCGGGTCTTTCAAGTTGCTGCCGCGCCATCAGCATTGCGGTCCACGCCTCGGACGTGGAACCGGCGGATTTGGCGCGGGCGATGGCCTCGGCGCTTAGGGAAAGGGCAAGCAGCGGATCGGTTTGCGACAAGCCGTTCGCGGCCGCACCCAACGCGCGGGCAAACCGCTCGTTGGCTTCGGCGGTGGCTGCAACGGCCATCTCACGATTGCTTTCTGCAAGCTGCGAGGCGCGAAGCGCCAGAAAAGAAGCTGCCGTCGCGCCTGCGGCGAGCAAGGCAAGAGCGCCCACCGCAATCTGGTTGATACGCCGCCGCCGCATCCTGCGCTGGTTGGAGACGGCCAGAGCCCGTTCGCGCGCCTCCCGCGCCGCGTCCAGAAAATCGCGTTCCTGACCGCCCAGCACGTTTTCATGGCTTTCGGACCATTCCAGCGAAGCCAGCAACCGGGTTCCGCGATACAGCAGATCCGGTTCTCGGTCTTCCGCCTGCCACTCTGCCGCGTCGTGCTGAATCCTTTGGCGCATGCGCAGATCGTCGCGGCTGTCCTCGATCCACGACTCCAATCGTGGCCAGGTTCGAAGCAGCGCTTCATGCGCGATCTGCACGGACTTTTCATCCACCGTCAAAAGCCGTGCATCCGTCAAAGCCTCGACAACCCGCCGCGTCGTGTCCGGATCAATGTCACGCTCGACATCGTCTATCGGCAGCAACCGGCGCGTATCGGGTGTGCCTTCGCCCGGAGTGACCAAACGCAGAAACAGCCGTTGCGTTGCCGCCTGCTGTTTCTTGTCAAAACTGTTCGAATAAAGCGTCTCGGCCGTCTGGCTGATCGCGCCCGTGACCCCGCCAGACTGCCGATAGCCGTCCAGTGACATAACCGCGCCTTTGCGCCTGCTCCACGTTTCATAGAGGGAATGCGCCACCAGTGGCAGCGAACCGGCCTCTCGCCCGGCCTCATCAACAATGGCGTCGATCAGAGATCTGTCCATATGCAACCCGGCCGCGCGCGCAGGTTCGCTGATCGCCCTGCGCAACTCGGGGCGCGTCATGGGGCCGACCAGCAACTGGTTGTCGGAAATGCGATCAGCAAGCCAGGGGATTTCAGCGCAGGACGCATAGAAGTCCGCCCGGATTGTCAGCACGATGCGCACGCGGCTGTCGGCTGGATCGGTCATCGCCGACAGGGCTTCGATGAACTTGCCTCTGCGCTCTTGCGTGACCAGCGTGAACAGTTCTTCAAACTGGTCGATACAAATCAGTAGCTCGCCCTTGTTGGCGGTTGCCAGACGGCGCGCGGCGCTGGGATAGGCGACAAAATCGTTCAGGGAAATCTGGGCCGTCAGATGCGAATTGTCCCCGATCAGCTGAAAATACAGATCAGTCATCGGATCCCGACCTGGCGTAAAGATGCAAACCCGCCAGTTTTCACTGCCCGGCATCGCATTTGCAGCAACCGCCGGCAGCAGACCAGCCCGCAGGACCGAGGATTTGCCACTGCCCGACGAACCGCCCAACACCAGAATGCGACTTTTTTGAAGCCGACTGACGAGGTCCTCGACCAGATCCTCTCGCCCGAAGAAGTAACCTGAATCTTCGGGCTGAAAGGCAGCAAGCCCTTTATAGGGGCATTCCACCCGGCTTTCCGAAATCTGGGTCACAGCTTCGGATGCGGCCTCGCGCCGGTCGCGATCCAGCGCATCGTTCATTGCACTGCGCCAGGATAACATTTCCTGAAACCGGGCTTCGGGGTCCATCGCCATGCCGTGTTCAATGCAGTCGCGCCACATGTCCGGCAGCCCGGAAATGTGTTCAGAAACACGATGGAACGGCGGCGGCGGCCTGCCGGTCAAGACATGCCACATCAACGCGCTGGCGGAATAGATATCCGTCATCGGCGTGACAGGATGCCCATGTTCAGCCTGTTCCGGGGCCTGATACAACGGGGTGCCGGCCATCATGGTCGCGCCGGTCACATCGATCGCAAGATCCTTGGCGATGCCGAGATCGGCTAAAAAGACGCGTTCGTCCGGCTCTACCAGTGCTTCAAACGAGGCTGAGTTGCCGTTGTCCCTGCTGCGTTTGACCCTTTGCAGCAAAACATTCGCGGGTTTGACATCACGATGAACGACATTCGCCTCGTGAACCGCCGATAAGCCATCCGCCAGTGCATCGATCAGAGTGCCCAGACCCTCGCGCCTTGCCAGCACGGCGGGGTCCAATTGCTTAAGCCGCTCGGCCAGAGTCCCACGGTCCGCATAATCCATAACAAAATAAGGACGACCGTCTTCCAGCCGCCCTACGTCATGAACCGACACGACACGCGGTGACCGGATGCGCCGCAGCAAGCGCGCCTCCTCAAGAAAATGCGCTATGACGCTTTCATTGGCGGCCAGATTCGAATGGAGGATCTTGAGGGTTACAGGAACCTCCAGCTCCTCGTCCCGCGCCAGGACAACTGCCGCAAAACCTCCGCTGGCTATTTCCCTTTCGACGGCATATCGGCCAATGAACGCAGGAAAACTCATGTTGCGGTCTGCGTCTTAGAGATGCTCTTTCACGTCAACGCAATGGAACTTGGTCGCATCCAGGATATTGTGGTCCCGATCGGCGGCAGTCACGCACATCATCGTGCCTCCGTCGCGCGCTGCCGTGGAAGCCGCCTCTTTGGTGACATAGCTCGGGTATTCGTCATGCCGGTGCCAGCGGCCCTGTTCAACTTTGAAATCGCTCTGGGCATTGCGGCCAACCTGTTCGACCGAATAGCTGTCACCCCACCAGGCGTGAAAGTGGTTCTTTGACACATCAGGCGTGAAATTCGCCTCGTAGGTAACCACCAGTTCTTCACCGTTTTTTTCGACCGAAACAATCTGAACCTCGCACCCGTCCACCGGGCAGGCGTTGGGCATCGTGGACTGCGCATAGGCGGTCATGCTGCCGAACAAGGTGATCGCCCCAAAGATAAGACAGCCCCGGCGCACTTGGTTTCCAGAAGAATTCAAATACATCTTTCCCTCCTGAAGTTTGCTGAGAACAACCTTTCGCGCCGATCCTAACATAAATGCAGGTTTCCTTCTGAGACTTTCGCGACACAAGCGGGAATACGGTACACAGATCATATTCAGCGGCGGACGATTTCAAACTCCAACGGGCGCGCATCGGTGTGCAGGACAGGTAGCGCCGGCGATATCAGCCCGCTGTCAGCCAGCATGACGGTCTCTCGCTTCAGCTGGATTTCCCTTGCGTTTTCGATCTGAACAAAGGTTCCGGACGAACTTCGGTCGGTCAGCGTAAGCTTGCCGCTTTTGACGCTGAATACGGCATGCAGCCGCGAAACCCAGGGCTGAGGCAATATCACGTCGCACTGGTTGGACCTTCCGATGCTAAGCTCTTCGCCCTCCCTGCACCTCCAGGACTGGTCGTCGTGATACAGCACAAGCGTGAAACTCTCGCCCTGTTGTCCCAGCGGAACATCGCCGGATCGGGTTGGCGAATGCACGACCGTACTCAGACCGTCTGTAGCTGCAACCAGGGAATAAGCCCTGACCGGATCGCTGACGCCTTTCAGGCGCAGCGCTCCAATCGGGATCAACTGCTTTCGGATGTTCGATCGCAATCCGGTCACAACGGTTTCGCTCAGACAGGCCTCGCCCGGGTTGGCCGCCGCCGCCAGCCGCGCCGTCAGGTTTACGGTTTCGCCGAATATATCATTCTCGGCAATGACGATGGGGCCCTTGTGGACCCCTGCATGAACGGACAGCACCGTTCCCGGGGGCTTGCTGACCATCTCAAGCGCCGCGTGAACGGCAGCGTCGTGATCGAAGAAGTAGCAAAGGACGTCATCCCCTTTCTGCCCCACGTCAATTCCGCCAAATTTTCTTGTCACATCGCGCAGCCTGTCGATCTCGAATTGAATCAGCTTCCGCGCCTGATCATCCTCCATCGACTCATAGAACGGAGTGCTGTCCGAGATATCGGCGATAATCGTAGTGGCGAGCTTGGTATCCAATGTGTTGATCGCATCTGAGTGACTGTGGTCCGAGATATTATGGCACATGGCGGCCTGAACCGAGCGGGTTTGTTACGCACCCGATCGATTTGATTATGAGGCGTACACGTTCCGCCTTCCCATGGCGTTTGATTTGATCCCCAATGGTCATTTCAGATTGGAGTTTGGCCGCGTGTGTTCACACACGCCAAGCTGACAACGGCACGCTGCGTGCAACTGATGAACCAACACAAAAAACTGCGCCACCCGGAACCTGCCACGATCAACACCAGGATGTTTGGCACAATACCCAACCAACAGAATTACCGAGACTTTCTGTGAGACATCTGACCAACCAGAAAACGTGAAGGTGGAAACCAGTTGTTGTTCGGGTCTATTCTTTGGTTGTCGAAAGCGTCGCGCGTTCTTGCAAAGGGATTAGCGCTGCGGCGCCATAAGTGAAACAGTCAACCTATGTGAGACCGTTAGAATATGGCGCTTGAGGACCCCTTCACAGACCTCAAAATAGAAACGCAGCGGACCGGGTTTTACAAAGGATATAACCTGCCGATTGCGCTGTTCAGCAAATTCTCGGTTTCGCTGCTGGTCCTGTGGGCGTTGGTTTGGCCGCTATCTGCAAACGACACGTTGCGTTCTTGGAAGTCAGGGTTGCTGGCCGAATTCAACGCCTTTTACAACATTTCGGTCGGTCTGTTTGTATTCTTCCTTTTTCTTGTTGCGCTTGTTCCGGCGACCGGGCGAATGCGGCTTGGGGCAGAAGTTGAGACGCCGGAATTTTCAAACTTTTCATGGTTTTCGATGATGTTTGGCGCGGGTCTCGGCGTGGGTCTTATGGTCTACGCAACCGCTGAACCACTGGGTTTGTGGGAGACAAATCCACTGACCGTTTCCGGGCAAGTTGCTCCAAAAAGTGAGGAGGCAATTGAAGGCGCTTACCGCCATACGTTTTTGCACACCGGCTTTCACGCTTGGGCAATTTACGTGGTCACCGGCCTGAGCCTCGCTTACTACGCCAATACCCGGGGCATGCCGCTGACAATTCGGACGGCGCTGACACCGTTGCTCGGAGAATACTCCAACGGAATTGCAGGCCATGTGATCGATATACTCGGCGTCGTGGCGACGATACTCGGCGTGGCTGTGACGATCGGTTATGGCGTTTCTCAACTGGTCGATGGCGCGTTTCTGATTACCGGCGCGAATTGGCTTGTGGAAAGTGCGCCGACCGCAATGAAGCCGTCGACCGCCGGACTGATCACGGCGCTGGTTCTGGTCATGATGATGTCGACACTCTCGGCCGTTTCTGGTGTGGGGCGCGGCGTCAAATACCTGTCGAACATCAACCTGCTGTTGTCCCTGGTATTGCTGGCAGTGTTCATTGTTTTTGGCTCGTTTGCGTTTGCCGCAACGACTTATGCAACGGCGCTGGTCGACTACGTCAAGAACTTCATCTCGCTGAGTTTTCAGGCTTATCGCCCAATATCGGAGATCGAGTACGCGTCCGTACTGCCGGCCGAGGCGGCTCCCTTTGTCGAAGAGCTGTTTGCGGGCGCAACAGATGCCTGGGGTACAAAAGCTGCCTTCCTGGAAGGGTTGAGAAACGATACCGCCAATCTTTCCGACGCAACCAAGACTGCGGCTTATGACGCGGGCACACAGGGGCGCTTGTTTGAATGGCAGGCCGGATGGACGACCTTCTATTGGGCGTGGTGGATTGCGTTCTCGCCTTTCGTGGGTCTTTTTCTGGCGCGTATCTCGAAGGGGCGCACAGTGCGCGAATTCATACTTGGCGCGGTTATTGCTCCATCCCTTGTGTGCTTCGCCTGGATGGCCATTCTGGGTGGGGCCGCTATCGATATGGAACTGAATGGGGACGCCAACGGGGCAATCCTTGCCGCATCAACAACAGCGACACTGTTTGTCACCTTGGGCGAAATGATTTCGGGCGACTTCCTCATCATCATAAGCGTCATGTGTGTGGTGTTGACCATGACCTTCCTCGTCACGTCCGCCGACTCCGGCATTCTCGTGATGAACACGATCATGTCCGGTGGGTCTGAAGACACCGGTTTGCTTCATCGCGTTATCTGGGGGGCGCTGCTGACGCTTGTCATTGGAACCTTGCTGATTGCCGGTGGCGGCGGGTTAGAGGCTTTGACCAATTCGATGATCATTGGCGCGCTACCGTTCAGCGTAGTGTTGCTGCTCATGTGCATCTCGCTGGCCAAAGCAATGATAAACGACCTGCGCCGCTTGAACCACGAAACGCAACAGGAGGGGCCGGCGGGTTCCTGATTGCCTTGCCTAGCGGTTTCAGAACCCGAAAAAGGGTGGTTGGATTTGGCAAGTCAGCAGGCGAGTTGAACCAGACGGTCGGCCTTCTTGAAATTGGAGGCCGTCTGGCAATCAAAGACCTGACGCACAAGGGCGCGTTTTGGACTTAGGCACTACAACAGCGCGGCATCGCAATCCTGCACGTTGCGATGCCTTTGCTGTTAACCGCAGAGTTCACCCCGCCCGCATCGCCTCGGGCGGCAGTTTGATCGGGAACCTCGAACGCACTTCTGCATCGGCCTTGCTGCCAAAGTAATTCGGGTAGTGATTGGACAGAATGTCATCCACCACCGAGCGGCTGCGTTCAAACATGTCCTGACGCCCGGCTTTTTCCCAGGTATCGGTCAATTCCCGGTCTAACAGGGTCGGATAGACATATTCGGTCTCCATGTATTGCAAGGTCTGTGCGTTGCCGAGGAAGTGGCCAGGATCAATCGCGCATTCATGGATGACGTCCACAGAAAGCGTCTCGTCACTCACCTCGATACCACGGAGCGTTCGCGAGATCATTCCGGCGGCCTCATTGTCAATGACCATGGACTCGAAGCTGCACCCCATCAGACTGCCGACCATCCCGCCAAATTCGCAGAGTCGGTTGGCCCCGGCATGGGCCGCCAAGGCGAAGGTCAGCGCCTTTTCCAGACCGTATTGCGCGTCGGGGATCTTTGAATCCGTCATGCCACATCCGACGCTGGTCGGCAGGTTGTAGAAATTGCCCATCTGAATGGCTGCGGCCGAAATCAACGCCTGTTCACCGCTGCCGCCCGTGAACGACCCGGTGCGCAGGTCGGTGATGAAGGGCCAGGCCGCGAAGACGACCGGTGTGCCCGGGTTGATCAGGTTGGCAATGGCGACGCATGACAGGGTCTCGGCCACCGCCTGCGCCAAGGTCCCCGCCAGCGGCGCGGGTGATGTCGCCCCAGCTTGCGGCGGAACTGCAAGATCGCAGACGAGACCCATTTTCGCGGTATCGATCAGGATTTCCAGATTTTCACGCCCAAAGCGAAGGGGAGAAACGATTGGGCAGCCACCAAAGATAACCGAGGGCTTTTCAAGGAACTTGCCCTCCCCGCCCGAAGCCAGATCGAACAGATGGATCGCGTCCTGAATATGCTCGCGCGTGCGGAAGGTCAGGCAGGACGGTTTTTCGCTACCCGCCAGGATGGCATAGAGCATGCTCATGTCATGCTCATAATCCTGCGGAACATCCGTTGCCAGAACCGTGTCGCCGGTCATGTGAATATTGTCGAGCCGATCCACCAGACGGGTGAAATCATAAATATCCTTGAGGGTTGATGGCCTGTAACTGCGCGTTTCGGCGTCGAACGTTGTCACAGCGGTGCCGGAGTTTGCGTAATACACCTTGTCCTTAGTGCAATGCATGTCGTCCTTGCCGGCTCGCGATCCGCGTGCGTGGACATAGAATTCACTGGCCGCCTTGGCCAACAGGTCCTCCATCAGGGCGCGCGGAAAGCACAGCCTGCCGTGCTCGTTCACTGTCGCCCCCTTGGGCATCACAAGATCAAGGACTTCCTGCGTGGGATCGCCGACGCCTGTGCGTTCCAGAATGCCGAGCGCGGCTTCGTGGATGCGTGCCATATCGGCGTCTGACAGCGGCTTGTACCGGCCACCGGGGATGCCGGGCCAGATCGCCTGCGAGGCGGTATTGCTGGTCCGCACGGCCGCGCGTGCTTCACGCCCGCCCCCGCGCCGTCGTGATCTGCGCTGCGTAATTTCTGTCATCGTTCTTCTCCGAATTTTGCGCGTCTCAGATCATGCTGAAGTAGTTGCGATAGAAGCCGGGAATGCTCCATTCCATCTCGGACAGCGGCCCCGGGATGAAATGGTGTGAATTCACACCTTCCTGATTGTGGCGGATGATCCGTTCGTCATCGAGCGACGTGACATGCCAAAGCCATGTCAGTGCATCCTTGTCATAGTCGCGACCTTCTTCAGCGTCGCCGCGCACGTACCAGACGATCTGAATGTCCGTTTCCTGAAGAGCGCGTGGGACGAACCGATAACCAACTACGTGATCTGCGTAGACGAGGAAGTAGTTGAGCATCCCAACCCCCAGATCGGTGGCGCCGCCATCGTGAGTTTTCAGATCACCCAAGGGTGGCGCCAGAGGTGCGCCATCCTTGCTGCCCGTCATGTAGCCGGGGAACAGCGGGTAGCGCCGCCAATAGACATCTGCGCCGGGCGCAACTGCATTTTCCCCGGTGAGGTCCAGTTGTTCAGCGGGAATTCCGGCTTCTTCCATCCGCTCGTGAAGTGCCCCGCTGAATTCCAGAACTTGCGCCGGGTCTTTCAGGGAATGGCTGCGGGAATAATCCTGGTGGGATGGTGCGCAGTGATAGCATTCCAGATAGTTCTCCAAGGCCAGCTTCCAATTTGCCGGAACCGGATATGAGGCTTCATGCGCGACCTTCAGGTTCTCTAGGTCGAATGGCTTTGAAAGCGGGGCCAGCCTTTCCAGCGCTGCATCCAAAGGCGGGGCGTCTTCAGCGACACAGACAAAAATCAGGCCCTGGAAAATCTTCACCTGAACCGGGAACAACCCGTACTGGCCGGGATCAAAGTCCGGGCCCATTGATCGCCCGTTTCGCAGCTTGCCGTTCAGGTCGAAGGTCCACGCGTGATAGGGGCAAATGAAACTGCGCGCCTTGCCTTTCTGTTCAATGCAAACCCGCGATCCCCGGTGACGGCAGACATTCAGATGCGCGCGCACCTCGCCCTCGCGATCCCGAACGATGATCACGGACTCGGGGCCGTAATCGAACAGGAAATAGTCACCCGGTTCAGCGATCTGGCTGACATGCCCGACCCAGATCCAGTTGCGGTTCCAGAACGTACTGATGTCGTTGTCATAAACCGCCTGAGAGGTATAGAAATGGCGCGGCAAGGCGAACCCTTCCCGCTGCGCCTCCATCAGTTCGCGCATTACTTGCAAGTCATCTTTTGGCATGGCGCACCTCATTCAGCTTCAAGGGAAACTATTTCCCGGCGGAAATACTCGCGGTCGATGTCGCCCGCGTCGCGTTCGAAATTCCTGGCAGCCATGTGACCCGAGAATACAGCGTCCGCGATCAAACCGGGGTTTGCCGCGTCGCCGATCAGTTCCAGCTTTGTCATCGGGCTGTCGGTCAAACCACGAAGTTCATCATAGAGGCCGGTTTCTCGCGTTCGCTGCGTGATCAAAACCACAGAACTGCATTCGATGGATTGTTCTCGGCCGGTATAGGCGCATTGTACTTTTGCCTGACCGGGCGCGATGCTGGCCAAGGTCTTGGACAGAACCAATCGAACGCCCTTTTCCAACAGACTGCGCTGAACTTTGATCTGTTCCAACGTCAATTCGGTAAATGGCGAAACCATCGAGGCCGGGGTCACAAAGACAACCTCACGCCCGGCCTGAGCCAGATGATCCGCCAGCACGCCACCAAGATAGGCCTGATCATCGTCATAGATCAGAACAGGACCGCCCTGCGGCACCTGCCCTGACATGATGTCGTCCGGAGTGAAAACCCGGGTGCCAGCCTCTATTGCTATGCCGCGAAATGCGGATTTCCCGCGACCATCCCGCCGCCAAGTTGAACCGGTTGCCAGAAAGACGTTGGGAATGCCTAGCTCAACAACCTCATTCGCCGACAAGCGGCTGTCGGTGAACAGTTGAACGTTCCCGCGTTGTTGCAGGTCGTAGATCCTGTGATCTGCCACGCGTTTCCAGGCAGACAGGCCGGTCAGGCCGGACTCCTGCAATACGCGGCCGCCAAGCTCTCGCTTTGCTTCGGCCAGAGTTACGTCGTAGCCACGCCGCGCCAGTTGCATAGCGCATTCCAGCCCAGCTGGCCCGCTGCCAACAACAAGCGCGGCTTCCTCTTTTCCCCGGCGCTCTATGATTTCAGGATGCCAACCACGCCGCCACTCTTCGCCCATAGTCGGGTTCTGAGTACACCGGATAGGCACTCCCAAGGAATCCGCTGAAACGCAGATATTGCATCCAATGCACTCGCGGATTTCTTCGATGCGACCTTCCTTGATTTTGTTGGGCAGAAAAGGATCGGCAATGGACGGTCGTGCCGCGCCGATGAAATCAAGGATACCTTTCCTGACCAGCGACACCATCAGGTCCGGAGACGTAAAGCGCCCGACACCAACAACCGGCTTGGACGTGACCTGTTTGACGAACTCGATATACGAGGTTTGAAAACCGTCGCGGGGTTCAAAACGGGTTGTCGCAGAATCATTGCTCCAATTCGCGACGTTGACGTCCCAGAGATCCGGCAGCTCTGCCAGCAGTTCAACAACGGCACGGCCTTCTTCCTGCGCCTGCATCCCGTCGGGTCCCAGCATTTCGTCGACCGCGAACCGAAGGGCGATGGCACAATCATCGCCGACCTCTTCTTTGGTTTCTTCCAGAAGCTCCCGGGTCAGGCGCACCCGGTTTTCCAACGAACCGCCATATTCATCGGTCCGGTCGTTGAACTGCGGCAACAGAAAGTGATGCGGCAGGGTCATGTGATGACCGGCATAGATATAAACAATATCGAAACCCGCCTCACGCGAGCGTCGCGCCGCCGCACGGTGCCACTTGCGAAACTCGCGAATGTCAGACTTGTCCATCGCGCGGGCCTGCTTGGGATACGCGGTTTGCAGGGCGAGCTCTGATGGGGCCAGCAAGGGCGCGCGGCTCAGGTGGTTTTGCGCATGGTGGCCGTTGTGCGCCAGTTCGATGGCCGCCAGCGAGCCCTTCTCGTGCACCGCCTCGGTCGTCAGGCGCAGGGCGGGAATATCCCGCTCATCCCAGAGCCGGTTTTCGGCGAAAGGCGACAGGTCGGACGTCGGATGGATTTCCGTCTCTTGATTGGACACGACAGCCCAACCACCCTCGGCCTTCATCGCCCGCATGGCAGCCTCGGCCTGAGGTCTGAGATGCCCCATGCCGTTGCAGTGGGGCACCTGATAGAACCGGTTTCGGGCCGTTACTGGCCCGATCCGAACCGGTTCGAAAAGAACAGAATATCCGTCAGCGCCTGACATTGCCGCGCTTCCTCCAGAAAATTGGAAATGTTGCCTTGGGAATGGAGGGACCTTTGTCCCGCCATTCCCGGTTGTGTTTTTAAGGTCTGCTTAGAAGCCTGCTTTGATGCGCTCGAACTCTTTCAGCATCTTGGCTTCCAGCTCGGGGTTGACCGCGTCGAAGAACAGGCTGCCCTCAAAGAAGCTGTCCACGTCCGAGAAGCCGTAGGTTTCGATCAGCTCCGGGTCTGCTTGTGCGAAAGCGTCCTCGTTTGCATGGGCATACCCCCAGCTTTCGATGATGTACTTGCCGCTGGCGGCAGAGCTGAGCGCGTTCAGCATGTCATAGACCTGCTCATCCGACTGCTTGGCGGATTTCAGATGCACATAGCCGCAGACCCAGGTGGCGATGCCCTTGTCCACATCACGCATCATGACGGCCGGGGTTTCGTTCCAGATCAGGTTCAGTTCCGACTGGTTCCAGCCCCAACCCAGTGTCACCTCGCCACTGGCAATCGCCTGGTCCAATTGTCCCGCATCGGACCAGTAGAAGCGCACATTGGGATGAATCGCACGCAGGTAATCCGCCGCCTTCTGGAATTCCTCGTCGCTCATATCGGTATAGCTTGAGGCACCGGTCGCCAATGCGGCCATGGCAAATGCGCTGGAGGCGGCATCCGGAATGGCAACCTTGCCCTGATAGGCAGGATCCGCGAGCAGTTGCAGCGACACATCATCCGCCGAAATCATGTCGGTGCGATAGATCAGGCCGGTGTTGCCCCATTCGAACGGCACCATATAGGTCTGCCCGTCGATCGTGATGCCATCGACTTCCTTGATCTTGGGCATCAGCTTGTCCCAGTTTTCAATCTTACTGGTGTCGATCGGCTTTAGCATATCCGCCGCGACCCATTTCCTCAGCGCATCCGTGCAGGGATGGGCCAGATCAGCTTCAAACCCGGACTGAAGCTTGGTGAACGCTTCTTCCACGCTGCCGAAATAGGTATAGCTGGGCGCGCCGCCGTACTTTTCGACATAGTCGCCGTAGAACCCCTGATCCTCGTATCCGGACCAGTCGAAGACGGTCAGGTCCGCCGCGTTGGCCAGCGCTTGGCTGGCGGTAAAGGTGGCAACCACTGCTGCGGCGATTGATGCTGCTTTATTCATTTCTCTCCTCCCAAAGATTCACGTTTGCCCAAGTCGATCACTGAGGCGCTTTGAACGCCAAGCCAGACAGTATCGCCCCGGTTGTGATCGACTGTGTGAAAGTAGTTTGGCACTGCAACGGCGATGCTATCGGCCAGACCATCAACACGGACGTAGTAGTGGACGCTTTCACCGTAGAAGGCGACGTCCGTCACCTCGCCCAGGGCGCAGGCGTCATATCCATCCGGTTTCCCGGCTGCGATTTCCAGTTGTTCTGGCCGAATCCCGACCAGCAGGTCTTTGTCATGCACCTGAACGTTGGGGTTCACCCCAATCGTCAATTTTCCGAACCCCTGGACATTGACCTCAAGCGTTTCAGCGTTC
Source organism: Ruegeria sp. D4 (assembly GCF_056534475.1). Classification (NCBI taxonomy): domain Bacteria; kingdom Pseudomonadati; phylum Pseudomonadota; class Alphaproteobacteria; order Rhodobacterales; family Roseobacteraceae; genus Ruegeria; species Ruegeria sp. D4. The sequence goes on from NZ_JBQFPJ010000003.1 coordinate 273,384, forward strand.
TCGGCCGTAACCTCGGCGTTCAGAAAGTTCATACCGCCGATGAAAGCGGCCACTTCCCGGTTGCATGGCTGCGAGTACAGCACCTCGGGCCTGTCGACCTGCTTGAGCTGACCGGCGAACATCACACCGATGCGGTCGGACATGGTCATGGCTTCGTATTGATCATGCGTCACCATCACGAAGGTAATGCCAAGCTTCTGCTGCAGGCGGCGCATTTCCAACTGCATCGCTTCGCGCAGGTTTTTGTCCAGCGCGGACAGTGGTTCATCCAGCAACAGTACCTTTGGCCGCATGACCAGCGCCCGTGCAAGCGCCACACGTTGACGCTGACCGCCCGACAACTCATTGGCCTTGCGGTCCTGCAAGCCGCCAAGTTCCACCATCTCAAGCGCTTCGGCAACGCGTTCCTTGATTTCCTTCCGCGACAGCTTTGTCTTGCGCAAACCGAACCCGACATTGTCGCCCACATTCAGATGCGGAAAGATCGCATAGCTTTGGAACACCATATTTGTCGGGCGTTTGTTTGCGGGCACCTCGCCCATGGTGCGTCCATCGATCCGGACTTCACCTTCTTCGTGATCCTGAAATCCCGCGATAATGCGTAAAGCCGTCGTCTTTCCGCAACCCGATGGCCCCAGCAGCGAAAAGAACTCACCCTCTTTCAAAGTCAGGTTCAGATCGGACACCGCCACAAAGGACCCAAAGCGTTTTTCGACGCCCTTAATCTCGATGATGTTCTGTTCGCTCATCTTGTTTGTTCCTTTGGCTTCAATCCGAAGATTGCGTGGATCGGCGGCGGAAGTATTCGGCAATCAGCAGCAGCAGGACCGACGAGAGCAAAAGCAGCGATCCCAGGGCCAGCGTGTTGGGCAGCTTTGCGGGGAACCGGATCTGGCTCCAGATATAGACCGGCAGTGTCGGGCTGTTGCCGGACAGGAAGAAGGCCAGCACGAATTCGTCAAAGGACACGGTGAACGTAACCAGCAAGCTGGCGATGATGCCCGGAGCAACAATTGGCAGAGTGACGCGCCGAAACGTCCCTACAACGCTTTCGCCAAGGTCGAAGGCGGCCTCCTCCAAAGACTGGTCGAAATCGTCGAAGGCGGATTTCATGATCGACACTGCGAAGGGCAGAGCCACGAAAACATGGCCAAGAATTACGGTCGTCAGCGATGGTTTCAGCCCGATGCTGATGAACAGAACCAGCATCGAACTGGCAACGATGATGCCGGGGATGACCAAAGGAAGCATGACCAATCCCTCGGACAACTCCCGCCCCGTGAAGCGATACCGGACATAAGCGCGCGCGGCGAACAGGCCCAGCGACGTTGCCAGCAGGGCGGTCACGCTGCCCACGATCAGCGAGTTCACCATCGCCTGCAACAGCGTGTCCTGCTGACCCAACTGCGCGTACCACTTCAACGTGAAGCCCTTTAGCGGGAAGGCCACGATGGTTCCGTCATTGAACGAAAACAGCGGCAAAAGCAGAACCGGCAGGTAGAGAAATACCAGGTAGGCGATGGCATAGACAAGCAACCACGGGATACGAAATGCCTTGGTCATCGAATCCTCCGCCCCAAGGCGGTGACGACCACCACGAACAGGATCGCGACGCAGCCGACCGAAAGCATGGCCAGCAGAGACAGGGTTGCGCCCAATGGCCAGTTATTGGCGGCGCCAAACTGTACCTGGATCAGGTTCGCCACCATTTTGCCCTGCGATCCACCGACCAGAGCCGGGGTGACATAGTCGCCCACAGTCGGGATGAAAATGATCAGGCAAGCCGCGATGATCCCCGGCACCGTCAGGGGCAGTGTCACGCGAACAAACCTTTCAAGTTTGCTGCAACCCAGGTCGGTCGCGGCCTCCAACAGGCTGCGGTCGATCTTTTGGAGCGACACATAAATCGGCAGGATCGCAAACGGCGCCCAGGCATGCGCAAGCGTGAGCACAACGGCAAACTCGTTGTAGAGCAGGAATGTCAGCGGTTCCTCTATCAACCCCAGCGAAATCAAGGCCGAGTTCATCACGCCGTTAAAACCAAGGACCAGTTTCCAGCTGAACACCCGCAGCAGGTAACTGCTCCAAAAGGGGATGGTGATCAGCAATAGCCACAGGGTCTTCTTCTGCGTCCGAAACGCGATGAAATAGGCGATGGGATAGGCCAAACACACCGTCGCCAGCGTCACCGCCCCCGCTATTGCAACCGACCGGATCATCAGGTGCCGCACCAAGGGGTCGGTAAACGCCTCTTGGTAGTTCGCCCAAGTCAGGGTGCGGTCAATCTCGACATAGGTCTGGGCCCAAAAGCTGTAGGCCACCAGAATGCAAAGAGGCACAGCGACAAGCAGGCCGACATAGAGCGTCGCAGGCGCGCTCAGTGCCAGGCCCTTGCCCGTTTCGCTTCTTATGACTCCAGACATGCTTCCCTGCTGAGTTTTGCTTGCGGTGGTGCGACGACATACATCACAAAATGGACAATCGTCCATTTAAATCTGGAATTTTCAGGCCAGCTGTGTCAACAGATAATTTCACAACTAGGGCTGGCCAAATTCACAATGGCCGCTAAAAGGCACCGCAATAGGCTGAAAACAAACAGAACCGCCTGACCAAATGACCGGAAGACGACAAGAAATACGCGAACGAAATCGCCTGTCCCTGATCGAAGCGGTGCTCGACTCGGTCGCAGAGAAGGGTATTTCAGAGACATCCGTAAGCGAAATCATCCAGCGCGCCGAGCTGTCCCGCGGCATGATTCACCTTCATTTCGGCGGCAAGGACAACCTGGTTAACGAAGCCGCCCGTTATTCGTCCGAGCAATACTACAATGGCATTTATGCCTTGCTGGAAACGACCGGGCAAACTGGCCAGGAGCATATCGAGATGATTGTTCGGGGTGATTTGGGTGAAACCATCCTCAACAAAAAAAGCGTTTCAATTTGGTACGCGTTTCGCGGTGAAGCCAGAAACCGAGCGGCAATAGCCGCCTTCTCCGACACGCGCGACGCGAAGCTACGGAACCTTGTTTTCAACGCGTTCGCCCGGATTGCAAAGGAAGCTGAAATCGAACACCCCAATCAGGTTGCACGTGACGCAACTCATGGCACGCTTGCTATGCTGGAAGGGATGTGGACCGATTACCTGCTGCACCCGGATTCTTTTGACCGAACCGAGGCAATAAGGATCATCTTCCGCTTCTTGAGCTCAATGTTTCCAAACCACTTCGACCTTGGCGGCGCATTGTCGCCAAAATGACTGTTGCGACCAAATGTGTCAGCTTGCAGTCGATAGGAATAGTCCCCGACTGGCAAGTCAGAGCGTGAACCGGGTGCAGAAGGTCAATCTAAGCAAAATTGGATTCAATTTTGGCTCATCTAACGACGACCTTTCCCCTTGAGAAATGACCCTCCGCAAGGCAATGCGTAGCAGAAGCTCACGCATGGCGAGGCGAGCGAGCATCTAGAGACCAATGCATGCGCGAGTTTGGACCCGGAAGCATCTGATAAGCTCCTTCCAGGTCCAAACTGAAATTCTGTTAGCTGGGGACTTCGGTGGGCACCAGAATCGTCATTCCAACCCTGTCGGCTACGGCCATGATTGCGGGAATATCCGGTGGTCCATCCGGGGCAGGAATGTCTGTTGTTCCGTCGGGCATGGCTTCACCAGCTTCAGTGAAGAACGTGTCATGCATAGCGCCAGGCGCATTAATGCAGAGCAATCGACCGGGCCTCGCTCCGGTACATGTAAAGGCGTGAACGGCCCCGTCCGGCACTTTTACAAAATCACCACTTACTACACTGTGGGTTTCGCCGTTCACAAGAAACTCGAATTCCCCATCAAGCACATAAAAGCTTTCATCTTCACCAGCATGATGGTTGGGCGGTGCGCCGGCCCCCGGCGCCGTTTTGATCTCGACAATTGTACATCGATTTCCTGTTTCGCTGGGAAAAGCATGGAATGTCAGAAGATTTCCAAGAAGATGATAAACCCGAGGGCGAGGTTCAGTCATTGCAGCTACTCCCTTTACTCGAAAGTTAATACCATTATGATACATAAATCCACTTATGAGACAAGTGTATTATAAAAGGAGTTAACTTGGCGCGCCGAACAAACCAAATTAAACGAACTCGTGATGCGCTTCTTTCGGCCGCCCGTGAACTGATGTCGGAGGGACAGGAAGTGACGCTGGCAAAAGTGGCTGAACATGCCAAAATCAGTCGTGCGACGGTCTACCGATACTTTTCCGATCCGGGCGTATTGGCTTTGGATGCGACTCTGGACATTGAAGTCAAACCAACGTCTGAGCTGCTTCAGGGGGTTCATGATGTCCGGGTTCGAGTACACGCAGTCGCGCGTTACTATCTGGATTTCTCACGCGAACATGAAGCTTATTTCCGGCAGTTTCTTGCAGAGTCTCTGAAAGCATCGCTTGAGCAGGGTACGACCAAAATGCGGGGCGCGAGACGGGTTGCTGCTTTTGCTGAGGCACTTGAACCAGCGCAAAAATCTATGAAACCCAAGGAAATTAAAGACTTGGCGATGCGGTTGTCCATGACGACTGGCATGGAGCAATTTATAATCATTGAAGACATTCTGCGTGTTGACCAGGCGACAGGCTACCGCCTTCAAGAAGGGCTGGTAGATGCTCTGCTTGAACGATATTTGCCAGACTAGAAAATTCTCGACTTTTCTCTGTGCTTTGATGATGGATGCATTGGCCAAGCCAAGTGGGCAACGTCAGGCCCAGATGAATTGCGCTCCCATTCTCACAACATTGATTGGGTGGCCGATCATTATTTCCGCAAAGATAAGCCATTGTGAAATAGATGCACCTTGCCCGGATCAGCGTTCAGTTTGACATTTTGTCCACGCAGACTTCGTTCGACACCCGGAAACTTGGCGACGATGCCTTCGGCCCCTGCCCTGCTGGCCAAATACAGCAGGGTGACTTCTCCCAAGGCTTCGATGAAACCGACATTGCCGTCCAGAAACCCAGAGGCATCGTCGGCGAAAAAGTCTTCGGGGCGTACGCCAACGTTTACCGGCAGACCCATTTGATCGGGATTGGTTGGAATGGATGAAACTGCCGTGCCGCCCGCATCAAGTTTGACCGATGTCTGTGCCCCGGTCCCGGATATTTTGCCGGGCATCAAGTTCATGGACGGCGAGCCGATAAACTGCGCCACGAATTCGTTGTCCGGTGTTTCGTACAGTTCCAGCGGTGTGCCCACCTGCGCAATGCCCTTGTTGGCCAGAACCACGATCCGACTGGCCAGGGTCATCGCTTCGACCTGATCATGGGTCACGTAGATCATGGTGCTGTCGGGCATTGCCTCTTTCAGCCGCGCGATCTCGATACGGGTTGCAACGCGCAACGCAGCGTCAAGATTTGAGAGCGGCTCGTCGAACAGATAGACCTTGGGGTCCCGTACAATGGCCCGCCCGATGGCGACACGCTGGCGTTGACCTCCCGACAGGGCCTTGGGCAGTCGATCCAGAAGCGGATCCAGCTGAAGGGTCTGTGCGGCGCGTTCGACGGCGGCATCGATCTCGGCGGCGGGCATCTTGGCGATCTTGAGCGCAAACGCCATGTTCTCGCGCACGGTCAAATGTGGATAGAGCGCGTAGGACTGAAACACCATCGCTATGCCTCGCTGGGCGGGCGGCACATCGTTCATGACCTGCCCTTCGATTTCCAGCGTTCCTCCAGTAATCTTTTCCAACCCGGCAATCATCCGCAACAAGGTAGATTTGCCGCACCCCGAAGGGCCGACGAAGACGATCAACTCGCCTTTCTCGATGTCCAGATCGATATGCTTCAGTACATCGACCGGACCATAGGACTTCGCCACATCTGTAAGCTTGAGTTCCGACATGGTTTACCCCTTGTCCTTAACCATCAGGCAGAATTGCGAAGGTTGCAGCGTCACGACGCGTTCGCCATCAACACCGCCCAGGTCTTGCCCGATGACCCGCCAGTTGCCTTCTGGCAGTTCGATCTGTCTTGCTTCTGTTCCAAGGTTGAACGCGCAATACACCGTTTCAGAAGCGTCTTCGCGGTAGAACGTCAGGGCCGGACCGACCTGGTTCATATCGGATTGCGTGCCCGAGGCGAGCGCAGGATGAGCATGGCGCAACGCAATTGCGCGGCGATAATGGTGGAGCATCGATTGGTCGTCCACCTCCAGCCGGTCCACGGCCCGTTCGGATTGCATGGTACTGACCGGTAGCCACGGCTCACCCGTACTAAAGCCCGACTGTTCGTCTTGCGCCGTCCAGACCATCGGCGTACGGCAGCCATCCCGGCCCTTGAATTCGGGCCAGAACTCGATGCCGTAAGGGTCTTGCAGTTTTTCAAACGGAACATCGGCCTCGTGCAGGCCCAGCTCCTCACCCTGATATAGACAGGCGGAACCGCGCAGGCACATCATCAAGACTGCGTGCTGTCGAATGGCCGCATCGTCCAGGCCCCAGCGCGAGGCGTGGCGTGGCACGTCGTGGTTCGAGAACGCCCAGCACGGCCACGCATCCCCGGCTTTGGCCTGTAGCTGATCAAAAACCTGTTTCGCATAATCAGCCGACAGTGCGCGTTTTTCGAGAAACTCAAAGGCGTAACACATGTGCATCCGCTTGTCGCCGGACGTGTACTCACCCATGATTTCCAACCCACGCTGCGCGTCGCCGACCTCGCCCAGGCAGGCGCGACCATCATATTCGTCTGTCAGCGCCCGCAAGCGTTCAAGGAAGGCAATGTTTTCAGGCCGACTTTTGGAATACAGGTGGTTTTGGTGGTTATAGGGGTTCACCGCTGGCGCGATCGACGCGTTGCGCTCTTCGATCGGAAGCGCCGGGTTGTCGCGCAACTGTTTGTCGTGGAAATAGAAATTGATCGTGTCCAGACGAAACCCGTCCACGCCCATCTCAAGCCAGAACCGGGCAACATCCAGCAAGGCGTCCTGAACGTGTGCATTGTGGAAGTTCAGGTCCGGCTGCGACGTGAGGAAATTGTGAAAATAGTATTGCAGGCGGCGCGGGTCCCACTGCCACGCTGATCCGCCAAAGATCGACAGCCAGTTGTTGGGCGGTGTGCCATCCGGCCTCGGATCGGCCCAAACATACCAGTCGGATTTCGGGTTTTCCCGGCTTGCACGGCTTTCGATGAACCACGGGTGCTGGTCTGATGTGTGTGAAAGCACCAGATCGATCATCACTTTCAGCCCCTTGGCATGGGCCTGATCGAGCAGTTCGCGAAAATCCTGCAATGACCCGAACATCGGATCAACGTCGCGGTAATCGCTGACGTCATAGCCGAAATCCTTCATCGGAGACTTGAAGAAGGGCGAAATCCAGATCGCGTCAACACCTAGCGAAGCGATGTAATCCAGACGCCGGGTGATACCTTTCAGGTCTCCGATGCCGTCGCCATTGCTGTCCTGAAAACTGCGCGGATAGATCTGATAGATCACTCCGCCGCGCCACCAGTCTGACGTGGCCTTTGTTGATTTGGAAAGTTCCACAGTGTTCTGCACGTTCATCAGACGCCTCTATTTAACGGACCCGGCCAGCAGGCCCCGGACCAGGTATTTTTGCATTGCGAAGAAAACGACCAATGGCACAAAGATCGACACAAAGGCTGCGGTCGCCAGAATTTCCCAGTTGCCGCCACGGGTGCCCAAAAGCTCTACAATGCGGTTGGTCATCACCGTGGTCTGGCCGGTTGCGTCGATCAGGAAGACCTTGGCCACCAGAAGATCGTTCCACGTCCACAAGAACTGGAAGATTGCGAAGGACGCGAGCGCCGGGAAGCTAAGCGGCAGGATCAGCTTGGTGAAGATCTGGAACTCGGTCGCCCCGTCGACCCGCGCATTCTCGATCAGATCACGTGGCAATCCAGCCATGTAGTTGCGCAGTAGGTAGATCGCCAGCGGCATGCCAAAGCCCGTATGCGCCAACCAAACGCCCAGATAACCTTTCCCAACCCCGATACTCAGGTGGAATTTCAACAGCGGAATCAACGCCAGTTGCAACGGAACCACCAACAGGCCAACCACAGCGGCGATCAGCAAGGCCCGGCCCGGAAACTCCATCCACGCCAGGGCATAAGCTGCAAAGGCTGCAACAAGGATTGGAATGATCGTCGCGGGAATTGTGACTGTCAGCGTGTTGAAGAACGCCTTTGCCATACTGTCCGTACTGCTTTGGTCCAACAGAACTTTTTTGTAGTTGTCCAATGTAAACTCAGGCGGCAATTCAGCCGTCACAAATACACGCGCGCCGCGCTTGCCGCTGAATTCTTCGGTATTCTCCATCCGATAGTTGCCGTCTGCATCGACTGTGATTGTGCCGCCTCCGCGCAGCTCGGCGGTTTCACCGGGGGCGAAGGCGTCAATTTCGCGTGCGCTGATGCCCCAGCCTGAAATCCTGATTTGCTCTTCATCGCCAAACAGCTGCCCCTGGATTACGTAAAGCTCATTCTCCAACACCTGCGTTTCGGGTGCCGCGCTGCGCAGTGTCAGATTCTGCTCGGACGGAAAGAGAGACCGCCACCAACCGCTGCTGGAAATCTGGTCCGCCGTCCGGAAGGATGAGATCAGCAGACCAAGCGTCGGAATGATCCACAGGACCACCAGAAAGACGACCGAGGCATGAACGACCCAGCGCAGCGCCGGTCTGGTTCCCGCAATATCGTTCATGGCCTACTCCATCTCCTTGCGCGCATTGCGCACGTTCCAGATCAGGATCGGTGTGACCAGCAACATGATCACCATGGCCGAGGCCGAGCCCACCCCCCAGTCGTTGGCGCGAAACAGCTTGTCATACATGTAGTTGGCCAGAACCTGTGTCTCCCACTGGCCGTTGGTCATGGCAAAGACGATGTCGAAGACTTTCAGCACGGTAATGGTGATCGTCGTCCAGACGACCAGAATCGTGGTTTTGATCTGCGGCACCTTGATCTTGAAAAAAATCTGAAACGGGTTCGCGCCATCCAGGATGGCGGCCTCGACAGTTTCTTCGGGGATGCCGCGAAGGGCGGCCGACAGGATCACCATGGCAAACCCGGTCTGAATCCAAACCAGAACAATCATCAGGAAGAAACTGTTCCAGAACGGAACCGTCAGCCATGTCTGCGGTTCGGTGCCGCCAAAGAAGATATAAAGCGCGTTCAGGATGCCGATCTGGTCCTGTTCCGCCGGGCGCGCGTCATAGACGAGTTTCCAGATCACCGAAGCGCCGACGAATGAAATCGCCATTGGCATAAAGATCAGCGATTTGGCAAAATTACCCCATCGGATGCGGTCGGTCAGTTGTGCAACCAGCAGGCCGAAAGCGGTGGACATGGCCGGCACAACGATCAGCCAGAACATGTTGTTGCGCATGGCCTCCCAGAATTTCGGCTCTTTGGCCATCTGGGTGTAGTTATCAAGGCCTACCCATCTGTACCCACCGCCGGGCACGCGTTCAGTGAGCGACAGGCGCAGCGTCTCGACCACCGGGTATGCCAGGTACAAGCCCAGCGCAGCAAGTGCCGGGAACAGGAACAACCAGGGCCGGATCATGTTCGCCCGGTTGATGTTGCGCCCTGCGTTGGGCCCGCGCGGCGGGAACAGGACTTTGTCCAGAAACTGGTTGGAGAGGTAGAAGTAGCCCACGCAACCCGACACACCGATGGCGATGGTCAGCAGGCCCTGAAGTGCCGGTGTCATGATGCCCTCGTTGGTTTGGAAATTGGGGCGGCGTCAGGGCCGCCCCAGCCGTCACTTACTTCGCAGCATCCCACGAAGACTGGATTTCTCCGGCAATTGTGGCTGCGTCCTTCGCACCCGAGGAATAGTCGACCATACCGGTCCAGAACGTACCCGCGCCGACCGCGCCCGGCATCAGGTCCGACCCGTCAAAGCGGAACGTGGTTGCGTTGGTCAGGATTTCACCCTGTCCCCGCTGGGTATCATTGGCGTAATTCTCGGGATTTGCCCCCAGATGCGGCGTCAGGAATCCGTCCTGAGACATCATGATCTCATGCGCGAAGGGCGTTTTGAGGAACTCCATGAACACCTCGGCCGCCGGGTTCGGGTTCGTGATCGTGAACAACGTGCCCGCACCCAGAACCGGAGTTCCCAGATCTTTCTCGGCATAGGCCGGGAAGTAGAAGAAATCGGCATCTACACCCAATTTGGTCCCTTCCGGGAAATAGGCGGGAATGAACGACGCCTGACGGTGCATCATGCAGGCAGGCGGGCTGTCGAACAGACCCTTGGGGCTGTCGCGGAAGTCAATCGCGGCGGTGTCGTCGGCGTTGCCCACGACATAGTCGTCGTTGCGGGTAAAGCTGCCGTATTCCTCAATCGCCGCGATCACGCGCGGATCATCGAACTTCATCTCATTCGAGACCCACTGGTCGTAGACTTCGGGCGGCTGTGTACGCAACATCAGGTCCTCGACCCAGTCGGTCGCGGGCCACCCGGTCGCACCGCCGGATGCAAGCCCCACGCAAAGCGGCGTCTCGCCATCCTCGACCATCTGATCCATCAGCGCCTTGAACTCTTCCATGGTCTGCGGGACGTCGTACCCGAAGTCTTCGAAGTTTTCCGGGATGTACCAGACCAGCGACTTCACGTTGACGTTGAAGAAAAAGCCGTAGAAATCTTTGGCGCCATCGGCGTTTTCAAAGGTTCCCAAATCGACCCAGGACTGGCCGGCAGCGAAATTGTCCTTGATCCAGTCCGCCGACCCTTCGGCAAGCGGCGTCAGGTATCCGTTCTTGGCCATGTTCGCGGCGAGACCCGGCTGCGGGAAAACCGTCAAGTTCGGAGCGGAGCCAGCGGCCGCATCAATCAGGATCTGCTGCTCCAGCGAGTCCGATCCGACATAGCTGGAATTCGCTCCGGTGGCCTCATCAAAATAGGCGACCAGATTTTCGAATGACTTCCCTTCGCCCGCAAGCCACGGCCCGAAAATGGTAAGGTCCTGACCGGCCAGGTCATGGGCGTCCGCAAAGGCCTGAAAGCCGTCCCAGTCAAAGCCGCCCTCGCCCACGGCGTGGATCATCTCGCCCTGCGCCTGGACGCCTCCGGACAGCAAAGCAAATGTGGCCACACCTGCATAAAGCGCGTTTCTCATGAATTTTCCTCCCAACAGTTCCTTGCGCCACAGAGACTCAGCATCCAAAGCGCTTTGGATATGCAGTTTATCCGCTAACATTTCCCGCCTGTCAATATTCGCGTTGCAAAACGCTAATAATCAAAAGGCTGATTGAAACGGGTTGACGGAACGAGCATTTGACCACACAACAGGTAACAGCCAAAACTTGAAGGCGCTTTGAAACAATCATGAACCTGAAGCAGCTCTCGGAAATTCTTGCCCTTTCGCAAACGACGGTCAGCCGCGCTCTGAACGGCTACCCCGAAGTGAGCGAGGAAACCCGGATGCGCGTTCAGGCTGCTGCTGCCAAACATGGCTATCGCCCGAACATCCGCGCCAAGGGGCTGGCGACCGGCAAATCCATGGTGATCGGGCATGTCATCCCCAGTTCGTCCCAGCACGAGATGGTGAACCCAATCTTCGGTGACTTTGTTGCTGGTGCCGCTCGGACATACGCGGCGCATGGCTATGACATGATGTTCACCACCGCCGATGATACGTCGATCGAAGGGGCCTATCGCAGTTTGTTTCAGCGCGGTGCCGTGGATGGCGTCGTTTTGCAGGGCCCCAAAGTCAACGAACACCGAATTGATCTGCTGTCGCGGATGGCGGTACCGTTCATCGTGCATGGGCGTTCGACGGGGGCGGATGTGCAATATGACTGGATTGACGTAAACAACAAAAGCTCGTTCCTGCGCGCCACACAGTTCCTGATCGATTTAGGGCATCGCCGGATCGCCCTGATCAACGGGCTTGAAGATATGGATTTCGCGCAACGACGCCGTACAGGGTACCAGCAGGCCCTGGAACAGGCAGGCTTGACCTCGGACCCGCAACTGATGCGAAGCGCCGAGATGACCGAAGTCTACGGCCACCGCGAAACCCACGACATGCTGCAATTGGATGAACCGCCGACTGCCATTCTGGCGTCCTCGATGATTTCAGCGATCGGAGTACGGCGGGCGCTGGACGAGGCGGGCCTCCGGATCGGTCGGGATGTCTCGGTCATCGCTCATGACGATGACCTTTCTTACCTAAAGAACGGGCAGGACGTCCCCATTTTCACAGCCACGCGCTCTTCAGTGCGACACGCAGGAGAACTGGCCGCCGAGATGCTTATCGAGCGGATCAAATCGCCTGAGGACCCGGTCAAAACCAGATTGCTTGAGGCGGAGCTGGTTGTCGGCAAGTCAACCGGCCCTGCACCCGACAGGTTCTGAAGATGAACTTTACGCGAAACGATTTTCCGTCTGATTTCCTGTTTGGGGTCGCCACGTCGGCCTATCAAATCGAAGGTCACGCCCAAGGCGGTGCAGGGTCCACCCATTGGGATACGTTTGCCGCGACGCCCGGCAACGTCGTGCGGGGGGAAAATGGGAATCTGGCCTGCGATCACCTGAACCGGTTTGAACAGGATTTCGATCTTGTGCGCAACGCAGGTTTTGATTGCTATCGCTTCTCGACCAGCTGGGCACGCGTGATGCCCGAGGGGCGCGGACCGATCAATCAGGAAGGTTTGGACTATTACGACCGGCTGACTGATGCGGCGCTGGAGCGTGGCATCCGCCCGTGCGCGACGCTTTATCACTGGGAACTGCCGTCGGCTCTGGCTGACCTGGGCGGTTGGCGCAACCGGGACATCGCCAGTTGGTTTGCCGATTTCACCGAGGTCATCATGGGACGGATTGGCGACCGAATGTACAGCGTTGCCCCTATCAATGAGCCTTGGTGCGTCAGCTGGCTGAGTCATTTCGAAGGACATCACGCCCCGGGATTGCGGGACATTCGGGCCACAGCTCGAGCCATGCATCACGTCCTGCTGGCCCATGGCCACGCGATTCAGGCAATGCGCAGTCTGGGCATGTCCAATCTGGGCGGTGTGTTCAATCTTGAATGGGCCGAACCCGCCGATGACAGTCCGCAAGCGCGGCAGGCCGCTGATCTCTATGATGGAATCTATAACCGGTTCTTCCTGAGTGGCGTGTTCAACAAGACCTATCCTCAAAATGTGCTGGAAGGGTTGGAACCCCACCTTCCGCCCGGCTGGCAGGATGATTTCGACATCATCGGCGCTCCTGTCGACTGGTGTGGATTGAACTACTACACCCGCAAACTGATCGCCCCTGCGGACACCGCCTGGCCCAGTCTGACCGAAATCCCCGGGCCCTTGCCCAAGACCCAAATGGGATGGGAAATCGACCCAGCCGCGCTGAGCCGGTTCCTGATCCGAACAGCGCAAGAATACACTGGCGACCTTCCGATCTATGTGACCGAAAACGGCATGGCCAGCCCCGAGCGCCAACAAGACGATGATCGTATCAGCTATCTGGATCAGCACTTTGCCGCCGTTCAGGAGGCTCTCGATCAGGGCGTTTCCGTCAAGGGGTACTTTGTTTGGTCTCTGCTGGACAATTACGAATGGGCCTTGGGGTACGAAAAACGCTTCGGTCTGGTTGATGTGGATTTCGATACGATGAAACGTACTCCGAAAGCCTCATACTTCGCCTTGAAGAAGATGCTGTCCACTTACAATACCGCTGCCAGATGACTGTGTTCTGGTGCTTTGGGGCAATTTTGTTGATGGTAGCTCTCCACCAAATGCGACGTTCGCACAGGTCAACTTGCCGTGCATTGATTGCCGCCGAGCATTTCTGACGAGCCAAGTTCTGGATTTCTTTATTAGGATGAATCGGTGCCAGCCTGATCCGCATGTCGGCCCTGATTTTGCTACTAGGAAGTCAGGATCTATGAATTCGGTTTTTGGACGCTGGATGAAAGGAATGAGGTGAAAACGGCGAGGCTTTGTCGCTGGCGCCAGAACCATGTGTGCCTTACAGAATACCAAGTGGCGGACCGAGGAGGAGCCTAAATTTTCCGCTATACATATATCTATTGGATGAATTTCTGAAAAATTTTCTTGCCATACTACCAAAAGTACCACGTCATGTTGGACTTGGGCGGCCCATTGACACAAGTAACTTTTATATCGGCTTGGCATCAGCACCCAGAAACAAACCCAATTCTCGACTGTAGCTTCGATATCATTGAGAAAACGTTCGACAATTCCACAGAAACCACCGAGTCGCGAACAGAGCGGACATTCATAGTTAAGCTTGGTCCCGGTCCTGTGCTGAATTGCAAATTGTCCGATGGCGGCAGCAGCGCGCGGTATTCTAGGATGCCTGCCTAACGTAGCAGGGAGTGGTAATTTTTAGTGTTCCGTTTCAGAACCGAAGGACCGACGGGAAATCGATCTGACGGGTTCTGGTTTGGACCCATGGGAAGTTTTTGGGTTCTCAAACGGAACCACAGAAGATGCCGACGGGCCGGTATCAGAACCGCGTTTTGTTTTTTTGGAATGCCAGAACTGCCAGTCATTGATGGTGGCTAGGCAATGTCCATTTCCATGGTGCGGAATTCGTTTTTCAGCCAGGTGTGCCTGGCGCACATCGGTCTTGTAAAATGCTGCCGGATCAGTTTTCCCATGGCCTTCTGGATCAGCAGTGATGTAGTCGCCGGGTACACTTCGGTCGTAAAAAGTGACACTGTCCGCACAAAGTTCCTGCCAGGAAACGGCATGGCTTTGACACTGTTGTGAAACCGCTGCGTTCGGTGAAAACACGCCGCCGTTGTGATAGCCCATCCGCTGCCCTGTGCAACCAGGCCGATGATGGACTGATTACATTCAAGTTCAAACCGGTTGGGCAGGCTGAACTTGCTTCGGGCCAACTGAATTTCGATTTGTTTGCCAATCACGTAGTCACGCGAATACCTTAACAAAGGCAATTCCGCCTCTGGTGTAAACAACTCTTCGGGCGAACCTTCAAACTTGTTGGGAAGAACGACGATGAAAGGATCGCGCATCAAAGGGTATTCGATCAGCCCCTCAGTGCGTCCCGGCGGCCTTGTGGCAACACCAACGTCCAATTTATGCTCTTGTAGTTTGGCGAGAATCTCGTGACTGGGGCGTGTGAAGTGCCGGAAATTGCAGCGCGGAAGAGCCTGAGCCAAAAACCGAACGAGATCGGGCGCGATCTGGTTGTCGAAATCGTCAATCAAAGCCAATCGCAGGTCCGTCGCGTGCTGCCAGTTGCCCGTACGGATCTCGGCTTCGCCACGTTTCAATACGGTCAGGCCTTCACGGACGTAGCGGGCAAACACTTCTCCTGCTGGCGTTAGCCCCATTGGACGGCGTCCATGGTCGACCAATTCGATGCCCAGCGCGTTTTCAAGGCTGCGCAGATGGTTGGATACTGTACTGATCGACAAATCCGTTTCGGATGCAACCTTCTGAATCGATCCGGACTTGGCGATCAACTGAAAAACTTCCAGCCACCTAAGGCTCAGCGATTTGGACACGGCAACTGACCATTGTTTCGATTTGTTCGAAACTAGCGAAGCAAAGATTCGCCCTTGCGGCAACAATGAAGTTGGCTGAGATGTCGTTTCTAAGCTTTCATACGGGCAAAATCCGGATCGTACGGGCTGGACGTTATGACAGTCGCGCCAAAACGCTGCCCGCAACTATCCAGCTCCATTTCGCTGCCAACCTCAGAGATGAACGGATCAACAAATACATGCGCCAGGTTCAATCCTGTACGATGACCCCATTCCCCAGAGGTAACAGTCCCCACGACCTTATCGCCCAGCATGACAGACGCGCCGGGATGCGCCGGACCACGCGTTGCATCAATGCGCAGGGGAACCAGCTTGCGGCGAAGCCCTTCTGACTGCCGCTTCAACAGCGCCTCACGCCCAATAAATTCGCCCTTGTCCAGACGCACAAACCTGTCCAGCCCCGTTTCCCAAGGATCAAATTCGGTGATCAAATCGGCTTTCCAGTGCAGGAAGCTTTTTTCCATGCGCATCGAGTCAACCGCTCTGGCACCAAACAGGTTCAGCCCGTACCCTTCGCCCGCCTCCCGCAGCGCAAGATAGGCCGCATAGAGAGAGGCGTTTGGGACATGGATCTCATAGGCCAACTCTCCCGAGAAACTAAGGTTCATGACCGTGGCAGGAGCGATGCCGACAAAGCACTCTCGTACGCTGAGCCAGGGGAATGCGTCCGCAGACCAATCACCTCTGGCACAGTCAGAAAGCACAGTGCGCGACTTGGGGCCAGCCAAAACCAGAATGGTTTGGTCATTCGTCAAGCTGCGCATCTGAACGTCTTCATCGTTGCGCAGATGCTTCTGTAGCCAGTCCATATCGTGATACTCGCTCGCTGCGGCAGAGCCATACCAAACCCGTGCTGGACCGCGATCACTGGCAGGGAGATTGGCAACAGTTGCTTCCGCCTTGACCATACCGTGATGGTTCAGCAGATAGCCCAACCCAACACGCCCTTCGCGCTTACCCACAACTCCGCAAAACATCCGATCCAGAAACGCGTGCCTGTCCACTCCGGTGATCTCAATCCGGTTGAACCCGTTTACTTCCGCCAACCCGACACCAGTGCGAACGTTATCGACTTCGGCAGCAACCAGATCGAAGGTTTCGTCAAAATCGAAACTGAGTGACGGCGCGAAATCAGGGTGAGGTTTGATGTAATCCACCCTTTCCCATCCATTGACTACCGTGAACTCCGCCCCTTCGGATGCGAGAACAGGCGTCAGAGGCGTCGTTTTGGCGGGACGGCCGGCTGGGCGGTGTTCATGTGGAAAGTGGAACCTGAATTCGTTCTGATAATCCTCAATCGCCTTCAGAGCAGTGAGTTCTACGTTCGCGTGCCCTGTAAACCTCCTCGGGTCGAGGCACCAAGTGTCATAACATGCCTCACCATGCACGATCTGCTGTGCCAACAGCCACCCGTGCCCGCCGCCTTCGCCCAACCCGGCTCGCAGACCAATGATGCAGTACGCATTGCGCTTGCCCGGGATCGGCCCAACCAACGGGGCACCATCAATTGAATAAGTGATCGGCCCGTTTACGACCGTGTGAATGCCCACCTCCATCAAGGCAGGCATCCGCGCAAATGCACCCTCAAGCACATCAGTTACACGGTCCAGATCATCCGGACAAAGTGCGTTCACGAAGTTTGGATCGATCCCGTCCATTCCCCATGTTTTGCACCCCTGCTCGTAGAACCCGAGCAAGAGACCGTTCTTTTCCTGTCGGCAATAGTAGTCGCTGATTGGGCAGCGCAGCAGCGGCATCCGGTGCCCGGCATCCCGGATGGCCTCGATCTCTTCGGTCAGAAAATACTGATGTTCCATGGAGGACACGGGATGATGAACTCCCATCATGGTGCCAACCTCATTGACCCGGTAACCACAGGCGTTGACGATTATGTCGCAGTCGATGTCTCCGTGCTCGGTATGCACGGTCCAGGTATCGTCGTTGTGCTGCGTCAAAGCTGTTACAGGCGTGTTTCTGTACACTTCCGCACCGGCTTTGCGCGCCCGTCGCGCGAGGGCCTGACACAGTTGGGCCGGGTCGATGTCACCGTCCAACGGATCCCATAGCCCACCGATCAGGTTGTCGGTCGAAATCAACGGGTGGCGGCGGGCGCATTCATCCGCATCGATCACCTCGAAATGTACATCCATGCCCCGCGCCATGGATGCGAAGTGACGGTAGCCCTGCATCTGCGCTTCTATATTCGCCAGACGTATTCCGCCGTCTCCGTGATGGTAATTGATCGGGTAATCCGGATCGTCGGCCAGTTCCTTGTACAGGCGGATCGAATGAGACTTCAGACCCACCATGGTCTGGTTCATCCCGAAATTTGTGACCTGTGCGGCCGAATGCCAGGTCGTGCCCGAGGTCAGTTCGTTCCGTTCAACCAAAACCACATCTGTCCAACCCTCTTGGGTCAGGTGGTACAGCGTCGAACATCCAGCGATCCCGCCTCCGATCACAACGACTCTGGTACGCGACTTCATGGTCTTTGCTCCCTCGGTTTCGGCACAAGTCTTGCTGAATAACGGGTTGGGCAGACAACAGGGCAGTCGCCGGTACTGTAAAATCGAAACCGCAATTTCGGATTCTGAAATCGGCAATTCTCCTTTGATGCCCGTGTGTTTTGCGCCTTACGGTGCAACGAAGACGCAAAGAGATTGGGATACATGTCATCGGAGGGCTCAAAACGCAGCGGTCGGAAAGCGCGGCACGCACAGCGTGCAGCCAAGCCAGCATTCGATCCCTGCCCACCCGGTCAGACAGGTGGTTCGTACAAACCTTTGAACCACGTGGAAATAGAACAGGTATTTGATACCGCCCTGCGGCTCCTGGAAGAGCTGGGCATGGGCAATGTACCGGATAGGCTTGCCGCCGACCTAAGGGCCGCAGGGGCACGGGACCGGGAACCGGGGCGGCTGGTTTTCCCACGTTCAATGGTCCAGCAAGCCATTAATTTCGCTGCCAAAAGTTTCATGTTCCATGGCCGGGATGAAAGCCGGTCTATCGATGTGGGCGGGGATCGTGTGTACTTTGGCACTGGCGGCGCGGCTGTTCAGACGCTCGACATTGACAGTGGGCTTTATCGTCCCTCTACATTGGTTGATCTGCATGACTTCACCCGACTACAGGACACACTGGCCAATGTCAGTTGGTTCACCCGGTGCTGCGTGGCAACGGATGTCCCGGACGTGTTTGATCTGGACGTCAATACGGTTTACGCCTTGGTGCGGAATACGACCAAACCGGTCGCCACCTCTTTCACGCTGGCCAAACATGTCCGCCCCATTGTCGAGATGCTGGACATCGTCGCCGGAGGGGTCGGTGAGTTCGCCAAACGCCCTTTCCTGAAAGCGCACATCAGCCCGGTCATTTCACCGATGCGATATGGCGAAGACGCAGTGGACGTCGTTTATGAGTGCATCGCCCATAACATACCAATGTCCTGCATCACGGCTGCGCAAGCGGGCGCAACCGCTCCGGCGACTCTGGCCGGATTTCTGGCGCAGTCACTGGCCGAAACGCTTGCCAGTCTCGTGATGGTCAACACGATCAAACCCGGCTTTCCGATGGTTTTTTCCAATTGGCCCTTCATCGTAGACCTCAGAACCGGTTCATTTGCAGGCGGCAGCGGCGAGACAGCGATCCTGAATGCCGCCTCGGCGCAGATCACGAACTGGCTAGGACTGCCTTCGGGCGTGGCCGCTTCGATGGCAGATGCCAAGGCCATTGATGCCCAGTACGGGGCTGAAAAAGGCATCACGTCGCTTGCAGCCGCATTGGCCGGTGGCAACCTGATTTATGAAAGTTCAGGCATGACTGCGTCCCTGTTGGGTGCAAGTTTCGAGGCCTTTGTGCTGGACAACGAAATGCACTCTCACACCTATCGGGTCTTGCGCGGGATCGAGGTCACCGAAGCGAATCTCGGCTTTGACGCCATTTGCAAATCGGTTTTGGGTGACGGGCACTTTCTGGGCAGCGCACATACATATGAAGCAATGGAGAGAGATTACTTTTATCCTCAGCTCGCTGATCGCCGGGAGCCGCGCACATGGGAAACCGAAGGTGCGAGGGACGCATGGTCATCCGCCCGGCAAGTCGCCAGAGAGGTTTTGAGCTCGCATCACCCCGAGTATCTCACCCCCGAGCAGGACGCCGAAATTCGCCGACGTTTTCGAATCCTGACCTGAAGTCTTACAGGCATTCCCAGCCCGTTGCTGAACCGCTAGGGTCACTGAAGAAACTTGCAGAGGATGGGAAGCCATGGCCGATTCATTTTTTCAACCGGTTTCAGCCATGGAGCTTGCCAGGTTTGCGGGCATACCGTCATTCATGCGCCTGCCCGTTCTGGATATGGACCACGAACGCATCTCGGACGTCGAATTGGGCCTTGTCGGCATCCCTTGGGACGGCGGTACCACCAATCGGCCGGGCGCACGGCATGGCCCGCGGCAACTGCGCGATTACTCCACGATGATCAGGGCGATGAACCCGGTCACGGGCGTCGCGCCGTTCTCGCAGGTGAATTGCGCGGACCTAGGAGATGTCGCCCCCAATCCGGTCGACATAGAAGACACGCTGGATCGGGTCACGAGCTTCTACTCGAAGCTGAAAGCGCGCAAAATCACGCCATTGACCGCCGGAGGGGATCACTTGACCACCCTGCCCGTCCTGCGTGCCCTGGCCGCCTCGGGCCCGGTTGGTCTCATCCAGTTCGACAGTCACACGGATTTGTTCGACACCTATTTCGGCGGCCACAAATTCACGCACGGCACCCCCTTCCGCCGCGCTGTTGAGGAAGGGTTGGTGGACCCCAAACGCTTTGTTCAGGTCGGAATCCGCGGCACGGCATACAACACCGAAGACATCGAATGGGGTGAAGCGCAGGGCATCCGTATCATCCGCATCGAAGAACTGTTCGACCGGGGCATCGACGATGTGATGAATGAAGTGCGCAGCATTGTCGGAACGGAGCCGACCTACTGCACCTATGACATCGACTTCGTGGACCCGACCTATGCGCCCGGCACCGGAACACCCGAAATTGGCGGGCCCAACAGTTTTCAGGCCCAGCAGGTCATTCGCAAGATGGCTGGCCTGAACCTTGTCGGTGCCGATCTTGTCGAAGTGTCGCCACCCTTCGATCCTGAGGGTGGGACAGCGTGGCTGGGTATTTCGCTGATGTTCGAATTACTTTGTGTTCTGGCCCAAGCTGTCGAGGCGCGCCGCAGTTAATCCGCGGCGACATTTTCGGCAATCATCGAAATCATCTCGAACATCACTGCTGCGGCGGTCAGGGCAGTGATGTTGTTGGGGCTGTCTTTTGTGGGCATCATGCAAACCACATCACCGCCAACGATATTCAACCCGCGCGCCGCTCTCAGGATTCCGACCGCCTCATCGATGTCAAACCCCTTTTCACCCGGCTCAAGATTAGAGACGGCGGGCGCAACGGTTGGATCAAGGCAATCCAGATCGAAGGTGATGTAAACCGGCCGGTCGCCCAGCACCTCTTTGGTTTGGGCCACAACGTCCTCCAGCCCACGCTGACGAAATTCGCGCATTGTGACGATGTTGTAGCCATAGTCGTAAGAAGGCTGCAGCCAGTCCAGACTGCGTGGATGGCCCCGCAAGCCGATCTGCATTGAACGGGTCGGATCCACCTGCCCCTGATCGGCCAGATAAGCCCCCCAATGTGCCGCTGATTTCTTGGCCCCCAGGAAGTGGTCAACCTTGGTAAAAACATCCGTATGGGCGTCCAGATGCAGGAAACTGACAGGTTCTCCGCCGGCCAATTTTCCACATCCCAACGCCTGTACTATCCCACCAGTGATGGAGTGATCTCCGCCGACAGAAACCGGGCGTGCACCGGCCGCGTCGATGTCCTTGTAGAATTCGGTGATCCGTTCGATGCAATCCTCATTGTCGTTCGCCTTCGGGAACGGCACATCCCCCACGTCGGCAATCCGCGCACTGTTCCATGGGTCGATCTCAAAAACTGAATGCACCCTGCGGTGAACGGCCGAGACGTGCCGCAAGGCGCGTGGGCCCAAATGCTGGCCCCTCTCGGTCGTGCCGTTTCCAGTTGAGTGCGGCACGCCTGCCAACGCAATGTCCTGCCCCTCGGGCCCGACATTGGGGCAACGAAACAGAGTTGGCACGCCCCACCAATACAGATTGTCCATCATGGACTGTTCGTAACGATCCGCCATTGTCTTCTCCGGTCAATGAAAAACGCCCCCGGAAAGAACCGGGGGCGCAAATGGTTAGATTTTCTCGTCTTCTCGCCGGAATGCGCCTTGAACGATCCTGTCCATGACCATGGCGAGGAACAGAATTGCAAATCCGCCCAGCAGGCCCGGCCCCTTGGCGGCATATTGCAGTGCCTCCAGGATTTCTTTGCCCAAGCCGCCACCACCTATCAGCGAGATGATTACGACCATGGACAGACACATCAGAATTGTCTGGTTCACACCTGTCATGATCGATGGCAAGGCAAGCGGGATTTCCACGTCTTTCAGCAACTGCCATTTCGAGGCCCCAAAGGCGACGGCAGCTTCCTTGATGCTCTCCGGAACGCCCCGCATTCCCAGTGCCGTCAGTCGAATAACCGGCGGCATTCCGAAGATGATCGTGGCCAGAATGCCCGGCGGGTTGCCGGTGCCAAAGAAGGCAATGATCGGGATAAGGTAAACGAAGGCCGGAAGCGTTTGCATCAAGTCCAGCACCGGTTCCGCCGCGCGATAAGCGCGCTTAGACTTGCCAAACCAGATACCCAGCGGAATGCCGAAGACAACGCAGAGCAACACCGCCGCACCCACCAGAGCAACGGTTTCCATCGCTACGTCCCAATATCCCAGCAAAGCGATATAGGCCAACGAAGCTGCGGTGAAGATGGCAACCCTTGGTCCCGCCGCGCGCCATGCGGTCACACAGATGACCAGCATGACAACTGGCCAAGGTGAGCCGATAAGTGCCACTGTCAACGCATCAAGAACAGAACGCACACCGGCTACTATCCCGTCGAAGACGTCGCCCCCTGCTGCAGCGGCCGCGTCTATCTTTTCTTCCATCCAGCCAGCCAGGTTTGAGAACAACGTGCCGTTGCCCTCTCCCAATATCATCGCGGATACCTGCTGCTCGGGGAAAGCATCCAGCAAAGGAAGCGACGCGTTTACGGTGAACTTGTAAACGATCAAGGGACCAATGGCGGCGACAAGGATTGCGCCCAAAACCGTGTTTCGGGTCGAGCGTCCGCTTTCCGTGCTGCCCGGATCGATACGCCAGTTTGAATACTGTTTTTCGTAGACACGGTCGGCATACAAACCCTGAACCACCTTGAAAACCAGCAACATCAGCAACCCGGTGATAAGAATACCCGTGGCCTCGGACTGGGCAGCAGCGGCCCTTTCCAAGCTGGTATCAGCCGCTTTCTGAATGTTCTCAGCCAGCTTGGTGAACCGATCGATATCCGCCTTTTCAGTTGCGTCCGCCGCTCGGGCCAGCAGTTCGGCTGCGCGCTCTTGCTGACGGGCGGCACGCTCTGCAAAGTCTGCACCCGGATTGCCCCACGCGCCTCTGCCGATTTGGACCCACGCGATGATCTCGAGGATCAGAAACGTCCAGAACATGCCCCAAATGGCCCGTGACGCGGACCAGAACGGCCCCAGCACCGCCGCCCACGTGTTGAACGTGTTGGGAATTGCACTGGTAGCGTCGTGGATTTTGTGAAAGGCGTTGACGTAATAGGCTCCGTTCGGACCAGCGAACTTCTTGATGGAAATATCAAGAGCCTCGCGATCAACCTCGATGTCAGAGGCGGCCGTTACTTTAAGCTCAGAAGTTGCGTCAGTCATTTTTGCCCCCCTGAATACCACGCAACAGGCGTGGCTTGGTCACGACACCCACGTCACTGCCCGCATCCGTTATGACGACCGGCAATTCCGAATTCACGGCCAGATCGATCAGTTGGTCCAGATCCGCGCCTTCGTCCGCCCTGGGCGCACCGTCGAGTGGCCCTGAATAGCTGTCCATCGGTTCCATGATGGAATGCGCTTTGACCAGTTTGAGCTTGGAGATGCCCTGAACAAATTCGCGCACGTAATCGTCGGATGGGTTCATGACGATATCCTCCGGCGTGCCGATCTGTACGATCACCCCATCTTTCATGATCGCAATTCGGTGACCTATGCGAATGGCTTCATCCAGATCATGAGTGATGAACAGCGTGGTCTTTTTTAGCTGCGCTACAAGCGCCTTGAACTGGTCCTGCAACTGCAGGCGGATCAGAGGGTCAAGGGCGGAAAAGGGTTCATCCATCAACAGGATTTCGGGGTCCGATGCCAGCGCCCGCGCGATCCCCACGCGTTGCTGCATCCCGCCGGAAAGCTCCTTGGGCAGGCGGTCCTCATAACCCGTTAGGTTTACCAGGCTCAAAGCGTGATCCGAAACAGCCCAACGTTTGGATTTCGGGACCTTTCTGATCTCCAGGGGGTAAGCCACGTTATCGCGGACGGAACGATGAGGCATAAGCGCCATATGTTGAAAGACCATGCCGATTTGCTGGGCGCGAATGCGGCGCAATTCGGATTCCGATAGTTTCGATACATCGTGACCCAGGATTTCGATCCGGCCGGCCGTCGGCTCGATCAATCTGTTCACGTGTCGTACCAACGTGGACTTGCCCGAACCGGACAACCCCATGATGCAGAAGATTTCGCCACGCGGCACTTCGAATGTGGCACCCTGAACACCGACAACGCAGTTGAACCGTTCCAAAACTTCCGACTTGCCGATTCCTTCGTCTCGGACAGCTTGCATTGCCTCTTCAGCACGTGCGCCGAAGATCTTCCAAACGTTTTCCAGTTTTACGACAGGTTCGTCCATTTATCCCCCACAGGGCATAGCCCTGCCCAACAGAAAAAAGGCCGCCGCGATTTTCCGCGACGGCCTGCAAGGTCGTAGTTTAGTTGGTTAGCCAGCCGATCACGGTATCTTCGTTCTCTGCCACCCACTGCTTGGCAAAATCCGCGGCTTCGACGTTGTCTACAGCCAGAGCCTTGCCCATCGCGCTCAGATCATCTCCTGACATCTGATAGTTGCTGAACAGAGCGGCCACTTCAGGATAACTCTCTTCCAGCTCTTTCGCGTAGTGCAGGTGAAGAGTTGCGCCGTTCCAGGCCGTGGACGCTTCGGATTTCGACAGCCAATCCGGGTCATCGGTGGGCTGAACAATTGTCCAGGTGGCAGGGTCATGAGCCGGCTCTTCAAGAACCGTCAGGTCTTGGGTCACGAAGATATAGTGGGGGCTGTAGCAGAACCCGATCCACGGATCGCCCGCCTTGGTCGCGTTTGCCAGGTTGGCATAGGCGATGGTTTCCTCGTATTCCGTCAGGTCGAATATCTGATCATAGCCATAAGATTTGGCCCGAATCTTCTCGACAACGGTCGAAGCCCAGCCCGGAGCACCGATCCAGACCTCAGGCGTACCATTCCCGTCTGTATCGAAGATCGCCATCTTGTCCGGGTCACTCAGGTCGTCAATTGACTTGATGTCATGCTGTTCAGCGATGTAGGTCGGGACACACATGCCCTGCTCGGCCTGAACCGGGTTTTGGTTCATGACAACCGTGCCATTTTCTTTGACATATGTGTCATGCAGGTTTTGCTGGTTGGGCATCCACACTTCTGGGTGGACGTGCATCGAGCCGCTGTCCATGGCTTCGAAGACAATCGGATTCGTGCCGTTTTGCAGTTCCACGTCCAGACCAAGGTTTTCTTCGATCACCACCTCAAGAATATGTGCCGTGGCATTCACCGAGGCCCAGTTCGGCACACCGATCACGATATCTGCGGCCATAGCCGGGCCGGCAATCGCGACCGAAGCACTTCCTAGTAGCGTTGCAATTCTTTTCATCTGGTATCTCCATATTGGGAAACTTCCGCGCTTGTTTTTCTCACCCTTTCGGACGGTGGTGCGCTTGGAATTTTTTTCGGGAAGGTCGCGCCTTCCGGTCCTTTTTGGCCAGCGAAACTTGAGGCTGACATAGCCACAAAAGTGAAGCACGCGAGCGCGCTGCCCATCAAGAGATACGTTATTCTAGTTCCTGTATTGGAAATTATCGCAAAATAGTTTCGACTATTTAGGATTCGCAAGTAATGTTACGAGTAACCCGAAGCCGGCTTTTGTATGTCACACAGAACACATCGAACGCTGTTTTAAGGCAAATATGAGCGCCTTGGCAGCCACAGCAGAGCGGGTCTGCAACTCGGTTTAGAACGCGGGCACCTCTCGCCACGCATCGCGTCATGGTGCTGGACCTTGGCTTTGACGTTGGGCAGCATCTTACCTTCGCGGATTGCGGTCACCGGGTTCTCGCCGGGGCGAATGCCGTTGGACTTCGCCACGTCGAGTACCGTCCTTTTCCGCAGCGACAGTCGCTTGCGGTTTCGTGTTTCTCGGTCCAGATGGGCGACAGGCACATCAGCACTTCGGGCTGATCAATGCTGCCCACAGGCATGCGTCCGATTTTGGGGACCGCATAATAGCGCAAAGTGTTGAGCCATTGCTGGCCATGCTTGGCATTCTTCCATGTTGGCAGGCGGCCAACGTGAACCAGCCGGCTGAGTTCTTCAAAAGTTGGAATTTCGCGCTTGGCGTTGAAGCGCGGGATCCACCGCGCTTTCGCTATTCGCCGCAATTCGATGGCTCGTTCTCGAGCCTGTTTCAGTGCGACGACATCCGCGCCGCCTAAACCTAAGTCCGTTCGAAGCGGCGCGCCCGTGCGGTTCTATGCCCTTTGACCGAAACACGTACGATCCAACACCGTGCGCCCGATGGATCTACAACAAGATACAAGCCAGAACCGTCACCGTGTCGTCCCGGACCAAGATTATCTACCAGCTTCTTTGCCAGTATTCCGCTGAGCGCCGACATGAAACTACGACAAAAAATACCACTTAATGAAAGTATACTGGTGTCATTGGCGAAAATTCAATGAAACCCGCTAGCGCGGCTACAATCATATAACGCAAAGGTTTTAGCGACCTAGTGTTGTTCAACAAAATTCAGGGAAATCACCAAGTGGCGGACCGAGGAGGATTCGAACCCCCGACCCCTTGATTCGTAGTCAAGTACTCTATCCAGCTGAGCTATCGGTCCGCGTTGGTGAGGCGGTATTTAGACCCAGGTCCGGGGACGTGCAAGTCGATTCTCAAAAAAACTTTCAAAAAGTCCGGTCGCCGCGTGGCAGGCTTATTTCAAAGGTGGTTCCGTCAGGACCTGTGTGCTTCAGCACCAGATCCCCGCCATGTCCGCGCACCAGTTCCTGCGATATCGCGAGGCCCAAGCCCGAACCTCCTTTGCGGACGCCGCCCTGAAACGGGGTAAACAGGTTTTCCCGCGCTTTCGGGGGCAGGCCCGGACCGTTGTCGCGGATTTCAACGCACCAGCTGTCGTCGTCTTCACGGCCTTCTATCGTGATCTTCCCGGGTTTGCCCGAGGCGACAAGCGCCTGACGGGCGTTGCGGACAAGATTCATCATGACCCGGAACATCTGCTCGGGGTCGGCGCGGGCGATCAGGTCCTGCGGCAGGTTATTGACAATTTCCACGCAAGAATCGGCAACCGCCAGCCTTTCACTGGCCACAACATCTTCACCGACATCGCGCAACCGGACCATGGTCAATGTGGGTGCCGGTTCCTCGGCGCGGCCAAATGCCAGCGTGCTTTCACATAAGGACACCGCACGGGTGATCGAATTCACCAGCTTGGGGGCCAGACGCCGAACCACCGGATCGTCACTGGCTTCGATGCGGTCCGTGAACAATTGTGCCGAGGTCAGGATGTTGCGCAAATCGTGACTGACCTTGGCCACGGCCCCACCCAACTGAGCCAAGCGTTCACGCTGTTTCAGGGCCTGCGTCAGTTCCTTCTGCAACATTTGCAGGGCCTCCTCGGCTTCCCTGAGTTCCGTCACCCGGGAATCCGGCGAGATGATGCCGCGCGCATCCTCAGGTGCGCTGGCATAGCGCTGCATGTATCCGACCACGCTTTTGATCGGGCGCACCAGAACGACACGCACCGCAAGAAACAGAAAAAAAGCGGTGATGATAGAGATCACGAAGGACAGCCCCAGAATTCGCAGGCCGTAGTCCGTCATCGCCATGCGCAGCGGCGCGCTGTCGATCGTCACTTCGATCAGCAGCCCGGCACCCTTGACCGGCTCGCCTATCACTCGGATGACTTCGTTTTCCGGAGTGAACAGCCGGGCCATCGCGTCCCGGATCAGAACCCAAGGGCTCGCGTCGCGCAGATCGTACGTCTTGGTGATCGGCTCGGGGATCGGTGAGGACAGCATCAGCTGACGCACCTCGTCACGCCGCAACACCACATTGTAGACGCCCGCATTGGCCAGAAGTTCGGCCTCCAGATCTTCGGCCAGCATGTCATCAGCCAGCAACGCCAGCGAGGCGATCTGGGCCCGTTCAAGCCGGTTCAGCAGGAAATCTTCGCGGAACCGCGCAATCGATGGCACAAAGATCAGCACCTCGGCCAACATCACGAAGACCGTCGTCAGGATCAGAAATCGGCCCGACAGCGAGTTCAATATGCGCTCCTTTCCCGGTCAGGGGATCCAGCGCTGGACGAACCTGACCACTCGTTTAACTGCCTGATTCTCAAACAGCCTTGGCGAGAAATAAGCGCCCGCCGCGCGTTTGTTAAGCTCTCCGATCGTCGGATAGGGGGACACCATCGCGGCGACCTGACCCATCTTCAGATTATTGGCCAGGGCCAGCGACCACAAGTTGATCAGTTCGCCCGCCTGATGACCCACGATTGTAACACCCACGGGCCGGCCTTTTACAACCATGACCTTAATGAAGCCTTTCGTTTTCCGCTGGGAAATCGCCCTGTCATTGTGATGATAGTCAAAACGGGCGACCTCGACCTTGTCACCATGGTGTGCATGCGCCTGCGCTTCGGTCAGGCCAACCTGCGCCAGTTCCGGATCAGTATAGGTGGCCCACGGGATATGCGCCGTCTTCGCCTTGGACGGCAGGCCGAACAGCGCCGAGCGGATGACAATCCCTGCCTGATACCCGGCTACATGGGTGAATTGCAGCCCACCGGCGACGTCACCGATGGCATAGACCTTGCGATTGGTGGTCCGCAACGCCTCGTTAACCTTGACCCCGGTAGGGGACAGTTCGATCCCGGCGGCTTCAAGGTTCAGGCGGTCTGTGTTTGCCTTGCGCCCCGCCGCCAGCAACAGATGCGAGCCCGAGAAGACGTCACCATTCTCGGTCACTACCTCAATCGTGCCAGCGTTGCCCCTGATCTGCGCGACCAATGCCGTTTCGTGAATCACCACGCCTTCCGCCCGCAAAGTCTCCAAAACAACCTCGGCCGCTTCGGGGTCATCCTTGCCCAGTGCTGTCATCCCTTCGATCACAGTGACTTTGCATCCCAGCCGAATATGGGCCTGCGCCATTTCCATGCCGATGGGCCCGCCGCCGATGATCAGAAGGTGATCGGGCTTGTCGCGCAGGTCAAAGATGGTCTCGTTGGTGAAATACGGCACCTGATCCAACCCGGGGATCGGCGGCACCAGGGGGGAAGAACCCGTTGCGATCACCACACGCCGCGCAGTGATCAGGTGACCACCCGCCTGCACATGGGTCGGAGAAACAAAACTGCCATATTCGCGGATAACTTTGACGCCAAAGCCCTCGAACCGCTCCTGGCTGTCCATCGGTTCGATCTGGGCGATAACGTCCCGGACGTGATCCTTGGCCGCAGCATAATCCACCTGCGGAGCCACACCCGCCACGCCCAGCACCGAGGCATGGGCCTGCGCATGGGCTGCGTTGGCGCTGGCAATCAGGGCTTTGGACGGAACACATCCGAAGTTCAGGCAATCGCCGCCCATCTTGTGGCCTTCCAGCAGGATGACGTTTGCCCCCATCTGGCTGGCCCCTGCGGCCAAGGACAACCCCCCTGACCCGGCTCCGATCACCAGGATATCGGCATTCAGATCTTGCATGAATCAGGCGTCCTTTCGGCCTCGAACGGATTTGATGACAATCGGCAAAGCGGCCAGCACACACAAGCCGATGATGGGACCTATGACAAAGGGTTCCCACAGCAGCGAAACGTCAGGCGTCTCGCCCCGGTCGAACACACCGCCCAGTCCCACGCCGATCCAGGTGTACACAATCCCTCCGGGGATAATGCCCAGCGCCGTAGTGATCAGAAAATTGCGGAATTTCACGCCCACCAGAGCGGGCACAAGGTTGGCCACGAAAAACGGCACGACGGGTACAAGGCGCAGCAGAAAAAGCACCGGAATTTCATTCTCGCGCAAATTGTCCTTGAGCTTTTTGATGCTGCCCTCCGAAGATTCGAGGCGGGCCGTCAGGGCTTCGCCCAACCCCCAGCGCGCGGCCAGAAAGATCACCGATGCACCGACCGTGGCCGCAAATACGTTAAAGACGGTTCCGGCGATTAGTCCGAACAGGAACCCGCCCGTCATCGAGGCCACCGCCGCACCCGGCAAAGAAAATGCCACGATGACGATGTAAATCGTCACGAAAGCACCGGCCATTGCCCAGTAATTGGCGTCACGCCACGCCAAAAGCGCCTCGCGGTTGTCGCGCAGAGTTTCGAACGTCAGATAGTCGCCCAGTGTGAAAAACCCCACCGCTGCAACGGTAAGAATCACCAGCAACGGAATATGTCGCGCAAGCCCTCTGCGCGGGGCCTGAGTTGCATCACTCATGTGGCTGTCCGGTTTCGTGTGTTTCATTCTGCAAACAACATGCGCCGCATGGCGCCTCGGCAACAGGGGCCTCACGCTGCCTTGATGTTTTTGTCCGGGAATGTGAGGGTTTGGGGCCGCTGACCTGTCTTTTTGAAACCTTTTCACGGGCTGGGTTACAGAATTGTTGCAAAAGCCGCCAAAACCCCCACCTTGGGGTTTGACTTACCCCCCGCTACCCAGTAGAGGACGGGCTTCGAACACCACGGGCAGGCGAATCCGCGCCGCACCCGACCGCATAGATTGGAGACGGAGCGATGAAACGCACCTATCAGCCTTCGAACCTGGTTCGCAAACGCCGCCACGGTTTCCGCGCGCGCATGGCCACAAAGGCCGGCCGCAAGATCCTGAATGCGCGCCGCGCACGTGGCCGCAAGTCGCTGAGCGCGTAAACCGCTCGACCTGTCAGGTTATGAACATGACGCCGCCGGAGGCCCCTCGTGGATGGTAAGGACCAGCCCGGGGAAACGCCCCCGGCGGCGTCCGTTTGCGCGCCTGAAACTCTGACCATTCTCAGGAAACGATCCGATTTCCTGAAAGCCGCGCGCGCGCGCAGGCAGGGCACATCCTCGATGATGGTGCAGGGCCGCAAACGCGCGCCTGACGAAGCGACCGGAATTCGCGTCGGGTTCACCTGTTCAAAGAAGGTCGGCAATGCCGTTGCCCGCAATCGCGCCAAGCGGCGTTTGCGCGAGGCCGCCCGCGCTGTGCTGCCCGTCAGTGGGCTTGATGGGTGGGACTATGTACTGGTCGGTCGCGCCGAAGTGACCGCCGCGCGCCCGTTTGACGCCCTTCTGGATGACCTCCGCTATGCGCTGCGCAAAATCCACGGCGGGCGGAAATGACCCTGTTCTCTCATATCCTTGCCCTGCCTGTCAGGGCTTATCGGCTGGTTTTCAGCCCCTGGGTCGGGTTCAACTGCCGCTATCAGCCCACGTGTTCGGCCTATGCGCTTGAAGCATTGGAAAAACACGGTGCGATCAAGGGCGCGTGGCTGGCCGCCCGACGGATTGGCCGATGCCACCCTTGGGGCGGTGACGGCTACGATCCCGTGCCGGAACGCCCTGACGAGCAGAGCAGAACTTAATGACCCCCGGTCAGACTTGACCCGGTTGAACCTGCGCTCAACATTCGGATCAGTCCAACCCGAGGTTCTGATGCCACCAGACGCACGCCGCACTCTGCCCACGCACACCGTCCACAACCAACCGCAAATTCGTGGTGACATTGACCTGTGGGCCTGCGACCCGGTGCTTCTAGACACGGTGGACATGTCCGGCGCGCGCGCAGCGCCTTTGGCGGCTTTCGGCGAAACACTTGGACGTGCCGAAACACGAGAGTTGGGGCGCGAAGCCAACCGACAGCCGCCCGAACTCCGGGTATTCGATCAGGGCGGTCGGCGTCTGGACGAGGTGCGGTTTCACCCCGCTTACCACCAGATGATGCAGATCAGCCAGTCCGCCGGTTACGCCGCAATGGCCTGGGACGGTCAGCCGGGTGGGCACGCCACCCACGCAGCCATGGTCTACTTGGCGGGACAGGTCGAGCCGGGTCATTGTTGCCCGATGACCATGACCTATGCGGCAATCCCGGCGCTTGAGGTCAATCAGCAGATCGCCTCGGTCTGGCGCCCAAAACTCATGGCCCACAGCTATGATCCGTCGACGCGTCCGATCGACCAAAAAGCCTGCGCCACGTTGGGTATGGCGATGACTGAGAAACAGGGTGGCTCGGACGTACGCACCAATACCACCATTGCCACCCGCGATGGCCATCACTGGCGTCTGCGCGGTCACAAATGGTTCTGCTCGGCCCCGATGTCGGATGGCTTCCTGACGCTGGCGCAGACGCCGGGTGGGCTGACCTGTTTCCTTGTTCCCCGCTGGTTGGAGGGCGAGCGCAACGCGATCCATCTGATGCGTCTGAAGGATAAGCTGGGCAACAGATCCAACGCCTCTGCCGAAATCGAATACCACGACGCGCTGGCCTATCAGCTGGGCGACGTAGGCGCTGGCGTGCAGACCATCATCGAAATGGTGCACCACACCCGGCTGGGCACTGCCATGGCTCCGGCCGGACTGATGCGTGCCGCCCTGTCCGAGGCACATCATTGGGTCAGCCACCGAACCGCGTTTCAGCGCCGTCTGATCGACCAGCCCCTGATGCGCGCCGTGCTGGCCGACCTGGCACTGGATTGGGAGAGCGCTCTGACGTTGGGGATGCGGGTTGCGAAGGCATTCGAAGGCAGGTCGCCCGAAGACAGGTCCTTTGCCCGCATCAGCGTCGCACTGGCCAAATTCCTGAACAACAAGCGCTGTCCGGTTGTCGTGGTCGAGGCGATGGAGGTGCTGGGCGGCACGGGCTATGTCGAGGATACCCCTCTGCTCCTGCTCTATCGGGAAGCCCCGCTAAACAGCATTTGGGAGGGGTCAGGTAACGTGATCTGCCTCGACATTCTGCGCACCCTGATCAGAGAACCGCTGGCCGCAGAGGTACTGCAAGCCGAGTTGGACGCCGCAAGAGGTGCAGACCGGGGCTATGACGCAGCGTTGAAGGCGCATCGCGACCGTTGGCCCGACCTGCCACCCGAGGCAGAGGCACGGTGGTTCGCCGAGCGTACAGCACTTTTGTTGGCGGCGGCGCAGTTGGTGCGACATGCCCCTGGCGCGGTTGCCGACGGGTTTATTGCCACGCGCCTGTCAGGTGAAAGCGGTCGCATCCCGGGATCGGTCACAGGACTGGACACCGACGCCCTGCTGGCGCGTCTGGGCTGACCCGCCCACTTGCCCGGTTGCCGCAACTGCTGTAGGGGCAGCCCATGTTTGACGAAGCTGACGATATCCACCCGCTTTTTGCTGGTGCGCCCTCGACGACCGAGTTCAAAAAGCTGCGCAAGCGCATCGTGCGCCAGACCCGTGAGGCCATTGAGCATTACGGGATGGTGGACCCGTCCGCCCATGACAAGGATGGCAAACCGCCCCGCTGGCTGATTTGCCTGTCAGGCGGCAAGGACAGCTATACCCTTCTTGCGGTTCTCCACGAGTTGAAATGGCGCGGACTGCTGCCGGTCGACCTTCTGGCCTGCAATCTGGATCAGGGTCAGCCGGGTTTTCCCGCCACCGTTCTACCCGAGTTTCTCGAACGAATGGGTGTTCCGCACCGCATCGAATATCAGGACACCTATTCCGTCGTGATGGACAAGGTTCCGCAGGGCCGCACCTATTGCGCACTGTGTTCACGCCTGCGCCGTGGAAACCTGTATCGCATCGCCCGGGAAGAGGGCTGCTCGGCCGTGGTACTGGGTCATCACCGTGACGACATCCTCGAAACCTTCTTCATGAACCTCTTCCACGGCGGGCGTCTGGCCACCATGCCGCCTAAACTTGTGAATGAAGAGGGCGACCTGTTCGTTTTCCGCCCCCTCGCCCATGTGGCCGAGGCCGATTGCGCGAAATTCGCAACCGCCATGAACTATCCCATCATCCCCTGTGACCTCTGCGGCAGTCAGGACGGCTTGCAGCGCCAACAGGTGAAACAGATTCTCGATCAGTGGGAAAAGAACAGCCCCGGCCGGCGTCAGGTGATGTTCCGGGCCCTGACAAACGCGCGGCCCTCGCATCTGCTGGACCCGAAATTGTTCGATTTCGCGAATCTTTCGCTTGATCCGGGTCAAAAAAACGAAAAATCGGACGAAATTCCGCGTCTGCGTTAACGACTGACTCAGTTTGGTTTCCTACGGTTGGGCTTGCGCGCTGAGTCCAAGCTGAAGGCCGTTAGAACCAATGCGGAACCGATTAATCTTTAAACGAGTCCTCAACACGATTGTCGCGGGCCTGAACGGCCCTTCCGCACTGGCCTTCATACCGGCACTCAGCCTTGCAGCCTTCTGGATCGGCGGAGAGCAAGTGCTGTTGATCGTCGCATTGGGCTTGCCCCTGATCCATGCCGGAGCGAGCGCTGCAAATATCTGGCCTGCGATTGGGAATTCACTTCGCGACAACTCTGGCGGGATGATGCCGGAACAGGTGTTTCGTACCAGGTTGGGGAACCTGCTGGATGGCGCGAGGAAAAATATGGAAAGCTCGGCCTGTTTCGTGATTTCACTGGATGACTATGGGTCGCTGCTAGACCTGCACGGGCAGGCGGCGGTCGCCCATATCGCCGAACTGGCCTGCAGCCGGACCTTGTCCACGATCCGGTCCCAGGACATCGTGACCCGGGACGGCAGAGACAAAATCGCTTTGGGTCTTGGGGCATCTCCGCATCTTGACCTGGAATCCTGCATTCAGATGTCCGGCCGCATCCAAACTGCTATCGAAGAACCGATCATGCTGAATGGTGCCAGGCTTTGCGTCTCGTGCTCGATCGGGTTTTGCCTGATGCCTCATGACTTCGACGGTGACGCAACCGACGGGATCGAGGCGGCGAACGCCGCACTTGCCGAAGCACAAAGAAACGGCCCTTCGACCATTCGGGCCTATTCCGTCGAAACGCGCCGCCGGTCCCGGATCCGCACAAACCTGCGCAAGGATTTCGAGGCAGCGTTGGACAATGGTGAAATTCGCCCCTGGTTTCAGCCTCAAATCTCGACAGACACAGGGCGCGTCACAGGTTTTGAGGCACTGGCCCGGTGGGAGCATCCGCAAAAAGGTGTGTTGGGCCCGCAGGCGTTTCTACCCTTCGCCCAGCAGGCGG
This sequence comes from Ruegeria sp. D4, assembly GCF_056534475.1. NCBI lineage: Bacteria > Pseudomonadati > Pseudomonadota > Alphaproteobacteria > Rhodobacterales > Roseobacteraceae > Ruegeria > Ruegeria sp. D4. The sequence continues at coordinate 308,435 of NZ_JBQFPJ010000003.1, forward strand.
AACTGATGGAACGGCTGGGCCATGCGATGTGCCACCATGCGTTTACTGCCATGCAGGCCTGGGACCGGGCTGGCGTTGTGGTTCCTCGGATCGGTATCAATTTCTCGTCCGATGAACTCCGCGACCCGGGGCTCATGGATCGCCTGAAATGGGAACTGGACCAGTTTGACCTGACACCGGACAGGCTTGCGGTCGAAATCCTCGAAACGGTATTTGCCAAACGCCCCGATGACGTCATCACCCGCAATGTGACCGGAATGGCCGCGCTGGGATGCTGTATCGATCTGGATGATTTCGGCACCGGTCATGCCTCGATCGCGTCCATTAAGCGCTTTGATGTTTCGCGGATCAAGATCGACCGGTCCTTTGTGACAAAATCCGATCGGGATCCCGGTCAGCAACAATTGGCCAGTGCCATCCTGACGATGGCGGAACGGCTTAACCTGGAAACACTGGCCGAAGGGGTGGAAACCCCGGGCGAGCATGCCCTGATGGCGCAGCTTGGCTGCAATCATGTGCAGGGGTTCGGAATTGGCAAACCGATGCCACTCGAGCAGACGCTCGACTGGATCGCTTCGCACCGCGCAAAAGTGAACAAGGTTCCCGGGATTGGACGGCAAACCGGATGAAATCCGGGATTTTGCAAGGCGCAATCCCTTCCGGTGGCAAATTGACGGGCGATTCCACTTGACCTTTGGGGCTGCACTCTGTTGAACACCTCCGGTGTGTTTCCCAGCTCAAGGTGGCTGTCCCAGATGGACGATCAGAACAAGAATCTCATCCTCGCAACCGCGCTCAGCTTTCTGGTGATCCTCGTCTGGTTCGTCCTTTTCCCACCCCCGGAACAGGCACCGACACCGGATCAGGTGGAAGTCAGCGCCTCCGAGGGCAGTGAGCTTCAGACTCCGAGCGCAGCGGGTGACACAGCCGTCGGCGATGCATCTGCTGTCACAGAAGAAGCACAAGCCGAAGCCGAGGCCCCGCGCATTCAGATCGACACGCCTCGCCTGTCTGGCAGCATGTCCCTGGCCGGCGGGCGCATCGATGAGCTGTTTCTGAAAGACTACAAGGTCTCGATCGAAGCAGGCGCCCCGATCGTCGAGCTGCTTTCGCCCGTCGGGTCCGATTCTGCCTATTACGCCTTGTATGGCTGGGCGCCCGGGGCGGGCGTTGCCGGCGCGGATGTCCCTGGGCCGAACACGCTCTGGTCGACTGAACAAGGCGACACGCTTACCGTCGACAGCCCGGTCACACTGGTCTGGGACAACGGTAAGGGCCTGATCTTCCGACGCACCGTGTCGGTTGATGAAGACTACATGTTCTCGGTCACGCAATCGGTCGAGAATACCACGCAGTCCGAAGTTGGCATGGCGCCCTATGGCATTTTGGCGCGCCACGGGATGGGTGAGGATGGTGACCTGCCGGGCCTGAAGAACTTCTTTATCCTGCACGAAGGCGTCATGGTCATGGCGGACGGCGTTCTGGACGAGATCGATTATGGCGATGTCCGCGACTTCGACATTGATCCGAATGAACGCGCGCAAGCCGAAGTCTTTCAGATCAAGGAAGGTGGCTGGGTCGGCTTTACGGATCACTACTGGATGACCACCCTGATCCCGGCTGAAGGTTCGGCCTTCAAGGCGGCGGCAAAATACGACGCGCGCCGCAAGATTTATCAAACCGAAACCGTGCTGCCGACCCTGTCCGTTGCGCCCGGCGCGACCGAGGAAGTCACCACCCGCCTGTTTGCAGGCGCCAAGGAATGGGAAACCATCCGCGAGTATCAGGCGGAAGGTGTGCAGAAGTTCGTGGACAGCATCGATTGGGGCTGGTTCTACTTCCTGACCAAGCCGATCTTCTGGCTGCTGCACAATATCAATGTGCTGATCGGCAATATGGGCTGGTCGATCATCGGCCTGACCCTGATCATCAAGGCGATCCTGTTCCCGCTGGCGTTCAAGTCCTACGTCTCGATGGCCAAGATGAAGGAACTTCAGCCGCAGATGGAGGCCCTGAAAGAGGCTGCCGGCGACGATCGTCAGAAGATGCAGCAGGGCATGATGGAGCTGTACAAAAAGGAAAAGGTGAACCCGGCCGCTGGCTGTTTGCCGATCCTGATGCAGATCCCGATCTTCTTCTCGCTGTATAAAGTGATCTTTGTCACCATTGAACTGCGTCAGGCCCCCTGGTTTGGCCCATTCCAGGACCTCAGCGCGCCGGACCCGACCTCGATCTTCAACTTCTTTGGCTGGCTGCCCTGGGCCGGACCGCAGCCTGATACGCTGATGGCGCTGATCTTCATCGGTATCTTGCCACTGCTGCTGGGTATCTCGATGTGGCTGCAGCAGAAACTGAACCCGGCACCAACGGATGCGACACAGGCGATGATCTTTGCCTGGATGCCGTGGGTCTTCATGTTCATGCTGGGCGGGTTTGCCAGCGGCCTGGTGGTTTACTGGATTGCGAACAACACGATCACGTTCACGCAGCAGTACCTGATCATGCGCAGCCAGGGCTACACGCCGGACGTGTTCGGCAACATCAAGTCCGGGTTCAAGCGGACCCCGAAGACGGATGACAAATGAGCGGGTCTGTCACCAGCCTCTGGCGGCATCCAATCAAAAGTCACGGGCGGGAAAGCCTGAGTGATGTAACCGTGACCCCCGGGCAGACAATGCCCGGGGATCGCGTTTGGGCCGTCGCACACGAGGCGTCAAAAGCCGATGGTTCGGAATGGGCGCCCTGTGCCAATTTCAGCCGCTGCTCCAAAGCCCCGCAACTGGCGGCCATATCGGCCCGGATGAACGGCGGCACCGTGACGCTCAACCACCCGCGGCGCCCCGAGATCAGCTTCGATCCCGACACGCAGCAGGATGATTTTCTGGACTGGGTCAAACCGCTGATGCCCGTCGACAGGGCTGCGTCGGCACGGATTATCCGGGTTCCGGGACGGGGAATGACCGACAGTGACTTCCCCTCGATCAGCCTGTGCAATATGGCCTCGCACCGGGCGGTCGAGCAGAAGCTGGGGCAGGATCTATCCCTTGTCCGCTGGCGCGGCAACATCTGGTTCGACGGGCTGCCCCTGTGGGAAGAGTTTGACTGGCTGAACCGCGACATTCGCATCGGTCAGGCCGTTCTGCGCGTTCGGGAACGTATCACGCGCTGTCTGGCCACGACCGCCAACCCGGAAACCGGCACGCGGGATGCAGACACGCTGGGCGCCCTGAACGCTTGGGATCATCAGGATTTTGGCGTCTACGCCGAAGTTATCCAGGGCGGAGATATCCGTGTCGGCGACAAGGTAGAACCGGTATGAGCACGCTTCCTTTTCCAATGGCGGACGCGCCGGATGCGATTGCGCAGGAAACCGGGCGCAAGCTGTTTGCTGGCCCGTCCGAATTCGTCAAAGGCGTGGTTGCCATGGACGGCCTGCCCGCCCCCGACCGGCTTGAGGTGTGTTTTGCGGGCCGCTCGAACGTGGGGAAATCCAGCCTGATCAACGCGCTGACCGGGACCAAGGGATTGGCGCGCGCATCGAACACGCCCGGCCGCACGCAGGAGATCAACTTTTTCACGCAAGGGCCCGACCTCTATCTGGTTGACCTGCCCGGTTACGGTTATGCCAACGCGCCGGTCAAAGTAGTCGAGAAATGGCAGCGACTGCTGAAACAGTACCTCAGCGGACGTCAAACCCTGCGCCGCGCTTTTGTATTGATCGACTCGCGCCATGGAGTAAAACCTGTGGACGACGAGATCATGAAGCTGCTGGATACCAGCGCCGTGACCTTTCAATGCGTCATGACCAAGGCCGACAAGGTCAAGGCCAAGGAGCGTGAGAAGGTGCTGGATCAGGTCCGCACCGCGCTGTCTAAACACCCTGCCGCCTACCCCGAGATTGTGCTGACCTCCTCCGAGAAAGGGGACGGAATACCGACCCTGCGCTCGATCATTGCACATCTTGAGTAGCTTCGCCCTTGGCAGCACCGTCCAAAGGCCCTAACACGGTTCGCCAGAAGGACCTAAGCCATGAAGACACGAGACATGAACCGGGACTGGATTGCCACCGCCGCCACTCTGAATAGCGCACTGCCCTACCTGCAGCGGTATGACGGCGCGATCGTCGTGATCAAACTGGGCGGTCACGCCATGGGCAGCGACGAGGCGATGGAAAGCTTTGCCCGCGATGTCGTGCTAATGCGGCAGGTCGGGGTAAACCCAGTCATCGTGCATGGTGGCGGACCCATGATCAACGCGATGCTTGATCAGTTGGACATCCAGTCGGATTTCGTGAATGGCAAGCGGGTCACCGATAAGGCCACGGTCGAAGTCGTCGAGATGGTGCTGTCTGGCCTTGTCAACAAACGGATCGTGCAGGCCATCAACCGTCAGGGCGGAACGGCGGTCGGGCTGTCCGGCAAGGACGCCAATCTGATGGTTTGCGAGCAGACGGATTCCTCGTTGGGCTTCGTCGGCACACCATCCGAGATGAATCCCAAACTGCTGCATGATCTTTTCTCGCATGATGTAATCCCCGTGATTGCGCCGCTCGGAGCAGGCAAAGACGGTGAAACCTTCAACGTGAACGGCGATACCGCTGCCGGAGCCATCGCGTCGGCCCTGAAGGCGGATCGACTGTTGCTGCTGACCGATGTATCCGGCGTCAAGAATGCAGCCGGAGAGGTGGTAACCGAACTCAAAGCCGGACAGATCCGCGAGATGACCCGCGAAGGCACGATTGCCGGCGGCATGATCCCAAAAACGGAAACCGCTCTGGACGCGCTGCACAGTGGCGTTCGGGCGGTTGTCATCCTGGATGGCCGTGCCCCAAATGCCGTATTGCTGGAATTGTTCACCGAACACGGTGCGGGCTCTCTGATCCGGCCGGACTGACGCCTATGTGAATTTCCCGGTCTTGTCTCGGGCTTTAATATGCCTGAATGTGAATATATGGAGCACGAATCCATTATTCGGCTGGGAATTTTCCTTGGGCTTTTTGCGGTTTTCGCAATTGCCGAGACATTTGCACCCAGACGTTTGCTAGATTGCTCGAAACGACGGCGCTGGCAAACCAATCTTGCCATAACGCTTCTCAACACCCTGACGCTGAGGGTTATGGCAATCTGGGTCCCGTTGCTGGCCGTAGGGGCGGCGGTGGACGCCGGACATCACGGGATTGGGCTTTTTAACAGGACCGACTGGCCCGGATGGCTTGAAATTCTTCTGAGCGTGCTGATTCTGGACTATGCGATCTGGCTGCAGCATCTGGTGACACACAAGGTGCCGATCCTCTGGCGGCTGCACAGGGTGCATCACGCGGACAGGGACATGGATGTAACAACCGCCGTGCGATTTCATCCCATCGAAATCGCACTGTCCATGATACTGAAAATAGCGCTGGTTTATGCATTGGGTCCCAGTGCACTTGCCGTTGTTCTGTTCGAGGTTCTGTTGAACGGAACCGCGCTGTTCAATCACTCCAACATCAAACTCCCCCTTGCCGTGGACGCGGTGTTGCGTAGGGTTCTTGTGACGCCTGACATGCACCGGGTTCACCATTCGGTGCACAGGGAAGAACATGACAGCAATTACGGCTTTGCGCTGTCGGTCTGGGATCGATTGATGGGCACCTATGTGGCGCAGCCAGGTGACGGGCATGACAGGATGAAGGTGGGACTGCAATGGCGGGACGAACAACCAACCCGGCTGGGATGGAGCTTGACGCTGCCGTTTCGGCGCAAGTGACATACTCCGACGTGAGAGCAGCCGCTGATCGGTCGGGCCTGGTCGTGATGGGTGCGCAGCACCCCCGGCATAGCGGCGCCAAGCAGCTGGATGGCGGCACCCTGATCCTGCTGGGCGCGGCGCAGACATTCTGGCCGGTTTTGAAGGCGTCGCCCGAATGGGCGGATGGGCAGGCGGACCCGGTCGACAGATGGTCCTTGCGGGTTGTCGGCGCGATGGCTGGCGCGCTGGGTGCCACGCCGTACTATCCGTTCAGCGGGCCGCCCTACACACCGTTCATCGACTGGGCCTTGAAGTCCGGGCGCACGTTTCAAAGTCCGGTTGGCGCATTGGTGCATGACGCCGTCGGCATGATGATCTCGTTCCGCGGTGCGCTGCATTTTGTCGATGAGTTCCCGATACCTGCCGCCGAAGGGCCAAGCCCCTGCGCCACCTGCCATGCCCCCTGCACGTCGGCTTGCCCGGTTGGCGCTTTGTCCACCCACAGCTTCTACGACGTCAACACCTGCCATGCACACCTGACTACGCCAGAAGGCCAGACCTGCATGGCTGGCGGTTGTCTCGCGCGACTTGCCTGCCCGCTAAGTGCGGGTGCCGGGCGGCTGGCAGAACAATCTGCGCATCATATGAAGGCCTTTCACCCATCATGACCCGCACCCTGATCCTGACCCGTCACGCCAAGTCCAGTTGGGACAATCCGCTGAGCAACGACCATGATCGCCCGCTGAACAAGCGAGGGCGCAAATCAGCCCCGGTCGTCGGGAAATGGCTGTCACGAAACGCCTGGCTTCCGGATGAAGTTCTGAGTTCTTCGACCACTCGGACCCGCGAAACCTGGGACAGGATGGGGCTGACTGCTGCCAGGACCACCTTCACCCGCGACCTGTATCTGGCCGATCCCGCTGAAATGATGAAGGTATTGCAACAGGCGACCGGACGCACCGTACTGTTGCTGGGTCATAATCCCGGTATTGCCGCCTTTGCGGATCAGATTGTGAAATACCCACCGGACCATGTGCGGTTCTACGACTATCCCACCTGCGCGACGACGGTTATTCGATTTGACATCAACACCTGGAGAGGCTTGCAGCGGCACAGCGGCAAGGTCCTGGGCTTCGCAATCCCGCGCGAACTTTTGAACTGAAAAAGGCGGGGCCAGACCCCGCCTTTTTCCGGATTTAATTGCAGGTTCAGTGCCCCAGAATCTGGCTGAGGAACAGCTTGGTCCGCTCGCTTTTGGGGTTATTGAAGAACTCTTCCGGTTCGTTCTGTTCCACGATCTGGCCGGCATCCATAAAGATCACGCGGTTGGCGACCTGACGGGCAAAGCCCATCTCGTGGGTCACACACAGCATGGTCATGCCTTCTTCGGCCAGCTCGATCATGGTGTCGAGCACCTCTTTGATCATCTCGGGGTCCAGCGCCGATGTCGGTTCATCGAACAACATGATCCGAGGCATCATGCACAGCGAGCGGGCAATCGCCACACGCTGCTGCTGACCACCGGACAGCTGGCCGGGATACTTGTCGGCCTGTTCCGGAATCTTGACCTTTTCCAGGAAATGCATCGCGCGCTCTTCGGCCTCTTTCTTGGGCGTCTTGCGCACCCAGATCGGGGCCAGCGTGCAGTTTTCCAGAATGGTCAGGTGCGGGAACAGGTTGAAGTGCTGGAACACCATGCCAACCTCGGACCGGATCTTGTCGATGTTCTTGAGGTCATTCGACAGAACGGTTCCATCCACAACGATCTTGCCCTGCTGGTGTTCCTCCAGCGCGTTCAGGCAGCGGATCAGGGTGGATTTGCCCGACCCCGAAGGCCCCGCGATCACGATCCGCTCGCCCTGATTGACGGTCAGATTGATGTCGCGCAGCACGTGGAAGGCCCCGTACCATTTGTTCATGTTGGTGATTTCGATGGCGACCTCGTCGCTCACCTGCATTTTCGATCGATCGATTTCACGGTCAATTGCAAGTTCAGACATGTGTTGAACTCCTTAACGATGGCCAGTCTGAAGCTTGCGCTCCAGATACATGGAATAACGGGACATGGAGAAGCAGACGACGAAGAACAAAACGCCGATAAAGGCAAACAGTTCCCAGTAGACGCCGTTCCACGCGGTATCGGCGCGGATGCCGTTGGTCAGGCCGATCACGTCGAACAGACCGATGATCGAAACCAGTGTCGTATCCTTGAAGATACCGATGAACGTGCTCACGATGCCCGGGATCGAGATTTTCAGCGCCTGCGGCATGATGATCAGCCGCTGCGCCTGCCAGTAGTTCAGCCCAAGACTGTCAGCCCCTTCGTACTGACCCCGCGGCAGCGCCGCCAGACCACCCCGGATCACCTCGGCCATATAAGCGGCCGAGAAGAGAGTCATCATGATCATCACCCTCAGGATGATGTCAAAGTTGGTCCCCGGCGGCAGGAACAGGTTCAGCAGCAGCGAGGCCACGAACAGCAGGGTGATCAGCGGCACGCCCCGAATGAACTCGATAAAGCCCACGCAGAGGTATTTGACGATCATCAGATCAGACTGACGACCGAGCGCCAGCACGATGCCGATGGGAAGCGAGACGCCAATGGCCACAACACCCAGCAGGATCGCCAGCATGAAACCGCCAAAGTCGCGGCTTTCGACAGTCGCTATACCAATTGGAATGACAGAGTCGACCGCGTCAGCAACTGCGCCAGCAGCAAACAACCACCACAGAATGGGCAGCGCGACTGCAAGGATTAACGCCGTCAGGGACCCCGCCATTGGAAGCACAACCTTGTAGGCGAAATAACCGATTGCGAACCCGGCAGCGACCATCAGCGGTCCCCAGATCGACCCGCCCCACATCAGCCAAGGCAGCAGGAACGGATAAGCCGCCGTCACGATCAACAGCTTGCGCGGCACTTTGGTGAACAACACCGGCGCAATCGCAACCAACAACAGGATGAAGGTCAGGTTCGGCCGGAAATAGGCCGGCCAGCTGCCCGATTCAGGCGGATTAGACCACGTTGCGTCCGGATGCGCCGGATAAGGTGGATAAAACCCGTACAGCAACTGCAGCCACCGGTCCTTGATCACGCCCCAGCAGGCATGGCCATGAGTATCGCCCCAGGTCGCCATCATGATCTCACGACATTCCGACAGGGAATTGGCGTTCCAAACGGATTCGAACGTCCAGGACAGAATGTTGGAGAGCACATAGTAGATGAAATACAGCGAGATGAGCGTCAGGATTGAGTTCAGCCAGCTTGAGAACAGGTTATGCCTAATCCATCCCAGCACACCGACCTCGGATGCAGGTGGTGTCTGTTCCGGCAACATTTCCGTGCGGACAAATGAAACATCACTCATATTACCGCTCCACCAGTTTGACACGGTTGTTGTACCAGTTCATCACCGCCGAAATGCTCAGCGAGATGGTCAGGTAGACCAGCATCAGCAGCAGAACGCATTCCAGCTCGCGGCCGGTCTGGTTCATGGTGATACCGCCCAGCGTCCCCGTGATGTCCATATATCCGACCGCGATCGCCAGCGACGAGTTCTTGGTCAGGTTCAGATAGTTCGAGATCATCGGCGGGATGATCACTCGCAACGCCTGCGGCAGGATCACCAGACGCATGGTCCGGCCCGGGCGCAGACCCAGTGCGGATGCGGCCTCGGTCTGACCCTTCGAGATGGCCAGAATACCGGCGCGAACGATCTCGGCGATGAAAGCCGCCGTGTACAGCGACAGGGCCAGCCACAGGGCGATCAGCGAGTTCCGTAGGTGGGTGCCGCCGGTGAAGTTAAAGCCCTTCAGCTCGGGATAGCCCAGGTGGAAGCCCAGCGCGCCCAGCAGGATGGCCGATGGCACGAACAGCAGGCCCAATTGGATGTACCAGATGGTCGGACGGTCACCGGTCTTTTCCTGCGTGGCATTGGCCCAGGCCGACACTTTGCGCATGGCAAAGATGCTGCCGCCAAGCACGATCAGGAAAGCGATCAGGTCCAGCGAGACGTCAAAACGCAGACTTGATGTCCCGAACAGGTGGATGTCGCCCAGGCTGCGCGAGAACAGAAACTCGGGGATGTAGACCCCGCGGTTGGTCACAGCAACAGTGCCGAATAGATCCATCGTGGCTTCTGGATTTTCACCCCGGAATGCGCGCGGCGCAGGCAGGCTTTCAATCAGGATCGCCATAGCGAACACGATCCAAAGCAGGACCGGAACGTTGCGGAACATTTCGACATAAACCGTCATAATCCGCGCGATCAGCCAGTTGTTCGACAGACGCAGAACACCAACCATGACACCGATGATTGTTGCCGTGATACAGCCCAGAACTGCAACAACCAGCGTGTTCAGCAGCCCGATAAAGGCCGCGCGCAGATGGGTATCCTGCGAGTCATATTCCAGCAGGCGCTGGTTGATGTCATAGCTGGCTGGTTCGGCGAAAAAGTCGAACCCGACTGTTCTGCCCAGCGTTTCGAGGTTCTGAATGGTGTTGTTAATAATCCAGGCTGCCAGAAGCATGAAACCGATCATAGCAATGACCTGAATGGTCGCAGATCGGTACCGCGTATCGTAAAGGAGCATGGACAGCCGGAACTGCTCCTTCGGCGGGTCAGTGAGAGTCGTCATGACCTATGTTTATCCCCGTGCATCCCGGTCTTTTGTCGGCAGAGTTGATCTCTGCTCGGACGTTTCCGGGCGTGTTTCTTATTGATTGAAAAAGGGCGCAGGTTGCCCTGCGCCCTTTTCCGTGGATTTTAGCGGAAAGGCGGTGCGTACAGCAGGCCACCTTCGATCCATTGTGCGTTCAGACCGCGTGCCAGGCCAATCGGGGTTTCCTCACCGATGTTCTTGGCAAAGATTTCGCCGTAGTTGCCGCCGACCTTGATGGCGCGACGGGCCCATTCAGCGTCCAGACCCAGCATTTCACCCAGAGTGCCTTCGCTGCCCAGCAGACGGTTCACTTCCGGATTGTCGGTTCCAGCGGACATTTCATCGATATTGGCCGATGTCACGCCCATTTCCTCGGCTGCGATCAGCGCGTTCAGAGTCCAGCGGACAACATCGCCCCACTCGTGGTCGCCATGACGAACCAGCGGACCCAGCGGCTCTTTCGAGATGATTTCCGGCAGGATCACGTGATCACCGGCATTCTCGAATGTGGCGCGGGTGGCAGCCAGACCCGATGCGTCGGTGGTGTAGACGTCACAGGCACCAGCCAGATACTGCTGCTGCGCTTCGGCGTTGGTTTCGATCGGAACCGGCTCGTAGCTCATGTTGTTGATGCGGAAGAAATCCGCCAGGTTGAGCTCGGTTGTGGTGCCGGTCTGAATGCAGACGGTCGCACCGTCCAGTTCCTTGGCCGAGCTTACGCCCAGTGCCTTGGGAACCATGAAACCCTGACCGTCATAGTAGTTGACGCCGACGAATTCGAATTTCAGGTCAACGTCGCGGCTGAAGGTCCAGGTGGTGTTCCGGGCCAGCATGTCGATCTCACCCGAAGCCAGCGCGGTAAAGCGTGTCTTGCCGGTGGTCGGAATGAACTCAACTGCAGTCGGATCGTTCAGAACGGCGGCTGCTACGGCGCGGCACACGGCCACATCAAAGCCTTGCCATTCACCATTGGCGTCCGGGCTGGCGAAACCGGGTACACCGGTGGCCACGCCACAGTTCAGTTTGCCGCGTGCCTTGACGTCATCTGCGGTTCCTGCCGCGGCGGCGCCAGCAGCCAGGCCAGCAATCGTCGCCACGCCCAAGATTACGGATTTTTTCATTTTTACCTCTTCCTGATTGTCCGCCCCACTCGGGGGCGGTTCTGTCCGGCAGCATTTTGCCGGAAAGGTTACCCCAAAGGTGTCTCCCCTTTAGTGGCCACGAGTTTGGTCGCATTCATAAACAAACGTCAAGGGTTGGATCAGCGAAAACGATATCAGACGCCGCGCGGCCGCGCGCGACGCACTAAAATACTGTCTTTGAAGGATCAAACCGATAGATCGAAAAAGCGTTTGGCGTGTAAAAAGGCGGATTTCTTGACCTCCGAGGCTTCATGCGCCTCGTCGTCATGACCCCATTGCTCGATCTGCCAGATTTCGTCCAATCGCGAAATGCGCCATATCTCGTCCGGTTTGCGCCAATTCCGCGCTGCGGCAAAACCCAGAATCAAGGACCCGGACAGGCTCACAAGGTCGTGAAACCCGGCAAGCTGAAACTCACCAAGCTCATGAACTTGCCGCCGCAGAGTCGCCAGCGCATCGTCGGATTGCGGTTGATGCAGAACACCCTCGAAGGATACAAGCCGCGCGGACAAGGTCTTTTCCGCCCAGTCCAGCGCCGGATCCCATTGCCCCGCCTGCCGCTGCTGCAACTCCAGCGGGTGCGTGGCACGGTAACACAACAAGTCCGAATCGCCGTAGTCCGCCAGCATGTCGGCCACTTCGGCATGCTGATGGCGGACCTTGTCGATTGCCGCATTTGCCGATCGGGTAAACGGCATGGAGGTCGGATCAACCTCTTTTTCCTGCGCGTCCCATTCCGTAGCCACAGCGGTTGCCATTGCGTGCGTCGGCAGAACCAGCGCCGCCTTGGCCGGGGTTCTGACCTGACGCCCGTCCAGTTCGACGGTGAAGCCTTCTTCGGTTTCAGCCACCGCGCTTTCGGTCCAGAACCGTTTCGGTTTCCAGTCGCTCATACCGTCATCCCCAAATACTGTGCAGCGCCGGCGGCAGCTGATCAAATGTTTCGATCACCTGCGCAGCGTGTTCCAGTTCTGCGGTGTCGTGGTATCCCCAGGCCACACCGATACCTGTCACGCCAGCCGCGCTGGCCATATCCATGTCAAAGCGGGTATCGCCAATCATGGCCGTATTTCGCCGGTCGACACCGGTTTCCGCGCGCGCTGTATCGATCATCGACGGATGCGGTTTCGAAGGGTGATGATCTGCCACCTGACGGGTGACAAAGAACCGCTCCAAACCGTGCGCCTCGATCAACGCATCCAGCCCGCGTTGCGACTTTCCGGTGGCGACCCCCAGCAAGACCTCGGGTATTCCGTGCAGCGCCTCCAGCACCTCCCGGGCACCGGGATAGAGGGGCGAGTTTGCAGCACCCTGCCTCAGACGCTGGTCGTGATAGGCTTCCTTGTATCCATCCACCAGTTTTTCCTGAACCGAAACCGGGTGATCATGCGCCAGACGGGACAGAGCGACCGGCAGCGACAACCCGACAATCGACAGGATCGCGGAACGATCCGGCACAGTCAGGCCCAAAGCGTCAAAACTGGCGGTCATGGCCGAGACGATACTGGCCTGACTGTCGACAAGCGTACCATCGACGTCGAAAAGGACCAGCCGCAATGGTGAGGTCATTGCAAATCCTCAAACGGATCGTCCGAGGCCAGATCCTCGGTCCAGCCGAAAGTATCCCAGCTGTGTTTCATATGATCCGGCAACGGGGCCTTGACGGTGATAGTCTTGCGCGTCACCGGATGTTCAAACGACGCCTGCCGGGCATGCAGGTGCAGCTTTTTGCTGATAATCCCGCCCAATTGCGCACCCCAGCCATCGCCAAGGTTTTCCTGACCCGAACCGCCATATTTGCCATCGCCAATGATCGGATGCCCGATGGCGGCCATATGCGCGCGCAGCTGATGGGTGCGGCCTGTAACGGGTTCCATGGCAACCCACGCAGCGCGCCCGGCAACCCGGTACAGCGTCGCGTACAGGGTATGCGCCCGCTTCGCGCCCGGTGTACCGTCAAGGTCGTTCAGGTGAACGGCGATCATCTTCTCGCCTTCACCTTTCTTGCCGTGGCCCGGGGCTTTTACCAGACCAGTTTTGATCTCCCCCAGATACGGAGTCGGCACCCCGGCGACCAGGCCCCAGTAAATCTTGCGCGTGTCGCGGTGTCGGAACGCGGCTGTCAGACCCTTGGCCGCTTCGCGCGTTCTTGCCAAAAGCAAAACGCCCGAGGTGTCCTTGTCCAGACGGTGTACCAGACGGGGGTTTTCCTCATAACCGAACCGCAGCGCCTCGGACAGGCTGTCGACATGGCGGGTCTGACCACTGCCGCCCTGCACCGGCAGTCCATGGGGTTTGTTCAGGGCCAGAACGTGATCGTCGCGGTAGATCACGCAGGATTGGATCATCTTTGCATCCGCATCCGAGATCCGGCGTTTGACCTCAACCGGCTTGTGATTAGCGTCCGGCAAGGGCGGAACCCGCACGACCTGCCCGGCCTCAAGCCGGGTCGAGGCCTTGGCCCGACCGCCGTCAATCCGCAGCTCGCCCTTGCGGCACATCTTTTCGATACGGCCCTGCCCGACATGCGGGAACATGCGGCGCAACCAACGGTCCAGCCGCTGGTCGCTGTCGTCCTCTGCGACGGTGATCATCTGTACGCCACTCATGCCATTGCCCCTTGCACCGCGCGACTGGCCCGCCCGGATTTCACCGATGTCAGTGTGTTAGAAAACATGCGCGTCTGTCGCGCGCAAAGCAGCAAGAGTCAAGCCAGCCCTAGTTCTCGTTCCGCTGCGCGCGCAGCTTTGCGAAATAGTCCAGCCGCTTTTTCAGTTCCCGCTCGAATCCCCGCTCGACCGGCTGGTACAGCATCGGCCGCTTCATCGTTTCCGGAAAGTAGTTCTGGCCCGAGAATCCATCCTCGGCATCATGGTCATAGGCATAGCCAGCCCCATAGCCCTGATCCTTCATCAGTGTCGTGGGCGCATTCAGGATGTGCTTTGGCGGCGGCTCGCTGCCGGATTGTTTGGCCAGACGCATCGCCGCCTTGTAGCCGACATAGGCGCCGTTCGATTTTGGCGCCAGCGCCAGATAGACCAGCGCCTGCGCCAGGGCCAATTCTCCTTCCGGAGAGCCCAGCCGCTCGTATACCTCCCACGCATGCAGGCAGATCGACTGCGCCTGCGGGTCGGCCAGTCCGATATCCTCAACCGCCATCCGGGTAATCCGGCGGGCCAGATACCTTGGATCCTCGCCCCCCGTCAGCATACGTGCAAACCAATACAGCGCCGCATCCGGATCCGAACCGCGAACTGATTTGTGCAGGGCCGAGATCAGGTTGTAATGCTCGTCCCCCGATTTGTCGTATTTCGCGGCACGCCGCATCAACCGCGTGGACAGCGCCTCCGGGTCAAGCGGTGCGTCGACCTTCCACGCCGCAACCTGCTCAATCAGGTTCAGCAACGCGCGACCGTCTCCGTCCGCCATCTCCTGCAAGGCATCCCGGGCGGCAGGCGTCAGGGGCAAGGCGCGGCCAAGATCTTTTTCGGCCCGCCTCGTCAGACGTTCCAGATCGGCAAGGCTCAGCCGTTCGAGCACCAGCACCTGTGCACGGCTGAGAACAGCCGCATTCAGTTCGAACGAAGGGTTTTCCGTGGTCGCCCCCACCAGCAGGATCGTGCCATCCTCCATATGCGGAAGAAACCCGTCCTGCTGGGCCTTGTTGAACCGATGGATTTCATCAACGAACAAAAGGGTGCCCTGCCCGTTCTGACGCCGTATCCTTGCTGCCTCGAACACTTTTTTCAGGTCCGGAACACCGGTGAAAATCGCGCTGATCTGGACAAAATGCAGATCAGTCTCTTGTGCCAGCAACCGCGCAATCGTGGTCTTGCCTACCCCCGGTGGCCCCCAGAACACCAAACTCGACAGGCTACCAGCGGCCAGCATGACGCCCAGGGGTGCGTCCGGGCCAAGCACCTGCTCTTGTCCGATCACCTCACCCAGCGTCTTGGGACGCAGCCGGTCCGCCAAGGGGCGATGCGGCGCGGTTGCGGGCTCGGGTGCCCCGGTATCGAACAGATCACTCACGGGTCAGAGCCGAAACCGCAACGAAACCGCGCGTCCACCGCGCTGAACGTTCATTTGCACCCGGCGCCCGGGGTCAGTCAGCGCCTCGACGACATCGCCGGGCTGCTCAATCTCAGTGTCATTGATGCTGCTCAGGACGTCTCCGGGCCTCAGACCGGCGCGTGCTCCCAATGAGCCCGGATCAACCACAACAATGCCGGTCTGTGACAGAACCAATCCCAACTGCGAGATCAGTGCGGGATTGATCCGGGCGACGGTCAGGTTGGGCAGAACGGTTTTGTCATCCAATGTGGTCTCATCGGCGGGCGGACTGTCCGGAGCGCGGACCAAATCCACTATCACATCCGCGCTTTTGTCTCCGCGCAGACGGGTCAGAACCGAGGTTCCCCCGACACCGGCAACCGACATCCGGAATTTCATCTCGGCAGGCGAATTTACCTCATCCCCGTCAACATGGGTGACAACATCGCCAACCCGCAACCCGGCCGCAGCCAGCGGGCTGAGGTCATGCAGGTCCGAGATCACCACGCCCAGTGGAATGGCCAGACCCAGCGATTCGGCGATATCGGCGCTCATATGCTGGCCCGCCATCCCGGCCCAGGGGCTGACAAAGCTCTCGTTGCCGGACTTCGCCTGCCGCAGGAATTCGGCAACCAGATTTGCCGGAATGGCAAAGCCAATGCCGTTGGATCCGCCCGACCGGGTCAGGATCGAGGTGTTGATCCCGATCAGATCACCGTTCACGTCAATCAGCGCCCCACCGGAGTTACCCGGATTGATCGCCGCATCTGTCTGGATAAAGTACCCGCGCGCATTTCCCGTTGCTGTTCCGGTTCGTGCCAGCCCGGAAATTATGCCGGACGATACGGTTTGACCCACTCCAAACGGATTGCCGATGGCCAGCGCCAGTTCGCCCACCTCGACCTGATCGGAATCGCGAAAGTTCAGATGCGGCAGTTCAGCGGCCTCTTCCAGCCGAAGAATGGCAATGTCGCTTTCCTGATCGCCCAGAACCACTTGCGCTGAATACTCGCGCCGGTCCGTTGTCACCACACGGATTTCCGTCGCCATGCCGACAACATGGTAATTTGACACAACATAGCCGTCCGCAGACAGAATGACGCCGGACCCCAGCGAGTTCTGAACCCGCGGCTGCGGTTCGGCAAATCCTCTGCCGAAGAACTCCTGAAAGAACGGGTCCGAGAAAAACGGATTGGCCCGGCCTTGCGTTACGATCTTGGCGTAGATGTTGACGACCGCCGGAGCAGCCTGTTTGACCACCGGGGCAAATCCCAGGCTTATTTCGGCCTGCGATGTCGGCACTTTTGTTTCGGCATTAGCTGACACGGCTAGCGTCGCCAGCATCAGAGAACAGAGAACTTTCCGCATGATCCATCCGTCGATTAATGGTCCATCGGATATGCGTCTACACGGGCCGTAATGCAAGCTTCCGCGCAGCACCTGTGGGCGGTCAGTCCAACGGCGCGTGCAGCCGCGTTCCTTCCGTGATGATCCCGCCGCGTTGTCCGACCGCAATTGTTCCGTACCGCTGCCTGAATACATCGGGCAACTCACGGTCTCCCTCGGGCGACAGCCACAGTCTCAACAAGTGCCGCCGTTCAGATGGGTCAGGCCAGTCCACAAAGCCGGTCCTGTCATGCAGTTGCGAGTGGTTGTACACGAACTGCATGTCCCCCGGTTGCAGCCGCATGGTCAGGCAAAGGTCGGGGTCATTCGCCAGCCCATCAAACCGATCCAGCGCCTTAACGTGATCCGGTGTAAGGCGCATCGCATCCGGAAACCGCTGGGCACTGTCGATATACTGCCTTTGATAAAACACTGTCAGCTTGCCGTCGTGCCAGGAAAATGGTGGAATCGTCATGTAGGGCTTCATGCCGTCCGGCACCTCCCCTCTTCTGTCGGTCGCAAGGGGTTCAAACAACAGTTCCAGCAATTCCGGGCATTCGGATCGCATCCTGTTATAGATCGTTTCAGCACTCACCAGCAGCGAGTCTCCGCCCTCTTTGGCCTCACGCAGACAAAGCAGGCCAACAATATCTGCGCTGTCGGTGTGAAATGTCTGGCGTTCATGCGTTTGATAAATCCGGGTATTGGGATCGTTCGCATCCGCACCGATATCGCGGACGTGGCCCAGAATGTGCCCCTGAGCGTTTTGAGAACGGGCCGAACCCAAATGGGCACCAACACCGCAGAAAATCGTAGCTGCCATCTTTTGCGTATAGTCCTGCACCGGAAGGCCGCGGATCACTTCGAACCCGATCCCGTTGATCAGCTTCTCTCGTAGCAGCGCCAGATGTCGGTCCAATCTTTGCAAAGGGAAAGTGGCCTTCGTGATCTCACCAATATCACTTCCCAGGCTCAAATAGTGACTAGCGGCCCGCTCAAGATCGTCAATGTCGTCGGCCGTCAGATCGATAATCCATTCGCGCTGTCGCGTTCGCATATCCTGACCGGTCCAGACAGACGGGCCCGTGAGCACGCTTGGTATTTCATCTGGGATTGCCATAATCCGTCCTCCTCACTCACCTTGATGCGTGACCTAATAGGCTCAGGGTTTCATAAACGGATATCACCGCAAATGCGTTCTTTGCGACAGTTAGGGGGCAATAAATGAACAAACCCCCGCGTCCGGGACACGGGGGTTCAGATCAGAAAGCCTGGCTTTCTTATTCTTCGTCAGCAGCCTCTTCGGCGGCAACGCGGGCTTTGTCAGCCGCGCCTTTGGCGTCGACGTCACGATCAACGAATTCGATGATCGCCATCGGCGCCATGTCCCCATAGCGGAAGCCAGCTTTCAGGATGCGGACATAACCGCCCTGACGCTCCGCGTAGCGGGGGCCCAGAACTTCGAACAGCTTTGCGACGTCTTTGTCTTCTTTCAGCTGCGAAGCTGCCTGACGCCGGGCGTGCAGGTCGCCGCGCTTGCCCAGCGTGACCAGCTTTTCGATGATCGGGCGCAGTTCTTTTGCCTTCGGCAGAGTTGTTTTGATTTGCTCATGCTCGATGAGCGAGCCAGCCATGTTCGCAAACAGCGCCTTGCGGTGCTCATGAGTACGGTTCAGGCGGCGGTAACCACGTGCGTGACGCATTTTCTAGTTCCTTCTTTCGCGTTTTGCTTTGTCTGGCCGGCGATGCGTGTCACCGGCTCTCCTTGGGGCGGAAGTGCCCTTGTTGTCCCCGGTCGTCCGGGCATTTGTCTTTCGCGTGGCGGGCTGAAGCCCGCCCTACGATGTAGTCTGAAGTAGGCCGGGCTTCAGCCCGGCACCGCCTTAAAAGGCGTCTTCGAATTTCTTCGCCAGATCTTCGATGTTGTCGGGCGGCCAGTCCTCGACATCCATGCCGAGGTGCAGACCCATGCCGGACAGCACTTCTTTGATCTCGTTCAGCGACTTGCGGCCGAAGTTCGGGGTGCGCAGCATCTCGGCTTCGGTCTTCTGGATCAGGTCGCCGATATAGACGATGTTGTCATTCTTCAGGCAGTTTGCCGAACGGACCGACAGCTCCAGCTCGTCCACTTTCTTCAGCAGCAGCGGGTTGAATTCCAGACCATCGTCTTCGTCCTGGCGGCCAGCCGATTCCGGCTCGTCAAAGTTGACGAAGATCGACAGCTGGTCCTGCAGGATACGCGCGGCAAAGGCCAGCGCATCATCCGGAGTGATCGATCCGTCGGTTTCGATCTTCATGGTCAGCTTGTCGTAGTCCAGAACCTGACCTTCACGAGTCGGCTGAACGTCGTAAGCAACCTTTTTGACCGGCGAATAGATCGCGTCGATCGGGATCAGGCCGATGGGTGCGTCTTCCGGCTTGTTCTTTTCAGCCGAGACGTAGCCCTTGCCGGTGTTGACGGTCAGTTCCATGAACAGGTCGGCGCCATCGTCCAGGTGGCAGATGACGTGATCGCGGTTCAGAACCTCAATGCCGGCGCTTTCGCTGATGTCGCCAGCGGTGACGACAGCGGGGCCTTTGGCATTGATCGACAGGCGCTTGGGGCCTTCGACTTCCATGCGCAGGGCGACCTGCTTGAGGTTCAGGATAATGTCGGTGACGTCTTCACGAACGCCCGCCACGGACGAGAACTCGTGCAATACGTTGTCGATCTGGACGCTGGTGATGGCCGCACCTTGAAGCGAGCTCATCAGGACGCGGCGCAGGGCGTTGCCCAGGGTCAGACCAAAGCCACGCTCCAGCGGTTCAGCAACCAGGGTCGCCTGACGCGCAGGGTCGTTGCCCGGCTTGCCTTCCAGCTGGGTCGGCTTGATCAATTCTGCCCAATTCTTGTGGATCATGTAATCCCTCCATTCCTGTCCGCGCCCCATGACCAACAAGGTGCAGACGCCCGAGGTTCAAAATGACGTGCTGGGGCCGTGCAGAAACACAGCCCCAGCCAAATTCGAAATCGCTTAGACGCGGCGGCGCTTCGGCGGGCGGCAACCGTTGTGAGCGATCGGTGTCACGTCGCGGATCGACGTGATGTTGAAGCCCACTGCAGCCAGTGCGCGCAGAGCCGATTCACGACCCGAACCGGGGCCCTGAACTTCGACTTCGAGCGTCTTGACGCCGTGTTCCTGCGCCTTCTTGCCTGCGTCTTCTGCAGCCATCTGAGCGGCGTATGGCGTCGATTTCCGCGATCCCTTGAAGCCCATGGTACCGGCAGACGACCACGAGATGGCGTTGCCTTGTACGTCCGAGATCAGGATCTTGGTGTTGTTGAAGGTCGAGTTCACATGGGCAACGCCCGATGCGATGTTCTTACGCTCTTTGCGCTTAACGCGAGTCTTGTCACGTGCCATCAGTCAGACCCTCCCTTATTTCTTCTTACCAGCGATGGCCTTTGCGGGGCCTTTGCGGGTACGAGCATTTGTGTGGGTACGCTGACCGCGAACCGGCAGGTTGCGGCGGTGACGCAGACCGCGGTAGCACCCCAGGTCCATCAGGCGCTTGACGTTCATCTGAACTTCACGACGCAGGTCACCTTCGACGGTGTAGTTGGCGTCGATGTGTTCACGGATGGCCAGAACTTCGGCGTCGGACAGTTCATTGACGCGACGGTGCGCTTCGATGCCCACGGCTTCGCAGATGGCCTGCGCCGAGGTGTTTCCGATACCGGTGATATATGTGAGGGCGATTGGTACCCGCTTTGCAGTCGGGATGTTTACGCCGGCAATACGTGCCACGTGTCACTTTCCTTTTCGTTGCGGTTCCGTAACTCCAGAACCTTTTTTCACAACGCTTGACCGTGGCAGTGCCGCCAGAGGGTCCAGCATTATTTGAGGTGGTCGGGGCAAACGGAACGAATCCCGTCTACGGTCTTGATTCCCTATAGGGATGGGGGTCGATATGGGCTTTTGAAGGGGCCGTCAAGCCCCAACCTGAAATCAGCCCAGGATGGCCTCGATCGAGGCTGTCACTTCTTTGATTTCAGCCAGGCCATTGACCGGCCGCAGATCACCCTTGGCATAGTAATAGCCAATCAGCGGCGAGGTCTTTTTGTAGTATTCCATCAGGCGCGTGCGCAGGCTGTCTTCGTTGTCATCCGCGCGACGCTGGAAATCATTTTCCTTGCCGCAATTGGTGCACTTTCCATCCGCCGGGATCGGTTTGGTGATGTCGTTATAGACTTCGCCACACCCACCGCAGGTCGAGCGTGCCGTGATCCGGGATACCAACGCTTCGTCATCGACGCGCATCTCAATTACGGTGTGCAGCGACTGGCCCAGTTTGGCCAGCAATGCCGACAGCGCATCGGCTTGCGCCAGCGTGCGGGGGAACCCGTCAAAGATGAAACCGGCCCCTGTTTCGGTAGTCAGTTTCTCTTCGATCAGGCCGATCACGATCTCATCGGTGACAAGTTTGCCGGCGTCCATGATCGCGGCAACTTTCTTACCCATCTCGGTGCCCGAGGTTTTCGCTTCGCGCAGCATGTCGCCGGTGCTCAGCTGCACCATGCCGCGTGTCTCGACCAGGTGACGCGCCTGCGTCCCTTTACCTGCCCCGGGGGGGCCAAGAAGAATAATGTTCATCGACGAGACGGTCCCTTCCTGCCGCGTTTCTTGCCTTTGCCGCGCAGTTGGGACTTTTCGATAAGCCCTTCGTATTGGTGCGCCAGCAAGTGGCTCTGGACCTGTTGGATCGTGTCCATGGTCACAGAGACGATAATCAGAACCGAGGTGCCGCCAAAATAGAACGGAATGGCGAACTGGCCCCGCAGAATTTCAGGCAGCAGACAGACCGCCGCCAGATAGCCCGAACCCAGTACCAGAACGCGGTTGACCACGTATTCCAGATACTCTGCCGTTTTCTTGCCCGGACGGATGCCAGGAACAAAGCCGTTCTGCTTTTTCAGGTTGTCCGCCACATCGTCCGGTTTGAACGACACGTTGAACGTGTAGAAATATGCGAAGAACACGATCATCGATGCAAAGAACAGCAGGTAGAGCGGTTGCCCGGGGCCAAAATTCGCCAGCAACCACGACATCACAGGACCGCTGGCCGCACCCGACGAGAAGGTCGAGATCGTCACCGGCAGAAGCAGCAGCGAACTTGCGAAGATTGCCGGGATAACGCCGGCCGGGTTCACCTTGACCGGAAGATGGCTGGAACCGCCTTCATAGATCTTCATGCCAGCCTGACGGCGCGGATACTGGATGTGGATCTTGCGCAGGGCCCGCTCCATGAACACCACAAAGGTGATCACGGCGATGACCATTACGATTACACCAATGATCACGGCGGGGCTGATCGCACCGCTGCGTCCGCTGGCAAAGAACTGCGCCAGCGCGGCCGGAACTTCGGCGATGATGCCGACAAAGATGATCAGAGAGATACCGTTGCCGATGCCGCGCGCGGTGATCTGTTCACCCAGCCACATCAGGAACATGGTGCCGCCAACCAGCGTGATCATGGTCGACATGCGGAAATAGAGCCCCGGATCGGTCGCCAGATCCCCCGATTCCAGCGAAACAGCCAGGCCATAGGCCTGAACCGTGGCCAGCGCCACGGTGCCGAAACGGGTATACTGGTTGATTTTCTTGCGCCCCTGCTCGCCCTCTTTCTTGAGCTGTTCGAGCGCGGGAACCATCGATGTCAGCAGCTGCACGATGATCGAGGCCGAGATGTAGGGCATGATGCCGAGGGCAAAGATGCCCATCCGCCCAAGCGCCCCGCCGGTGAACATCGAAACCATGCCGCCAATGCCTTGCCCCGCCTGCTCCATGAACTCACGCAGCGCTTGACCGTCGATCCCCGGCACCGGAATGAAGGTGCCCAGGCGATAGACGATCAGCAATCCCAGCGTGAACAGGATGCGGTTGCGCAGATCGGTGGCTTTGCCAAGGGCAGCCCAGCTTGTGTTGGCTGCCATTTGTTCTGCTGCTGATACCATAAATCGGTCTCTCTTATGAAAACACCGCCCGGAACCGTTTTCCGGCTCGGGCGGCGTCTTGGAAAACTCTGAGGTCTATGTAAGCGGGTCTTTGCCCGCTCACAAGCGCTTACTCTGCCGCAGCGGCTTTTGTGACCGTCAGTGAACCGCCCGCTTTTTCAACTGCCTCAACGGCAGCTTTCGAAGCACCGGTGACTTCCAGGTTCACTTTGGCGCTGATTTCGCCCTTGGCCAGAACACGGATGCCGTCCAGTTTGCGGCGCACCAGACCGGAAGCAACCAGTGCGTCCTCGGTGATCGCAGCCTTGGCGTCCAGTTTGCCGGCTTCGACGAACTTCTGGATCAGGCCCAGGTTGATAACGGCGAATTCCTTGCGGTTCGGCTTGCTGAAGCCGCGCTTGGGTAGGCGCTGGTACAGCGGCATCTGGCCGCCTTCGTAGCCATTGATGGCCACACCCGAACGGGATTTCTGGCCTTTGATACCACGGCCACCCATTTTACCTTTGCCGGAACCCGGACCACGGCCAACGCGGGTGCGTTTCGGTGTGGCGCCAGGATTGTCGCGCAATTCGTGCAGTTTCATTTCGCTTCTCCTAAGCCGGATGTGGCCCCCGAAGCGTGATGGGCCAAACACGGCATTTCTTGGTTTTTGATTCGTATGGCGCAAGGCCACCGCAGGCGTATAGGCCCGTTAATGCCAGTTGGCAAGCCTGCGGGACGGGTCAGATGTTATTCGTCACCCTCAGCCATTTCGTCTTCGATAACGCCCTTCGGCCGGAGCGGCGCCGCATGTGGATCGATGCCATGCTTTTTCACAAGCTGACCCACTAGGCTTTCGGGGTGCGGAATGCCGGAAAACCTGTTGAAGATGAATGACCGCATGCGACGGCCGTAGAAATGGATCGACATCGTCTCATCTGTGATGAATCGCTCGGCACCGCCATTGGCCCGGCTCATGACGCGCCGTTCCTTGTAAGACACCGGATAAAGGACTTGGGTAGGAAACGAGAAACGATCCTCACCATTCTGCTGCAACAGCCAGGTCAGTGCTCGGGGGCCCCAAACGCCCCAGGGCATTTCACCGGCATGTTTGGGGTTGCCGTCCAGGGCATCGCGTATCAGCTCGGCCCGCAGCTTCGACGGCAGCCACGGCGGAATACGATAAGGGTTTTCAGTGTAGTCGATCAGATCATAGAGTGTCGGGCTGTCCGGCGGCAACCTAAGAACACCATTGTTGATCTCATGCGCAGCGAGGCGGCCGTGGAAGTGGCCGTTTTCCGTGGTGAACGGCTTGACACAATACGCATCAGTATCCGCCCAGATCAGATCTTGATGCTGCGCCAGCATGCGATAACGAAACCTGTCCGCGTGTACTGCGGGGCTGCCGGTTCGCTTATGCGTGATGATGTTTTCGTCGGGCATGACCTCCCGCGCATCGCGCCGTTCGGCTCCGTCGGGAATGTTGGGCACATCGCCGTATGTATAAAGGCGCACGTGCTGGCCAGCATCCAGAAACGATTTGATGCAGAGCTGCTCCAGAAAGCTCAGCGGGCCATCGACCCATAGCATCCCGATCTGAAATTCCCGCGCCATGCCCGGCCTTTCCGTCAAACTGAAACGACCCTTTCAGCACTTGACCTATCCCGCGCGCTTTCGCAACGGGGTTCAGGAAATAACCTGCTCCTGTGGCATACGCGGCTCCCAAAACAAAAGAGGCGCCATAGCGGCGCCTCTGGATCGGGTGGTGCGTGGTCTTACACGCAGTAGGCGTGCTTGTGCGCGATGTCCGCAATGTCGCAACGGCGAATGCCGATATCGTCCAGCTCGCGGTTGGTCAGGCGCTGAAGTTCGGCATAGGTCCGGTTGTATTCGGCCGCCTGCGCGCGGGCTGCCTTCACGCGTTCAACGAAGTTTGCGAAGCGGGTGGAGAAGTTGAAACCGTTATGAGTCAGTGTTGCGGTATGTGCCATTTCTGAGTTCCTTTCTGACCGGGGCGTATTCCCCGGAGTTGCTTGTCTTGTTCCTTTTGGGACAAGGCTCAGATAGGCGCAGAGGATAACGCTAACAACGCAAGTTTCGGTCTAGCCGGTATGCGTTTTTGGAATAACCCCCATCGTCACAGAGAACGAGGCGCAAGGTCTCATAGTTCAAAGTATTTGCTGTAGAAAATCAGCCCCGCGAACGGCAATGTCCAGCAAACTCTAATCAAGGAATTTGACCGAATGAACAGCAAAGGATTGCTACACCGGCACTTTTAGAACAACGGTGAACAGCGCCTGCACAAGTGGCTGCACTATTTTGACATCTATGAGCGCAATTTCGACCGGTTTCGCGATCGACCTATTAAGATTCTGGAAATTGGGGTTCACGGAGGCGGCTCGCTGCGTATGTGGCGCGAGTGTTTTCACAGGAGTTCGCAAGTTGTCGGGATAGACATTAACCCCGAATGCGAAAAACACGCTGGTGAGAACTTCAATGTACGTATCGGCAGCCAGGACAACGAGAAGTTCCTGGCTGATGTTGTTGACCAATATGAGGGCTTTGACATCGTCATAGACGACGAAAGTCACGTGAATTCTCACGTCATCAAGACATTTGACACGTTGTATGAGCGTGTTTCCTCCAATGGTGTCTATTTGGTGGAGGACATGCACACCTCTTACTGGCCCAAATTTGGCGGAGGTCTTCGGCGCGAGGGCACATTTATCGAGTTTGCCAAAACGAAAATTGACGAATTGAACGCTCAACATGTCCGAGAGGATTATGAGGTGACCAACATAACCAGGACTACAGACAGTATAACTTTCTACGACAGCGTGGTCGTCTTTGAACGCCGCCCACAGGGCAGACGGCAAGCGTTCATTACGCGGTCTGTATGGCGCGAGCCGGATCCAGATCTATTTGCGGATGTAACCGCAAACCAAAGGTGCAAAAAAAACGCCCCAAACCGAGGACAGGGGCGTTTCAATTCATTCGAAGGTATCGCGCTTAGCCGCGCTCTTCGACGATCTCTACCAGATGCGGGATCTTGCGGATCATGCCGCGAACTGAAGGGGTATCTTCCAGCTCACGGGTCTTGTGCATCTTGTTCAGGCCCAGACCGATCAGGGTCGCGCGCTGTTCGGCGGGGCGGCGGATCGGGGAACCGACCTGCTTGACGACGATGGTTTTTGCCATGGTTCGCTCTCCTTACGCTTCTGCTTCAGCAGCAGCCGGTGCTTCGTCCCGCTTGGGCAGGATGTCGGCGACTTTTTTACCACGACGTGCGGCAACCGAACGCGGGCTCTGCTCTTTCTGCAGGCCGTTGATGGTGGCGCGGATCATGTTGTACGGGTTCTGCGAGCCCAGCGACTTGGACACAACGTCCTTGACGCCCAGCATTTCGAACACGGCACGCATCGGACCACCGGCGATGATACCAGTACCTTCAGGTGCGGTGCGCATAACCACTTTACCGGCGCCGTGACGGCCTTCGATGTCGTGGTGCAGGGTACGACCTTCGCGCAGCTGCACGCGGATCATCTGGCGCTTGGCTTGTTCAGTCGCCTTACGGATGGCCTCAGGTACTTCTTTTGCTTTACCTTTGCCAAAGCCGACGCGGCCTTTCTGATCGCCGACAACCACCAGAGCGGCGAAGCCAAAGCGCTTACCACCTTTTACGGTTTTCGACACGCGGTTGATTGCGACCAGACGATCTGCAAATTCCGGTGCTTCTTCACGGTCGCGACCACGGCCCCGACGGTTTTCACGTTCTGCCATTTGGCATCCCTTTTCTCATGTGGCGCTTATGGCGCCGTTTAGTTCAATCCAAGTGAGCCCCGACTAACGTCAGGGCTCCCGGATCATCGGGGCGGATCGAAACCCGCCCGCAAGTCTTAGATCTTCAGACCACCTTCACGCGCGGCGTCGGCTACTGCCTTCACCTTGCCATGGAACAGGAAGCCACCACGATCGAAATAGGCCTCTTCGACGCCTGCCTTCTTGGCACGCTCGGCGATGGCCGCGCCCACTTTGGTGGCCGCTTCGACGTTGTTCTTGCCAACAACACCCAGGTCTTTTTCCAGGGTCGAGGCCGAAGCCAGGGTCACGCCACGTACGTCGTCGATCAGCTGAACGCTGATGTTCTTGTTCGAACGGTGTACGGACAGACGCGGACGACCCGCGTTGACCTTGCGAAGTTTGTTCCGAACGCGCAGGCGGCGCTTCAGAAACAGGGTTCTTTTGCTGTTTGCCATTGTCTGCGTCCTTACTTCTTCTTGCCTTCCTTGCGGAAGATGAACTCGCCCTTGTAGCGGATGCCCTTGCCTTTGTACGGCTCGGGACGGCGCCACTCGCGGATTTTGGCCGCGGTTTCGCCCACCAGCTGCTGGTCGATACCTTCCACAACGATCTCGGTCTGCTTCGGCGCGGTGATGGTGACACCTTCCGGAGCAGTGAAATCAACATCGTGGCTGTAGCCCAGGTTCAGCTTCAGGGTGTTGCCCTGCATCTGAGCCCGGTAACCAACACCCTGGATCTCCAGCTCTTTTTTGAAGCCAGTCGTCACACCGGTTACCAGGTTGGCAACCATTGTGCGGCTCATGCCCCACTGCTGACGGGCACGCTTGGACATGCCACGGGGGTCGATCTTGACCACGTTGTCTTCAACCGACAGCGTCACGTCGTCGGTGGCGGTGAAGCTGCGGGTGCCTTTCGGACCTTTCACTTCGATGGTCTGGCCAGACACAGAGGCGGTAACGCCGCTGGGCAGCTCGACCGGCTTTTTACCAATACGAGACATTGCAGACCTCCTTAGAAGACGGTGCAGAGCACTTCGCCACCAACATTGTTGGAGCGAGCGTTTGCGTCCGACATCACACCTTTCGGAGTGCTGACAATCGACACGCCCAGACCCTGACGGACCTGCGGAATGTCATTGACGCCCATGTATACGCGGCGGCCGGGCTTCGAGACCCGCTTCAGTTCGCGAATGACAGGGGTGCCTTCGTAGTACTTCAGGCTGATTTCGATGGCCGGGTGACCGTTTTCACCGGTCGTGTTTTCGTAGCCACGGATGTAACCTTCGTCCGCCAGCACGTCCAGAACCCAACCGCGCAGCTTGGAAGCCGGGGTGGAAACGGTGGACTTGCCGCGCATTTGCGCGTTGCGGATACGGGTGAGCATATCGCCGATAGGATCATTCATATCTATGTCTCCCTTACCAGCTCGATTTCACCATGCCGGGGATCTGACCAGCAGAACCCAGCTCGCGCAGCGCGATACGGCTGACCTTCAGCTTACGGTAGTAAGCGTGGGGACGGCCGGTCAGCTGACAGCGGTTGTGCAGACGGGTCGCCGAGCTGTTGCGCGGCAGTTTCGCCAGTTTCAGACGCGCTTTGAAACGCTCCTCCATCGGGCGGCTCTCGTCATTTGCGATTTCTTTCAGCTCGGCACGCTTTGCGGCATATTTGGCCACCAGGCGTTCGCGCTTTTTCTCGCGTTCGATCATTGCTTTTTTAGCCATGTCTCAATCCTCCCGGCGCTTACGCGTTGAACGGCATGTTGAATGCTTTCAACAGGCTCTTCGCTTCAGCGTCGGTTTTCGCTGTGGTGGCAATTACGATATCCAGGCCCCAGACCTCGTCGACTTTGTCGAAGTCGATTTCCGGGAACACGATGTGCTCTTTCATGCCCATGGCAAAGTTGCCACGACCGTCGAAAGAAGGCTTAACACCGCGGAAGTCACGAACGCGAGGCATCGCGATGGTGATCAGACGATCCAGGAATTCGTACATCCGATCACCGCGCAGGGTCACTTTCGCGCCCAGCGGCATGTCTTCACGGACGCGGAAACCCGCGATCGACTTCTTCGCCTTGGTTGCAACGGCCTGTTGACCAGCAATTGCAGTCAAATCCTCGACAGCAGCTTTCGCTTTCTTCGAGTCTTTGACGGCCTCAGCACCACAACCGATGTTCAGAACGATCTTTTCCAGCTTGGGCAGCTGCATGTCGTTCTTGTAGCCAAACTCTTCTTTCAGAGCGGCACGGATGGTTTCAGCATACTGAGCTTTCAGACGCGGGGTGTATTTTGCGGAATCAAGCATCGATCACGTCTCCCGTGGTCTTGGCGAAGCGCACCTTCTTGTCGCCTTCCATGCGGAAGCCAACGCGGGTTGCTTTACCGTTCTTGTCCAGCAGAGCCAGGTTCGACAGGTCGATCGGGTTTGCCTGGGGCAGACGACCACCTTGCGAGGTTTGCGACTGGCGGGTGTGGCGGATGGCGATGTTGATGCCATCTACAACTGCTTTGCCGGCTTTGGGGTCAACCGAGGAAATGGTTCCCTCTTTGCCCTTGTCCTTGCCGGCCAGCACGACGACCTTGTCGCCTTTGCGGAGTTTGGCAGCCATGATTACAGCACCTCCGGAGCGAGCGAGATGATTTTCATGAAGTTCTTCGCGCGCAGTTCACGAACAACCGGGCCAAAGATACGGGTACCTACGGGCTCGTTGTTGTTGTTCAGGATGACGGCGGCGTTGCGATCAAAGCGGATCGCGGTACCGTCTTCGCGACGGACTTCCTTGGCGGTGCGTACGACGACGGCCTTGCGGACGTCACCTTTCTTTACGCGGCCGCGCGGGATGGCTTCCTTCACCGAGACGACAATGATGTCGCCGACGGAGGCGTATTTACGCTTGGAACCACCCAGGACCTTGATGCACTGAACTCGGCGTGCGCCGGAGTTGTCAGCGACATCCAGATTGGTCTGCATCTGGATCATGTGGTTTCTCCCGACCTGTGGGGGCTGGTCTTGTTAAATCCCCCAGGGTTTCGACAAATGGAAAAATCCCGGAAGCTTACGCTTCCAGAACTTCCCAACGTTTCGTCTTCGATTTCGGCGCGCATTCGATGATGCGGACTGTATCGCCGACCTTGAAGGCGTTCTTTTCGTCATGAGCCCGGTATTTCTTGGACTTACGGACGGTTTTGTGCAGCAGCGGGTGCTTGAAGCGGCGCTCGACAGATACGGTTACTGTCTGTTCGTTGGCGTCGCTGGTCACGGTGCCTTGCAGGATACGCTTGGGCATCTGATTACTCCTCGGATGCCGCGGCAGCGGCCTTTTCGTTCAGAATGGTTTTGACGCGGGCAGCGTTGCGGCGGGCCGCTTTGATGCCGGCAGTGCTTTCCAGCTGACCGGTTGCCTGTTGAAAGCGCAGGTTAAAGCTCTCTTTCTTCAGGTTGGCCAGTTCCTCGCGGAGCTGGTCCGGGGTCTTGTCACGCAGTTCTTGGGCGTTCATCGCCTTTTTCCTTTGCTCAAAACACCAGAAGGCCCCGTAAACGGGTCACCTTGGACCTGGTGGATGAATTACAGACATGCGAATCCCCCGACTCAGCCGGGGGACTTGCAGGATGCCGCGTATAAGGGTTTGGGGGGTGGGTGGCAAGGGAAAGTTTTGACCAATGCGTGCATGCAGATCGTAAGCTTCAAGCCTGGCGCCAAAACCGATGCTTCCCGAGATTGTTCCCCGAACAATCTCGGTGGGGCACTTAGCAAAAAGGGCGTCCCGTGGGACGCCCTTTCCGTAGCTTTTCGCAGATGCGAATTACTCGATGATTTTCGACACAACGCCGGCGCCGACGGTGCGGCCGCCTTCGCGGATGGCGAATCGCAGACCGTTCTCCATCGCGATCGGCTCGTTCAGCTCAACGCCAAACGACACGTTGTCTCCGG